>CAZIPZ010000025.1:7606-10583 GCA_964541075.1 uncultured Solibacteraceae bacterium | reverse complement strand
ACATTTGGATTTGTCGCAACGATAACCTCCTCGATGTTTCCCACCTGCAATCGCTGGAGCAACGACCCTATGGCGAGTTGGTCTGGACTCACCCCTCGCAACGGCGAAATGGAACCCATCAGTACGTGATATCGGCCTTTGAATTCATGTGTTTTCTCGACAGGCGGAATGTTGTTCGATTCCTCAACAACGCACAGGATGCGATCATTCCGGGCGGGATGGATACAGAAGTGGCAGGGATCAATGTCTGTGAGATTATTACAAATGGAGCATCGGCGGATGGAACGCTTAACGTCGAGAATGGTTTCCGCGAACTGCGACGCATCGGCAGAGTCCATCTTTAAAATGAAAAACGCCAACCGTTGAGCGGTCTTGTTTCCAATTCCGGGCAGCTTCTTTAATTGCTCCACAAGCCGGTTAACCGGATCTGCAATATCGGCCATCGTTTAAAAGAGGCCAGGAATCTTCATTCCGGCTGTGAGATTTCCGAGTTGTCCAGCTAAAGCTTCGTCGATCTTGCGGATGCCTTCGTTGACCGCGGCGACAATCAGATCCTGAAGCATGTCCTTATCATTTCCCGCGAAGACTTCCTGATCAATCTGGATAGACAGCAACTGTTTATTTCCATTCATTTTCACCGAAACAATACCCCCGCCCGCGCTGGCCTCGACGACAGTTGCTTCCATTTGCTTTTGCATCTGCTCCTGCATTTTCTGAGCTTGTTTCATCAGTTGCTGCATATTCATCGAATCATTCCCCCTTGGCCGGCTTGACTTGAGCCAGGTCTCCTCGAAAAACCTCTAGAAAGCGCTTCACCAAGGGTTCATCCTTGGCGCCGTCTGCGGTTCCGGAGTCTGCAGGCTGCGGATCTTTCATTATAAGAGACACCGAAACGGGTTTACCAACCACTTCGCGGGCGACGTTCTCCAGGATTGACTTGTGTTCCTTGGATTGGAGCATCGTCATCGCGGTAACGTTGCTAACAACAATTTCAATTCCTGCGTCCGTCTTCTCAATTCGATCAGCTTTCTGCAGGTGCACGGCGGTCGTTTCCGATCTGTCCTCGACTCGGCGGACCAGGATGTCGCTGAAGGTGAACATCTGGGACTCCAAAGAGGCGCTCGATTCATTGCTGACGGATTTCTTCACATCATCGGATGCCGCCGGGCGGGTTGCTGTGGGAGCAGCCTGCGGGAACGATGGTAGGTTGCCGGCGGGATTGAAGCGCTGCGGTGGAGATGGGGGGCGTGGGCCGGTCTGAAGGTCGCGAATAACATCCTCGATATCTCGAACATGGCCGACCTTACTTAGTTTTATAAATCCAATTTCCAGATGAAATCGCGGCTGCGCCGTCCATCGAAGGTCGCCGTCCAGGCGAAGCAGCATATCGAAAAAGCGAATGAGGTCCTGTTCGGAAAAACGTTCCGCCTGGTGGATGAGGCTGCGCTTCTCCTCGGGACTTGCCAGAACGCGTTCTTCCATACCGAGTTTCATTACCAGGAGGTCGCGCACCTTTCCAATGACCTCCCTGACGTACTGTTGCAGGTTCAGGCCCTGATCGACGACGATTGCTACGTTTTCAAGAAGCATTTTTGAATTGCGATTCGCAAGCCCATCGAGAGTACGTTCCAGGATTTCGCTCGGTATGAATCCAAGGACGTCCCGAACGTCCTCATCTCCTACATCCTGCCCGCTAAACGAAATGATCTGATCAAGAAGTGATTGCGCGTCCCGCATACTTCCTTCCGCGGCCTTGACGATGTAGCTCAGCGCTCGGTCGGCGACTTTTACACTTTCGCGGTCCGCGATGCTCCGTAGGTGTTCCTGAATCTCTCCGGGCGAAATAGTCCTGAAGACGAATTGCTGGCAACGGGAAAGGATGGTTGCAGGAAGCTTGTGGCGTTCTGTGGTCGCCATGATGAAGATGACATGTGAGGGTGGTTCCTCGAGTATCTTCAAAAGAGCGTTGAAGGCTGACGTTGAGAGCATGTGGACTTCATCAATGATAAAGATCTTGTAGCGGTTGCGAGCAGCAGCGTATTTTGCGTTTTCCCGAAGCTCCCGGATGTTATCCACGCCGGTGTTGGAGGCGGCGTCGATTTCGAATACGTCGATCGATTTGCCGGAAGCGATCTCGAGGCAAGAAGGGCATTTATTGCAAGGAGTTATCGTCGGCCCCTCGGCGCAATTCAGGCCTTTCGCCAGAATCCGTGCCATCGTGGTCTTGCCGACGCCGCGTGGGCCCGAAAAAAGATAAGCGTGGCCGATGCGGTTCAGTTGTATTGCGTTCTGCAGGGTCTGAACAATCGGTTTTTGTCCAACGATATCTTCAAAAACCTGCGGTCTGAATTTCCGAGCAATAACTTGGTATTTCATTTAGGTGGGTACAGGCCAGGGGGTAACTGCGTCACATTGGTTGACCCACTACCGTTGCTTCCTTCCGGACCTGGCGGGGTTTGCAGGCTCCAATTGCGCAGCCCCCAAAGCCTGATAAGGCCGGCGACTCGCTCCTAAGGTTGAGTTCTTGCGCTAAGCGGAGAGAGTGGGATTCGAACCCACGGTGGAGTTACCCCCACACACGCTTTCCAAGCGTGCTCCTTCAACCACTCGGACATCTCTCCATGTGGTTCTCTTAGAACGACATTAACTCTCCGACTGTACCACAAACAAACCTTATTGCAATCGCGCGATCCGGAGCGGAAAGGGCTCCAATTTGTTCAAGACAGCGCGAAGGTCGTGAACCAACTCACCATTCTGGATGCCCTCGAAAGCCTCAGGGTACTGCTCCAGTTTTTCCAACGACCGGACTAAGAGGGAACGGGCGCCTTCAGTGTTTCGCCGACCCAGATGATGAAGACCAACGGCCGCTTGAACCAGCCCTTGATAGTAGAGACGAAGTGGTCCGGCGCTGCCTCTCCACAGGTCCTCCCACCTTTCGTGCGCTTCAAAGTATCGACCTGAGTTGAAAAAAATTATT
>CAZIPZ010000025.1:0-7596 GCA_964541075.1 uncultured Solibacteraceae bacterium | reverse complement strand
AGCTCGTTCACAGGTTACCCGTAGTCTAAGTGATTGAGACATATACGACGCTGAAGCGATTTCTCAGGAAGGGAAACTCTACATAGTAGCTGAGCGGCCCATCTCTCTCAATAGGTTTTTCCACCGCCATTCCTCTATGGCACTCTTTCCTTGCAAACACCTCCTCAGACTGTATGATTTTCCGGTGGGCTTTCAATTGCTCACGCTTCAAAGACGCTACGCTTTCTTGCCCAAGACAACAATCCACGGTTTGACCTCGTGTAAGGAGGATGCATGCAGCCAATCGCTACTTGCAATCGGTGTCGCGGTATTGAGGTAGGGCTTAACGCGCGTTATCTGGTTCATTTTTTCACCTGTCGCGGATGGGTTTCAGGATCCTCTAAGTTGTTCATTATATGTGGAATTATTCTGGCTACAGCCTACGGTTTTTCGACTGCCGGTCCTTCGGCATTTTCCGACCTTGACGCCAACCCGGCCCCTGGTGTCGTCCCACAATTGACGCCCGCCGCACCCGCCCCTTCCGTATCTGCTATCGGCACGATGCTTGAGCCCTACGATGTTGAGGAGACCCATCTACTCAGGGTCGCTGAAGCAGTGGTCCGCAGCAGCCGGAAATACAATATCGATCCGAAGTTAGTGGCGAGCATTCTGATTCTGGAGAGCCGCGCCGATCCTTTCGCAATATCCCCCAGTGAGTCCATTGGAGTGATGCAGATACACTTGCCAACCTGGAGCAAGACGGTAGACCGGGAAAACATAAATCTGTTCAAGATTGAAGACAACGTCGACTTTGGTGTTCGCATCCTGAAAGGTTATGTTCAACGGTATGGGCTATGGGATGGGGTCAAAAGATATAAAGGATGGACGGACGCCCCGGAGTCCGAACAAAGTGCTGAGGCGTACGTGAGAAGGGTGCAGCGGATCTACGGATATCGGGACAGCAATCTTCAGCAGCCGATCCAAGAATAATACCTAACCGATTATATTTATTGACTTTCTCGTTGTGTGTCAATAAATCTAACAATATCTCTATAAGAAACAATTGACAATATAGTACTCATATTTTATATTAGACGTTGAAGTCAGCAGGCTTTTTCAGGTCTGGAGGAGTTAACATGAGCAAAATCATAGGAATCGACCTTGGCACCACGAACTCAGTCGTTGCAGTGATGGAAGGCGGCGAGCCCGTCGTTATTGCCAATCAAGAAGGCGGTCGCACAACGCCATCGGTCGTGGCGTTTACAAAAGGAGGCGAGCGCCTGGTCGGGCAGGTGGCGAAGCGTCAAGCTGTAACGAACGCCGAGAATACGGTCTATTCAATCAAGCGGTTTATGGGCCGGCGTTATGACGAAGTTAACGAAGAAATGAAGATGGTGCCCTACAAAGTCATTCGATCCCAAAACAGCGACGCGCGGGTCGAGATTATGGGCAAAGAATATTCTCCGCCTGAAATTTCCGCAATGATTCTTCAAAAGCTCAAGAGCGCGGCTGAAGACTATCTCGGACAGAAGGTGGACAAGGCTGTAATTACGGTTCCTGCTTATTTTAACGACGCTCAACGTCAGGCGACAAAGGATGCAGGCCGCATTGCCGGTATGGAAGTTCTTCGGATCATTAACGAACCTACCGCAGCTGCTCTCGCCTATGGCCTGGATAAAAAGAAGGACGAGACGATCGCTGTTTACGACTTCGGCGGCGGTACATTCGATATCTCAATTCTGGAAGTTGGAGAAGGCGTGGTCGAGGTGAAAGCGACCAATGGGGACACCCATTTAGGGGGCGACAATCTCGATCAGCGCATCATCGATTGGATTATCGATGAGTTTAAGAAAGATCAAGGAATCGATCTTTCGAAGGACAAAATGGCGCTGCAACGTCTGAAAGAAGCGGCCGAAAAGGCCAAGATGGAACTTTCGACAGTTCAGGAAACAGAAATCACGCTGCCATTTGTTACGGCGGATGCCACTGGACCGAAGCATTTGAATCTCAAACTGACTCGCGCAAAGTTCGAAGCGCTGGTCGACGACATACTTCAGCGTTCAGTTGGTCCGTGCAAACAGGCGTTGCAGGATTCCGGTTTGAAGCCCAGCGACATCGATGAGGTTGTGCTGGTTGGCGGATCCACGCGGATTCCAAAAGTTCAACAGATCGTTCGCGAGTTGTTCGGAAAAGAGCCGCATCGCGGGGTGAACCCGGATGAAGTCGTTGCTGTTGGGGCTGCAGTTCAGGCTGGCGTGCTTGGCGGCGAAGTGAAGGACGTGCTGTTGCTAGACGTCACTCCGCTCTCTCTTGGCATCGAAACGCTTGGCGGCGTTTTTACCAAGCTAATCGAGCGGAACACGACGATTCCGACTCGAAAGAGCGAGATCTTCTCTACTGCGGCCGACAGCCAGACGTCCGTTGAAATTCATGTTTTGCAGGGCGAACGTCCTATGGCAAGGGACAATCGGACGCTAGGCAAGTTTCATCTGGTTGGTATACCTCCTGCTCCTCGCGGTGTGCCTCAGGTTGAAGTGACGTTCGACATCGATGCGAACGGTATCGTTAATGTTTCCGCAAAAGATCTCGGGACAGGCAAGGAGCAGAAGATCACGATCACTTCGTCCAGCGGGTTGTCCAAGGATGACATCAACAAGATGGTGAGAGAAGCGGAGTCTCACGCGGACGAGGATCGCCGGAAGAAGGAGGAAATCGAAGCTCGAAATCGCGCGGATTCTCTGGTGTATCAGACCGAGAAAATGCTGCAGGAGCATCGAAGCAAGCTTTCGGACGCCGACGCGAAGAATGTCGAGGCTGCAATTGCGGATTGCAAGAAAGCTTTGGAAGATGGAGGCGCGGATCGCATCAATAAAGCGGCTGACACGCTCACCCAGGCTTCTCACAAAGTTGCCGAGGCGATGTACAAAGCCGGTGCGCAACCAGGCGCGGGATCTTCAGACGGCGCTGGTTCGCACGGTGGAGGCAAAGGCTCGGACGACGTCATTGACGCCGAGTATGTCGATGCTGACGACAAGAAAAAAGAATGATCGGATAACGAGTGCGGCTCATGGCGAGCAAGGAAGATCTTTACATCATTCTTGAAGTGGGCAGGAAGGCTTCTGTGAACGACATCAAAAGAGCCTTTCGGAAGCTTGCCCGGCGGTATCACCCGGACATCAATCCAGGTGATCATCTTGCCGAAGCACGCTTTAAAAGGATCACTGAGGCTTATGAAATCCTCAGTGATCCGTCAAAGCGTCAGTTTTACGACGCTAACGGTTTTTATACAGACGGAGTATTGGATCCAGGGGCCGCGAGTTGGGGATTCAGTTTTCAGGGTTTTGATTTCACGCATTCGAAGGCGTCCGAGTTCGATGAGATTTTCGGCCAGTTTTTTGCCAACCGTATTTTGCGCCGCCAGCCGGAACGGGGTCAGGATCTGGAGCATCAGGTTTCTCTGAGCTTTAATGAATCCATCCGCGGCTTGTGCACGGCATTGACCGTCTTCCGAAAGCGGTCATGCGATTCCTGCGGTGGAACCGGTAGGGCTTCTGGATCCCGGGAAACGACATGTGGAATGTGCGGTGGTTCCGGCAAGAGCACCAGAATGAAAGGCCACCTGCAGTTCGCCGTCACATGCGCAGATTGCGGAGGTACTGGTCGCGCGTTTACGGTTTGTAATGATTGTGCCGGCGAGGGAAGAGTTCCGGCCGCTGAAACCTTGGAGGTGACTATTCCCCCAGGTGTATCAACCGGCTCGCGAATACGATTGGTGGGAAAGGGTGACGCCGGGCGCTACGGCGGTCCGGGCGGCGACCTCTATATCGTTGCCAAGACCGAGCCGCATCCTTTCTTCAACCGGGTTGGAGACAACATTCATTGCGTCGTTTCAATCACGATGACTGAAGCAGCGCTCGGTGCAAAAATCGAGGTTCCTACGATAGACGGCCAAGCCTTGGTTCGAATTCCGCCGGGCTCCCAGAGTGGACAAAAATTCCGCCTGAGAAACAAAGGAATGCCCTCTCTGCTGGATCCCGATGTTCGCGGCGATCAGTACGTGGAGATCAAAGTCGTCGTGCCCCGAATTGGGGATGAACGGTCGAAGGAAATTCTGCGAGAGCTCGCCCGGCTCAATCCCGGCGACCCGCGCGCGGACCTTTGGAAACCGTGATGGATCGCAAGAAAAAGGGGAAGGCGGCATATATGATCAGCGTTGTCGCCGAAACGTACGATATACATCCGCAGACTCTCCGTTTGTACGAACGCGAGGGACTCCTCAAGCCCTCACGATCGGAGGGCAACACCCGTCTATATACTCAAGAGGATCTTGAACGTTTGGAACTTATACTGAATCTAACTCGGGATATGGGCGTCAATCTGGCGGGTGTCGAGGTTATTCTCAATATGAGGAGCCGGATGGAGGAAATGCAGCGCGAGATGCAGCAGTTTATCGAGCATGTCGAGCATGAGTTTACGAACCGGTCTGCTGAACTCAACCAGAAGATACAACATGCACTTGTCAAGGTTACTCCCCCTCACGTAGCGCTCACTAAGCTTCGCAAATAGGAACGCCGGTGAAACCCGGCACAAACGATGAAGCGCACATACGAACCTGTAGTCGGTGGAGCTGATACGCTCCATTTGTATCTTAAGGACATCTCCAGATTCCCGCAGCTGACGCCCGAGCAAGAGCTGGAACTCGGAGTCCGTGTACAGAAAGGCGATGAGGACGCGTTCCGAAAGTTAATCGAATCGAACCTTAGGTTCGTCGTCGCAATGGCGAAAAAGTATTCGAAATCCGGTTACCCTCTTCATGAACTGATCAACGAAGGGAACATGGGACTAATTGAGGCGGCGTCCCGATTTGATCCTGCGCGTGGCGTCCGATTTATCACGTACGCAAGCTGGTGGATTCGTCAGGCGATACTTGCTGCCATCGCGCACAATAGCCAGATATTTCGGATTCCGCCAAAGTTGAAGCATGAACTGTACCGGTTTGAAACGAAGGTTGCGGGTCTGACGCAGGAGCTCGGCCATAGGCCAAGCGTTGAGGAGATCTCCGAAAAGCTCGATATGAAGGAGGAGAACGTTCGCGACCTGCTGGAAGGCGTGCCTGGTGAAGTGTCGCTCAGTGCGCCGTTTGGAGAAGACGATGAACTCCGACTGGAAGACATCGTACAGGACGCCAGCGTTACACCAAGCGACGAACTTTTGATTGCTCAGTCCTTCGAGGAGCAACTTCAGGTTTTGTTGTCGCAACTCGACGACAAAGAACGATTGATTATCGAACGCCGGTTCGGACTTTGTGATCGGGACCCCCAGACCCTCGCCGAGATCGGAGCAGAGTTGAACCTTTCCCGAGAGAGGATTCGTCAAATTGAAGAACGAGCGCTTTCGAAATTGAGGCATTCGCAACGCGCACGACAGTTACTCGGTTATTTGAACTGAGGTACAATCCGGTCGTGAGTAAGATCAGCACCACCGCATTCTCCGGCTGCCCAGAGTGCAACGGCACCGGCTGGGTGCAGCTTTCGAAGGAAGGTGTCGAGGGTGTTGTCCGTTGCGATTGCTATAGAGAGTCTCGCGTTCAAAGGCTCATCGCAAAAGCCAAAATTCCGGCCCGCTATCAACATTGTGAACTGAAGAACTTCGACCTCCTGCCCGGTCTTGCCACACAGACCATAGAGTTAGCATTGATCGCTTCCAACACCTTCGTGGAGGAATATCCCACCACGACACCTTTTGGACTGCTCTTTGTGGGACCTCAGGGAGTCGGCAAAACTCATTTGGCGGTCGGCATCATCAAGGCGATGATCCGAAGAAAGGCCGTTCCTTGTCTGTTCCGGGCGTTTCCCGAGTTGTTGAAAGAAATACAAAGTTCCTACAGCCACGTGTCACAGTCCTCAGAATTCGCTCTGCTTGCGCCAGTTTTGGAGACTGAGGTGCTGGTTCTTGATGAGCTGGGTTCACAAACGCCTTCAACTTGGGTCAAGGACACGGTAAGTTACATCCTTAATTATCGCTACAACGAAAACAAGGTGACTATCTTTACGACGAACTACCAGGACAAAGAGGAATTGAACACGGCTCGTAAGGGAATTGCATATACGCTGGCGGAGCGCATTGGGGATCAGATGCGTTCCAGACTATTTGAAATGTGCAAGACGATAAAGATGGAAGGCTATGATTTCCGAATGCACATCAAGGGAGCGAATCACCAACAATTTAAGAAGGAGAGTTAGTACTCCTCCTCTTCTTCTTCCTCATCTCCCTCCTCCACAACCTGAATGAAAAACTCTGTTTCGCATTCTTCGCATACATACTGTTCATCATCTCCGGCATCGAGTTTTCCGGCGCAAAGTGGGCAGAAGGAGATTTCAGAAGCCATGGGTTTCTAAATACTAGAATGATTTTTCAAAGTCAAAGGCCTTTTTCGGAGAATCGTGGGCATGAAACATAGCGGAGACGAAGAGCAATATGTCATTGATGACTTCACAGCAAAGGACACCTGGCGAATCTTCCGCATCATGGCAGAATTCGTGGAAGGTTTTGAAATGCTATCGAAGATTCCGCCTGCGGTTGCGGTTTTCGGTTCCGCCCGCGTTTTGCCGGGGAGTGATGCATATGACAAAGCTGAAGCGGTTGCGGCCTTGCTTGGGAAAAACGGATATTCAGTCATTACCGGCGGTGGCCCAGGCGTCATGGAGGCGGCAAACAAAGGATCCGCCGAAGCAGGTGCAGTTTCTGTAGGACTCAATATCGAATTGCCGCTCGAGCAGAAACCAAACATCTATGCAAACAAGCTTCTCAGCTTCCGCTACTTTTTTGTGCGCAAGGTGATGTTTGTCAAATACTCGATAGCTTTTGTGATTCTTCCGGGCGGATTTGGTACGCTCGATGAATTGTTCGAAGCCATTACGCTGATTCAGACTCAGAAGATCAAGCCTTTTCCGGTGATTCTAGTTGGAAAACAATACTGGAAAGGTTTGCTCGATTGGGTTGGAGATACACTCTTGCGGGAAAAGATGATCGCAGTCGAGGATCTCGACATCATCAGGACAGTGGACACTCCTGAAGAGGTTCTGCATTGGGTTAAGGAATCCAAAATCAGACATGACCGCACGCCGTCTCTTCCTTCTCCTGCCATGTAGGCGTAGGTTATTCGCCTATTGACATCGAACAAGCTAGATTCTTAAAATTAGCACTCGGTTTAGAGGAGTGCTAATCAATCGTTGTAATCTTCTTAAAATAAAAGGAAAAAGGAGAGCCAGACCATGAAAGTACGGCCTTTGCACGATCGAGTTCTGATCACGAGAATTGAGGAACAGGAAACGATTCGAGGCGGCATCATCATACCGGATACGGCAAAAGAAAAACCTCAGGAAGGTGAGGTTGTTGCCGTGGGTTCGGGTAAGCGGCTCGAAGATGGAAAAGTCATTCCTCTAGAAGTGAAAGAAGGCGACCGAGTGCTGTTTGGAAAGTATTCGGGTACGGAGATCAAAGTGGACGGGAACGAATATCTGATCCTTCGTGAAGATGAAATTCTTGGGATCATCGGAACCTCCGGCAAAGCCGCCGGAAAGAAATAGGAGGGATGAATGGCAGCGAAACAGATTG
>CAZIPZ010000024.1:0-27243 GCA_964541075.1 uncultured Solibacteraceae bacterium | reverse complement strand
TGCGATTGAATCGACATGGACTTGCTCGCCTTCTTCGATCTTGATCGTGATGTCCACTGCGTGGTCTCGTTCTTCATAGCCTCCCTGAACTTTGGTGCCTTCGTATCCGGCGCTTCTATACATCGATTCGATGGTTTCGACATCCTGTTCCAGGATGTCTGTGCTGAACAGGCCGCTGTCCAGCAGTCCCGCTTTGCGTATTCGCATGCGTCTCTAGATTTCGTCATCGCTGAAGAGATCGGTCCCCTCGATATTGACCGACCGGATTCGGTGTCGGGGTCCGGCGTTTACTGTGTAGTTGATCTGAATGGCATTGTCGAGCGGGGCTTCGACCTGTTCCGATTCCACCGTCGTTTCAAAGTACCCTTGCTGTTCTAGAAATCGCTCGATGTTTACGCGGCCTTCTTCGACAAGGTCGGGATCAACAGCCCCCTCTTCAAAGATGGGAACAAGCTCCCGGAGTCTCCTTCTGGATATGTCATATCCGCGGGTCTGGACGAGAGTGAACTGTCCGGGCTCCACGTTGAGCATTAACTCTACGCCCTTGGCGGCCGACATGTAGCTTTGCTCCACCGTTATACGGGTATTGACAAAGCCAAGATCAGTGAACTCCTTCCGAATATTTGCCATTCCGGTTTCAACTTTGGCCGCCAGAAAGTCATCCCCGACGTCGACCTTGAAGAAGCCCAGCAACTCACGCTGCGAAAAAGTTTGTTCTCCTCCTTGGACCGTAATCTTCGATACTTGGGCGCGAGGTCCGGCTTGAGTGCGCAACACTACGGATACGAGGCGGTTGTTGTTATCGAATTGGTATTCGGGCGAGATGGCCGCTTGAAAGTAGCCCTGGGCCTTTAGCAGATCCAGCGTGTCTCGAATAATGGAATCAACACTGGAACGTGAGAACTTCTGGCCGACTGGAATTCTGAAGTATCCGGAGAGCGGACGTTCGAGCAGGCCCTCAGGCAGGAGCCTGAATGTGCTGAAGTAGGAGTGGGGAACGACTCTGAAAGTAACGACCGCGCCGAGGTCCGTACGGGTGACATCGACTTCAATCTGACTGTAACGGCCGGTGTCGTAGAGCGCCTGGATTCCGGCCCGGATGTTTTCGGGAGTGATCAAATCTCCCACCTTCAGCGGCACGGTCTGAAGGTCCGTTTGCGACGGTGCGCCCTCCAACACAAGGCGTTGCACGCGCGAACCATAGTACTGCGGTTCCGCTTGGACGAACCCAGGTGACGCCAACACCAATATAAGGCCCCACAACGGCATATAACCTTCGACGCTCCCAGCCTTTAGACGCGTTCCTGGGTCGATTCGTAAAGAAGGTAGCAATCCTGGGGGAAACGGGTGAATGAGGAACAGGTCCCCTAGTCGCTTTACGCCTTGGTGATTCGGCCGGAGCGGATGCAACTGGTGCAAACCCGCAGGCTCTTATGGGTTTTTCCTACAACCACCCGAACTCTCTGAAGGTTGGGATTCCACCGTCTTCTTGTCAAATTATGGGCATGACTGACCCGGTTCCCGTATATCGGACCTTTTTGGCAGATTTCGCAACGCTGCGCCATTGAGGCAATCTCCCTTGCAAAGTAGGCAAAAAGTATAACACAGCAAAGGGGGTTGCACTGGCAAAGCCTCGTCTGCGGATGCTACAATCACGAAAATTTTCTGGTAGGGAGCCCTTGTGAAAGCTTTGAAGATGTTGCCGCTGTTAGCATGCTTGCTGACAGCCGCCTCGTGCAGTTCGGATACAACTGCTTCTGATGACGTCGTGGCCCAGGTTAACGGCAAGGAAATCAAGACCGCCGAGTTGGAGAAGCAGTTTCAGAGTAGAATCACTGGCGCCGAACAGCCTCCCTCACCCGAAGAAGCGGAAGATTTGAAGCTTCAGCTACTCAATCAGATGATCAACGATGAGATTCTTCTCGAACGGGCCAGCGCAAGCGGTTTGAGTGCGACCGATGCGGAAGTCGACGTCAAGTTCAACGAATTCAAGGGGCAATACACCGAGGAACAATTTCAAGAGCTTCTGAAGCAGCAAAACATGTCTATTGACGACGTTCGCAACGAATTGCGAAAAAGTCTCACCATCGAGAAACTGATCAATAAAGAAATCACCTCGAAGATTTCCGTTTCAGACGCCGAGATCAAGGATTTCTACGAGAAGAATAAGAAGAGTTTCGACCTCCCCGAAAGTTTTCGCATTGCACACATCCTGGTGACGCCCGCTCCGGATCCGCAGGTTCGTAATGGCAAGAATGACGACGCAAAAACTCCGGATGAAGCCCGTCAGAAGGCAAGCCGGCTTCTACGGGATGTTCAGGGTGGTCAGGACTTTGCAGTAGTGGCGCGCGACTTTTCAGAAGATCCTAGTTCCAGCGCCAATGGAGGCGATTTGAACTTTCAGCCACTTCAGGCCATCCAGAACATTGATCCGAAGCTGGCCCAGGGTGTTCAACGATTGAAGGTTGGTGAAACGCTTTCACAAGTGGTTGAAAGTCAGTTCGGCTATCACCTTGTGAAGCTGCTTGAAAAGGACGCCGGCGGCCAAAAGGATTTAACTGATCCGCGCGTGCAGGCTCAAATTCGACAAGTGATATTCAACCGGAAGGATCAGACGCTCAAGTCGGCCTTTTCCGAAACCGCCCGGAATCAAGCGAAGATCACAAACTATCTAGCTCAGAGAATCCTCGAGGGTGCGGGTAAGAGCGATTAGAAAGAATCGCCAACGCTCACTGGCGATACTTGATGCAGTTTGGGCTAGTCGACCGTCGCCAGAAGATCCCCAGAGTTAACCGCATTTCCTTCCACGACATTGAGCTGCTTAACCACGCCTGGCTTCGGTGATTTGATTTCATTCTGCATCTTCATCGCTTCGATGACGAGGATGCCTTCATTCGCCTGGACCTCGGAGCCCTGAGTCGCCAGAACCTTAACCACCTTGCCGGGCATAGGCGCTCGGATTTCCGCGATGCCTTTATGACTATGCTTGGCGGCGCGGCGCAAAGCGCTACGAGAATCGACGAAACCTAACTGGAGGCGCTTGCCATTCAGGACCACAACATAGCCATCTTCCTGATCGACGACACAAACTTCCAGGGACTGATTGTTCCAAGCTATCCAGTAGATTCCAGGTTCAACAGCTTTCGCTTCCAGAACGTATTGCCGATCGCCGATCTTCGCTTCGATCGTTCGTGAATTCTTTCGAGTGAATTCGACGTCGACAATCTCGCCGTTAAAGGTCGCAGTGTATTTCATTGAGTTCGCAGAGCTCGCCGTCGTCCTTCGATTTTCCAGGGATTGTCTGTAGTTTTTGGCTCGGCCCCTATGTTCAACCGGCTGCCATGGTGCAATGCTGCTATCACGGTCGCGAGGTCACGTTCTGTTCTCTCGATGGAACCTTCGCTTTTGTTGGTCTGGAGCCATTGATCAATAAAGCCCGTGTCAAACTCACCTTTTTTGAATGAGGGATCATCAAGGACGTCCCTAAAAAATGCCACATTGGACTTGATGCCTTCGATTCGATACTCGCGAAGCGCGCCTTTCATTCTTTGAATAGCCTCGTTGCGAGTAGAGCCCCAAGCTATCAGCTTTGACAGTAGAGGATCGTAGTCAATAGGCACCCCCCAGCCCTCGTAGACTCCGGAATCGTCTCTGATTCCAGGCCCGGAAGGTGTTCGAAGCAGAGTGATCTTGCCTGGAGAAGGGAAGAAATTATTCTCCGGATCTTCGGCATAGATCCGACACTCGATTGCTGAACCTCTCATAACAATATCTTTCTGGCGAATCGTCAGCTCGTTTCCCGCAGCAATGTGCAGTTGATGCTTCACCAAATCGGTCCCCGTGACCATTTCTGTAATGGGGTGTTCGACCTGAAGTCGGGTGTTCATTTCCAGGAAATAAAAATTTCGATCGTTATCCACAAGGAACTCGACAGTCCCTGCGTTGTAGTAATGGGCGGCTTTGACAACTTTGAGCGCTGCTTCACCCATCCTTTGTCGAAGATCTGGGGTCAGGACGGGAGAGGGGCATTCCTCTATTACTTTCTGGTGACGTCGCTGGATTGTGCATTCCCGCTCTCCGAAATGGACGGAATTGCCATACCTGTCGGCTAGAACCTGGATCTCGATATGTCTGGGATTGTGAACAAACTTTTCCAGGTAGATGCCCCCGTCGCCAAATGCCGCGAGAGCTTCCGATCGCGTATCTCTTAAAGCGCTCTGCAATTCTTCAGGTGACTTCACAAGGCGTAAACCCTTGCCGCCGCCGCCGGCCGATGCCTTCAACATCACCGGATATCCAATCGACGCCGCCATCTGCCTTGCAGCATCGTCGGATTCCACCGGATCCAGGCCGCCGGGGACCACATCCACTCCATGTTGGGCCACCGCGCGGCGGGATTCGACTTTGGAACCCATTTGTGCGATGGATTCAGGCGAAGGACCAATGAAGGTGAGTCCAGCATCGCGGCATGCGGCGGCAAACGCGGCATTCTCAGCCAGGAATCCATATCCGGGGTGAACCGCGTCCGCTCCGGATCGCTTGGCGACATTGATTAGCTTTTCGATCGCAAGATAGCTCTCCCTCGAAGGCGCCCCGCCGATGAAATATGCTTCGTCAGCCTTGCGAACGTGAAGCGCACCCACATCTGCATCTGAATACACGGCTACGGTGAGCATACCCAGCTCATGACATGCCCTGTTTATCCGTACAGCAATCTCTCCCCGATTAGCGATAAGAATTTTCGTAAACATTTTCAAATAGCACTCCGGCGTCCAGGCCGATTCACACGGGAAGGCCCTGGGGACCAACGCCAGGGTAAATGGCGGCAGGCGATTCGTGGTTCCTGTGCGAAGGAACAGCCAGTCCGTAAGGCAAAGAGACGATGAACAACAAGAGTAACAAGACCTCGGAGTCGCCGAAATTGTATTCAAAGAACCCTGCAACGATGAAAGCCGTCAGTGACGCCAGCGCCGACAGGACGCTCCACCGGGTCTGTTCGTTCGACAGTTTCAGCATGCTGAACATGTCAGAGTAGAGTTCGAAAACCAACCATAGGAAGGCCGCCAGGCAAAGAAGGCCGCGTTCGGCTGCTATCTGCATGACGTTGTTATGAAGGTGGCCGTAATAGAAAGAATCCAGGCCTGTCTGCCCGCGATAATATCGCGGAAATTCCCGTGCGATGCGTTCGGGTCCGACGCCAAACAAGGGGTGCTCCTTAATCATTTTTGTTCCGGTGATGACCATCTCCATGCGGCCCGAGTCTGGTGCAAATGTTCGAACCATGCTCATCGCTACACGATGATAAATCAATCCAGACACTGCCACTGCTACTAAGGCAACCGGCAATAGAACTCCCACTAAGACCTTTCGAGGCACCATCATCGCGACAACCGCCACGCCTGCAACCGCTCCCAGCCATACGCTTCTGGTGAAACTCAAAACAATCGCTGCTCCGATGATGGCCACCGGGCCAAACCATTTTCGTCCAAGGGTGGCCAGTGCCGGGACAGCTGCGGACCAAACGAGCAACTGCTCGCCGCTGTAGGTCATCCAATGCCCCATAAAACCCGTGATACGCGCCAAAACCGTAGGATCGTCCGCCAACGCCTGAGTGGCCGCAAATCTCGAATAGTTGATAGCAAATTGAACAATTCCAAATAATGACGTGAACGTCGCGACTGACAACAACGCAACATGCGCTCCGCGCGCTCGCGCGGCGTTCGTTACGAAGTTCACAGCAAGGAAACCCATTGCGAAAAGAACGAATTTTCGGATCGAACCCATCCCAACATGGGGTTCGGGCGACATCAACAAAGAAAGGAGAGTTGTGGCAAAAAAGGCGAGGAGCGCGATGCTGTATCCCGGCCAAACGAACTTTCGCCGTCCCGAAAGAAGCCATACGACGAGGGCCAACGTAAGTAGGATTTGAGATGCTGCAATCGAAAGCAATACTGCGGACGCGCTGGCGGCGGTTAAGCCAAAAATCCAGCGCTCGCGGTTGTCGAGCATGCGGCGGATTCTATTCGATCTTTCGAAACAACGGGGACATAAAACGGCTCCAGTCGAGCCGCGATCACCGCGAGTTGTGGTGAATTCCTATTCCATCCCCTATAATGAAACCCCTGCGCATACACTGCAGGGGCTTGTACGACGCCCCTCAGACGACCTCGGAGAGGTGCTGGAGTGGCCGAACAGGGCTGCCTGCTAAGCAGTTGCACGGGCAAAACCCGTGCCGGGGGTTCGAATCCCCCCCTCTCCGCTCCTTACCAATTACTATGAAAGACTTAGGCGCACCATGCGCCTGTCCGTCCCACAGAATATCCACCGATTTCGAACCCTGTTGCGAGGACGAATGAGACAACGCTGGACGGTTTTCAAGCGGTGCGCCTCCGCAATGGGATATGCCGCAATGCGAGTTGCGAGCGTTTTTCATCAGTTCGTTCAGGATTATCTTGTCCGGCATAATCAGGCTGGGTGTTCGAGTCTCGCTTGACAGCTTCTTCCGGATCCCGACGTACCTCACAGGAATGCTTGCGTGAGTAAACACTGCTCGACTTTTGGGGATTTGAAAGCGGATTGGTAAACCGCGGGGTTAGTGAGGAATAATCGTAGCAGAAGGAGTTGCTGGATTCATCGTTTGGATGGCCGCCAGTTCCGCACTCGGCCAGGGTTCACCGGTGATTTTCTCGCACGCCGACCAAAACGCCGCGGCAAGCGCAGGATCGGCCACATCCGACGTCAAGCGACACCGATCGAAGTAGCGTCCTGCCAAGTGGGAAAAATCCGGATGGGCGGTCAATCTTAGGACGGGAATCGCACCTACCTCCGGGCGGACGAAGGCCGGACGTGCAAGCGTACGGATAAGGGCGCGCACCAGACGTGGCAAGCGCGCCTGGGCGCGGGTGAGCACCGCACCTGGGTGCACGGAGGCGGTCATCAACTGGGGTGCACGCTGCGCCAGTTCCGACATGAACAGCCACCGACACTTCTGCGCCTGATTGTTGGCGACGAGCCAGTTATACGGGCGACGGGCAAAGTGGAGGTCGCTTAGATCGACGCGGCCCTTGCGCTGATAGATACCGGTCAGTGTGATGACACGAGCGCGGCAGTTTTCAAGCCGCTGTCGAAGCAGAGCGGTTAGGAGGAATGGTCCCACTACATCGACTGCCAGCGTCGCTTCGACGCCGTCCGGAGTTATTGTGCGCCTGGGAAAGGTCGCTCCGGCGTTGTGCACGAGCACGTCGAGACGCTCCTGATCCCGGAGTAATTGAGCGGCAGCTATCCGGATGGAATCGAAGTCGCTCATGTCGCAGGTGATTACCGACACATCAGCTCCGGCCTGTTTCGCGAGGATGGACCGCCGCACCCGTTCGCCTTCGTCGAGCTCGCGGCAGAGCAGCAGGACCGAGGCGCCGAGGCGCGCGAGACCGAACGCGACCTCTTGTCCGATGCCGGAATTCGCGCCAGTGACCCCGCACACTTTTCCTTTAAGAGACCAGTGTTGTTCATCCACCCACGGCTGAAGCTTTCGTGCGACGAGGCCGGTGACCGCTCCCAACAACAGCCCGCCGAGCACACCTCCAGCTGAACCGGTAAGTGCGACGAACCAGCCTGACGACCCTGGGGAGGGCAACGATGCGCCGAGGAAAATAGCGCACAGAGCGAGCGCCCACGCCGGGACATGTATCCAGATCCACCGCCCTGCCTGCTCCGCGTGCCGGCGGAGGATGCACCATTGCGCCGCGCCGAAACAGAGGCCCGCACTCGCACCGGCGGCCGCCGCAAAGAGTAGAACTATCCCGAGGCCGGGTTCTTCCTGAACTGCGGCCTCGGGAGCGAGGAACAGCGACGGCGTCATGCCTACGATCCAGCCCACTACCGCCATAACCACAGTCACACTTACCCATTCGCCCGCTCGGAGCCGCGGCAGTCGGCTGCGCAAGACGCGCCATTGGAAGTAGCCCAACGAAAGTCCTTCAATGGTTCCGACGGCCGCGAATACAACTAGTGTCGCGAGACGACTGGAAAGCGACTGCGGTTCTCCAACGAGTGTGTTGATCCCGAGAGCCGCACTAGTAGCGGCGCCGATGCCCAAGACCTCACCGGCCGTGCAGGCGATCGTCCACCGGCGATAGAACGACATCACGGTCTTCCTCCAACAACCGCTACTTCATCGTTCTGCCGAAGTCAGCAGGAGTGCAAGTTGCTAACGGTTCGAGAGAGAACCTCAGGTAGTCGCTACGATGTTCGGTGCGTGTGAGCACATCGTGCTTTGGAAACGTCCACGTGAACAAGGATTATCTCCTTCAACCTACCATCCTGGTTTCTTGCGACGAAAGGTAGTCAGTCACAGAGTTCATTAAAGTCAATCACTACCAAAGTCACGTCGTCCTGAAAATGACTGTCTGCATCTGCACCTACACAGCGCTGCAACTCGGCAACGATCTGAGTAGTCTGGCGATGCGGCCGCGCTGGCTGTTAAGAGTAATGTGCAAGGCGTTCGACGCCGAAGAACTCATCGCGGTCATTCGAGACTTCGACGACGCCATCCGAAAACAAAACGAGTCTGTCGCCGGCGACCACAGGCTGCAACGCTCGCCCTCCTGATCGAAGGGGAGGTCGTCGTTGCGGGCCGGCGATCATTGAGACGAGATCGCCCGTACATCCCCTGAACGGCCGTGCGAGTGTCGTGAAAGGAATCACGCCCAGTTGTTGGCCGTCCAGGCCTTCATCACCTGGCGCGCCGCGACATCCAGGAAACAAGACGAGTCAATGCTCATCACGACGCCCCGAGGGTGTACGACATGTCGAGTCGGAACTCAGTCTTGGAGGCAGTCGTGATGCCAAAGGCAGATTCCTTGTCGCACTGATCCTTACGAGCTCTGCAAAACAAAGCTTCCAGACAATTCGGCTCAAACGCGCACGGAGTCTGTTCCAGTGATGACTTTCTGTCATTTCAACCGCACGGCTACAAAAAACTCCTCGAAAACGCCGAAGTGTTTAGAAAACCGATCTTCACTCTCCGGAAGTCCGACTCTGGGACGCTGAACCCGTCCTGCAACGATTGGGAATGAGTAACGCCGCGGCATTTTGCAAATCCGTCCATTCAGCCTCCTTAAGCGATTGTGGATAAGGTAGGAGAAACCTTGGTAGAGGCATTCTTTAATCCGTACACGATGGTTCGTCGACGACAGGACGCTCGCCGGATTTAGCTTCGGTTTGTCGGGCATTTCAACGCTGGTTTGAGCAACGTCTCGCGGCGGAGCAACTCCATGAGAACGTCATCGAGCGCGTGCAGAGAAAGGTGTGACTGGATATTATTTGATGTCGATAGTCCGAATCCCCTCTCCGCTTATCTTTTTAATCGATTACAAGGGAAAGTGACGGATTGAAAATGCCGTAAGTTCCACGTCATTTAACATCTTGGCAGCCCTCCAAGCATGATCACGGGAGCGCGACGAACGCAATATTCCCCATCCTCAATGCTACAACCGCCTGGGTCTGGACGTGTTCCCCGCAATTTGGCATGATCCATCGGGTGTTGGGTTGGAGTAATTGTTTTCGTCGTCAGAAGCTTGCCACTCAGGTCCCAGTTTGGGTTACTGCGGTCATTGCTTTCGTCGGGCTGACCTTCATAACTGTGTTTCCGTCGGCCGCATCGGACCTCAACGAAACCGTTGAGAGCCGGATCGAACGCATCGAAAAGGGACTGCTTCCCTCATCAGTTGCTGTAGCCGTTCCTCCACCTCCATGGAATATCCGGGATCGTATGGAGTTCTATCGCGTTCCCGGCGTGGCGATCGCGGTCATTCACAACAACGCGATCGAATGGGCGCGCGGCTACGGCGTTCTGGAAGTGGGAGGGTCCGAAGCGGTCGACGCCGAAACACTGTTCCAGGCCGGGTCCATCAGTAAGCCCCTAACAGCTATGGCGATTTTGTCCTTGATGCAGGGAGGTGAGCTTGGACTAGACGATCTTGCGAACCAGAGGTTGACCTCCTGGAAGATCCCTGACAACGAATTCACAGCTACGCGCAGTGTTACACTCCGCCACCTTCTATCGCACATGGGCGGAATGCCCACTTTCGGCTACTTTGGCTATTTTGCTGGCCAGCCACTACCGACATTGGTCCAGATTTTGGATGGCCGTCGACCGCCCGCTAATTCGCCGGCCATTCGTGTGGAAGGCGTGCCCGGCACGGAGTATCGATATTCCAACGGCGGTTTTCTGATCCTGCAACAACTCTTGACGGACCTGACCGGCAGTTTCTTTGAACAATGGATGCAGACCGGGATTTTCGACAAACTCGGAATGAGCCGCAGCACATTCCAGCAGCCTCTTCCGTTGGAATTAACGCGGAACGCCGCCAGCGGACATCTTGCGGATGGGTCCGCCATTCCTGGGCGTTGGATGATCTATCCGGAGTTAGCAGCGGCTGGACTATGGACATCCGCGACGGACCTAGCTCGATTTGTGATCGAAATTCAGAAGTCCTTTTCGGGCAAATCCAACCGTGTGCTTTCGGCGGACTCGATCAAGCAAATGCTGACCGAGGAGGCCCCGAACTACGGGTTAGGAATGCAGTTGGCTTCAGATGGCGGTCTTTTCTATCACACCGGTGCGAATCGCGGATTCCGGAGCATTATCCTCGGATACCCTGGTGCTGGAGATGGCGCCGTGATCATGACGAATTCCGATCGGGGTGACGAGCTTCGGCTGGAGATTGCTCGCGCGATTGCCGCCGAATACGCATGGGTTCATTTCCGAGTGTGCCGTCACTCCTTGAACATGAACGGTTGGTCCTTCAGTGCACAAGGTGGAACGGGCAGCGTCGAAATCACCGCGACGACGCCGGACTGCCGATGGACAATCTCGGGGATCCCGCAGTGGATTCAGATCACGAGCCCCCACTCCGGTATAGGCAACGGACGGGTCACATTCCGCGTGAATGCAAACAGTGGTGCATCATTGTTTTCCACGTTCACCATCGCTAATTTACCGTTCACCGTAGAGCAGGTCGGGCAGCCTTCTTCGGGACTCCGTTACATGGGCTCCATCCCGCACATCGCGGCGCAGGATGCCTGGAAAACAACGTTTACTCTGGTGAACAAGGCCGCCGTGCAGGCAACCACCAGGTTGAACCTGTTTGGAGATCCGTCAGGCGGTCTGAACTTGCCATTAACGCTTTCACAGATAACGTCGGTTCCTCTTTCGGCGTCATCGCTTGAGCGGACTCTTGCGCCCAACGCCTCACTGATCATCGACACCGCCGGTCCGCAGATGCCTCCAGTGCAAACCGGTTCGGTCCAACTTTCGGCCACGGATACCGTGGATGGTTTCGCTGTTTTCCAATGGATTCCAGGAGAGCAGGAGGCGGTGGTTCCAGTGGAAGTGCGAGACGCCGGATCCTACCTGCTCGCGTTCGACAATACCGGTGGGGTCGGCCTCGGTGTGGCTGTGCAAAACGTCTCGGGTGACGCGGCGAATATTCCGGTCGTCATTCGCGACGACAATGGCGCGATCATCAGCGATCCGGGAGCCGGTCTAGTTTTGGAAAGCAACGGTCATGCTTCATTCATGTTGTCGGAGAGATATGCGGTCACAGCCAACAAACGGGGCACAATCGAATTCGTTAGACAGTCAGGGGGCAGAATAAGCGTGTTGGGAATTCGTATGACGCCTGCCGGAAACGCCTTAACTCTGACTACGGTACCCGCGCTCACCAGAAGCGGCGACACCGGCGGCAGCATTGCCCATATCGCCACAGGAGCGGGATGGGAGACGACGTTTGTTCTAGTTAACACTGGGACGAGCCCCGCACAGACACAGCTGAATTTTTTCGCTTCGGGAAGCGGAGCGCCGCTAGCCATCCCTTTGACGTTTCCTCAGCTTGGAGGTTCCAGCGCGGTGACGTCCTCTGTTGGTCGGGTGTTGGCCGCGGGATCTACGCTGATCGTACAAAGCGGCGGTCCGCTCTCGGATGGGTTGCCTAGGCTTGGTTCAGCGCAGGTCCATAGTGATGGAAACGTCGCAGGATTTGTCATTTTTCGATATAACCCCAATGGGCAGGAAGCCGTCGTGCCCTTGGAACAGCGGACTGCAGATGGATTTCTCGTAGCGTTCGACAACACTGCCGGGCGGGTTACCGGAGTTGCGGTCAACAACAGAGGTTCACAACCAGTGCACGTGCCGGTGATTGTTCGTGACGACATGGGCTTGCTCGTTGCGGTCGATACGGTGAACCTTGCACCACACGGTCACACATCTTTCTCCCTTGGCATTGATAAATACCCGGAAGTTGTCGGCCGTCGGGGAACCATAGAATTTCGAACGCCCCAAGGTGGTCAAATCGCGGCCCTCGGCATTCGCATGTCCCCGGCGCTTACATTTACGACCTTGCCGGCTCTAGCCAAGTGACCCACGCCGGTGAATTCTATGGCTTGAGGACGCGATATGGAGGAGCCAGTTCGAATCCGTTTCGTCCGTCCTATTTTCGTGAGAGCGTCTGTCCAGAAAATCAACTCCACTCCACTTCCGAAAAGTTAGCCGCGCCGGAGGCCCAAAGGTTAGCCGCGTCACGTGTCCTTTCGTGTATGCTAGGCCGCGATGGAATCAAAGATCCTTCTGTTTCTCGCATTCGTTAGCGGCGCTGTGTTCATCAACGCAGCACTGATGTTCGCCATCTATAGAGTGCTCGGCGGTGTTACGGCGAAATTGACGGACGCCATGAGCCTCGTGCAGAACAACGGTGCGACACAGCAGAAGATGCGCGCTCTGGAGGAGGCTTCTGCGACGGCTCGTGATTTGTCGGAGACAGCGAAGCATAAGCTTGCAGAATTGGACCCGATCCTCCTGGAGGTCCAGGGCAAACACCGTTCGCTACTCGCCGGCGTCGATTCCAAGTGCGAGAAGATCAGCAGCGAACTCACCATCAGGACGGAACAGTTGCGAAATTCAGTTGCGAACCCGGCCAACGCGATAGGCTCTTTCGCGGCAGGTCTCGTCAGCCTATTAGGCGTCATTCAGTCTAAGGGCGAGAAGTGAGCCACCGCCAAGCCGAATTCACAATATTGTCGAGATCACTTTCCTGCGCCGTCCAGTTCAGTAGCTTTTTGGCTTGGTCAACCGCGGCAACCAATACCGGCGGATCGCCAACTCTACGTGGAGACTCCACAACCGTGAAATCCCTGCCTGTGATTCGACGCGCGGCAGCGATCACTTCGCGGACTGAGCATCCATTTCCAGTTCCAAGATTAATGGCCTGGGATTCCACCTCTCCTTTCATCAATGCCGCGAGGCCGAGAACGTGTGCTCGGGCAAGGTCGGAAACGTGGATGTAGTCCCGGATACACGTGCCATCGTGAGTTGGATAGTCGACGCCCAAAATCGCTACATACGGGCGTAGTCTCGCTGCCGTTTGAAGCACCAGCGGGATAAGGTGCGTTTCGGGGTCGTGGTCTTCACCGAACTCTCCATCCTTGTCGGCACCTGCCGCGTTGAAATATCGGAGCGCCAGGTAGTTCAAACCCTGCATTTCGCGGAATTCTCGGATCGCGCGTTCGAACGCAAGCTTTGATGCCCCATATGGGTTAATCGGCCTCTGCGGATGATTTTCGCGGATAGGCGACTGTTCAGGCACTCCATATGTCGCACACGTCGACGAGAAGATAAGGAACTTCACACCAAACTTGTTCATGGTTTCAAGAAGATTGATCCCGCCTTCCACATTTACGCGGTGATACTCGCTTGGTTTCTCCATGGACTCCCCGACCAGGGCCTTGCCCGCAAAATGCATCACGCCTTGAATCGGATACTGCCGAAATACTTTCTCTAAATCGGAGCGGTTGCATATGTCTCCCTCAAGCCAGGGCGTCTCTTTGATGAAAGAGCGATGTCCGGTCGAGAAGTTGTCGAAGATGAGCGGTGAAAGCCCGGCTGTTCTTAGCGCCTTGACGGTATGGCTTCCAATGTATCCGGCTCCCCCGGTGACGAGAATCACCGGTGCACCGGGCGCCGCGGTGCGTTAACGAAACCGACGTGACAGCTCATGTTTGCGATGCGTGCACCATGCGGAAGTACTCAATTGTGAGCTGCAACCCCTGATCGATTCCAACCTTCGGCCGCCAATCCAGAATCGTGCTTGCGCGTGAAATATCGGGACACCGAACATGAGGATCGTCGACCGGTAGTTCGTGCGTTTCAATTGCGCTGGAGCTGCCGGTTAGCGCCAGAACCCTTGTAGCGAGATCCCGAACCGTCCGTTCTTCGGGATTACCGATGTTGAATGGCATAGCCATTTCTGGCGACGGTTGGGCGAAAAGAAGAGACGTGATACCGCTAATGAGATCCGAAACATAACAGAAGCTTCGCGTCTGCCGGCCATCGCCGTACAGGGTCAGAGGCTTCCCTTGCAAGGCCTGATTGATGAAATTCGAAACAACGCGTCCGTCTTGCGGG
The DNA here is from genome assembly GCA_964541075.1 of uncultured Solibacteraceae bacterium. GTDB lineage: Bacteria > Acidobacteriota > Terriglobia > 20CM-2-55-15 > 20CM-2-55-15 > CAZIPZ01. The sequence continues at coordinate 12,785 of CAZIPZ010000024.1, read as the reverse complement.
CGCATTCGCGGACCGTACGTGTTGAATATGCGGACGATTCGAGTATCGATGCCGTGGCTCCGCCTGTAGGCCATCGTCATGGCTTCGGCGAAGCGCTTTGCTTCATCGTAAACGCCCCGCGGCCCAATTGGATTGACGTTGCCCCAGTAGCCCTCATACTGCGGATTCACCAAAGGATCGCCATACACCTCCGATGTGCTTGCCAGGAGGAATCGCGCCTTCTTTTCCTTCGCAAGTCCCAAAGCCTTGTGAGTGCCGAGTGATCCGACCTTAAGGGTTTGAATCGGTTTTTCCAAATAGTCGATCGGCGATGCAGGCGAGGCGAAGTGCAGGACCGCGTCAACGGCCCCGTTGATATAGATGTATTCGGTTACATCGTGTTTGATGAACTTGAATCGCGGATTTCCGGAAAGATGCGCGATGTTGTCGGTGTGACCAGTGATGAGGTTGTCCAGGCAAATGACGTCGTAGCCCGAATCGATCAGGCGATCACAAAGGTGACTACCCAGAAATCCCGCTCCGCCAGTGATTACTGCCCTCATTAACACCTCGTTAAGGTCGTCCGATACTGTAGTAAGTGAAGCCGAGTTGCCTCAGTTGTGCAGGATCATAGATGTTGCGGCCGTCGAAAATGACCGGCTGTCGCATGAGAGACTTGATACGTTCGAAGTTTGGGTTCCGAAAAGCCTGCCATTCGGTAATCAGCAAGAGTGCATCTGCGCCTTCAAGGCAACCATAGCTGTTGGGTGCGAACCGGATTTTGCCGCTAAGCCGCCGCCGTGCCTCGTCCATAGCCTCGGGATCGTGTGCGACAATAACCGCCCCCTCAGCGAGCAAGGCTTCAATAATCATGAGGGAAGGCGCATCGCGCATATCGTCCGTGCGCGGCTTGAACGCGAGACCCCAGAGGCCGAGTTTCTTCTGACTCAGATTCCCGCCAAAATGCTTTTTGATTTTTTCCACGAAGCGAAGTGGTTGAGCCCGGTTAACGGACTCCACTGCTTCGAGCACCTTCATGGGTTCGTCGTGGTCGGCGCCGGTCTGGATTAATGCGCGAATGTCTTTTGGAAAACAGCTTCCACCGAAACCTACTCCGGGAAACAGAAAGGCTGGACCGATGCGTGAATCGGCAGCCAGGCCCTTGCGGACCATATCCACATTAGCGCCAGCGCGTTCACAGAGATTCGCGATTTCATTCATGAAGGATATTCGAGCGGCCAGGCAGGCATTCGCCGCATACTTCACCACCTCAGCTGTACGAATGTCCATGAGAAGGATCGGACTTCCCGTCCGAACGAAAGGTGCGTACAGATCGCGCAGGATCTCTCCGGCGCGGAGGTCGTCTGTTCCGACAATAACACGATCGGGTTTCATGAAATCTTCAACTGCGGCGCCCTGCTTCAGGAACTCCGGATTTGCCACGACATCGAATTCCAGATCGGTTTCCTTCTTAATGACGTTGCGTATGCGCTCTGTAGTTCCGACTGGAACTGTCGACTTCGTCACGATCACTTTGTAACGGTCCATCGTCTTGCCGATGCTCTCGGCCACCTGGAAGACAGCCGCAAGATCCACTGACCCGTTCGATGCGGTCGGCGTGCCAACGGCAATGAAGATTACAAAGGATTTCTTGATTGCGTGCTCAAGGTCAGTCGTAAAAACAAGGCGTTCATCGCGCAGATTGCGTTCAACGATTTCCGGCAGACCCGGCTCATAGATCGGAATAATTCCGTTTCGAAGTTTTTCGATTTTATCAGCATTGTTATCCACGCAAATGACATCATTACCGCTGTCTGCGAAACAGCTGCCGACGACGAGTCCTACATAGCCTGTTCCGATCACGCAAATATTCATCGCTACTCCAGATGTTCTTCAACAGACGTTCCGACCTTTGTCAGGAACGTAGCGGAGAGTGAAGGCAATGCGCCAATGCCTTCGTCGAGAATAATCTTTTCAATCCTATGGAGCGGGAAAAATATCGTTGTGGGCTGGACTCCGCTTTCTTCACGACTTGTGATGTGATCCATCCAATCCCCAAGCGCATTCAGATCAATTCCGCGAACTGTGATGCCAGGTGAACTGATTTCGATCAATCTGCCAAAGAACCGCTCCTTTGGACCCTGGAGATTCACAACGACAATCGAATTCAGCTTCATGGCCATTTGACCATTCGTGAGAACCAAAGACCGGCGCCGCGTATGACGGACCGGCCTAATATTCCATCTTCTTGATTGCGCCTTCGATGAGGAGACGGGGTTCGGTTAAGCGCTGAACTTCTTCAACCGTTACGTCCGCCCGAATTTCCTTCAAAATGAGGCCACGTTCCGACGTCTCGATCAAACAGAGCTCGGTCACGATGGTATCAACCACTCCGGCGCCCGTCAGTGGCAGACTGCATCTATTTACGATCTTTGGTGCACCGTCTTTGGTGGCGTGCTCCATTGCGACAATTACACGTTTCGCGCCCGCAACCAGATCCATTGCGCCCCCCATGCCCTTCACCATTTTTCCGGGGATCATCCAGTTTGCAAGGTTGCCGCGCTCGTCCACTTGCATAGCGCCAAGCACCGTCAAGTCAACATGCCCTCCGCGGATCATTGCAAATGAATCTGCACTGGAGAAATAGGAAGCCCCAGGCAACTCGGTGACGGTTTCCTTTCCAGCGTTAATGAGATCAGCGTCCACTGTATCCTCAGTCGGGAAAGGACCTATTCCGAGAAGCCCGTTTTCGGATTGGAGAAGTACATCGACGCCCACAGGAATATAGTTCGCACATAGCGTCGGCATGCCGATGCCAAGGTTGACGACGAAGCCGTCTTTCATTTCTCGCGCGATTCGGCGGCTGATGATTTCACGTGTCGCCAGTCCGCTCATGGCGAAACCTTCCTTACCGTTCGCTTCTCGATTCTCTTTTCATATCCGGCGCCTTCGAAAATACGTCGCACATAAATTGCAGGTGTATGAATCCCATCGGGTGGAAGTTGTCCAACTTCGACGAGTTTTTCGACTTCTGCGATCGTTGTGCGCGCGGCGGCGGCCATCACTGGATTAAAATTCCGCGCCGTCTTGCGATAGATGAGATTGCCCCAGGAGTCGCCCTTCCACGCTTTTACAAACGCGAAGTCCGCTTTCAAGGCCTTTTCCAGCACGTACATGCGCCCATCGAAGTCGCGAGTCTCCTTGCCCTCGGCTACCGTCGTTCCATAGCCTGTTGGAGTGAAGAAGCCCGGGATGCCTGCTCCACCGGCGCGGATGCGCTCCGCAAAGGTCCCTTGAGGAACAAGCTCGATTTCGAGTTCGCCAGAAAGAACGAGACGCTCGAAGAGCTGGTTTTCACCGACATATGTGGAGATCATCTTGCGGACTTGGCGCGATTTAAGCAGGAGGCCGATTCCAAAATCGTCAACGCCGGCATTGTTGCTAATGATCGTTAAGTTCTTAACGCCTTTTTCACAAATGGCTGCAATAAGCTTTTCCGGTATTCCGCATAGGCCGAATCCACCCATCATGATTGTGGAACCGTCTTCGATGTCGGCGACGGCTTGCATGACATCGCGAACAACCTTGTTCACCGCGACTCTCTCCGTCTGAATGCTTCTTCGACTTCCTTTAGATCGCCCTTTTCCATCGAATCCAGTATCAGTTGAAGTCTTTCGATAAAAAAGCGGAGTTCAACAGGCAAGAATCCCGATGTTCTAAAAATATCATGCCAGACGTGAAACGGGCTCCTGGCCAGTCGCGTCATTGAACGCAGCCCTGAGCCGGCGAAATTGCGTTCGCCGTCCGTGTAGTCTGCCAACATCGTGGAGATGATTTGGGGAAGATGACTCAACTTTGCCACCAATTTGTCGTGTTCTATGGGTGGCATCAGCTGAGGAATGGCGCCGAGGACATTTGCCAAGTCATACATTGTGGCAACAGCGTTTTCAGGGGTCGATGAGCACGGACACAAAAAGTATGGAGCGTCTTTAAAGAGATCGGCGCTTGCAGCTTCAGGACCCGACTGTTCCAGTCCCGCCATAGGATGCCCGCCAATAAAAGACAAGGAGCGTTGCTCTGCACGACGGCATATCTCGACCTTTGTGCTGCCGACGTCGGTTATCAATACATCGTTGATCGGCATCCGGTCGATCAGCTTGAGAATCTCACCGACCGGAGCTGCGAGGATGACCAAATCCGCCTTCGGGGGAGTTCCTTCCTCAATCATGCCGAGCCTGGATGCGCGCTTCAGCACATCCGGCTGGTCGACGCCAAAAACTCGAACTCCGGCGCGTCGCAGGGCGAGCGCAATGGAACCTCCGATCAGGCCGGTCCCATAGATGATTACGATCTGAGGAAGACTCTGCATCATTCCCCGCCTACGTTCCTTTGAGCCAGCGCGTAAAATCCGTGAGTTTTTCGGCCAAATCCGGCTCTCCCGAATGTTCCTCGATCTTTTTGACAATGGCGCTGCCCACGATTACTCCATCCGACTCCTGCCAAATGGCGCGGACGTGTTCCGGGCGCGAGACGCCGAACCCAACCGCAATCGGTGTACGGGATTCGTTGCGGAGCGCCCGCAGGAATTGCTTCAAATCGGAAGCCAATTCGTCGTTTTCGCCCGTTACGCCCGTTCGGGACACCGCATAGAGGAACCCTGTGGAGGTCGCCGCGATCTTTCTCAGCCGCTCGGGTGAGCTTGTTGGTGCGGCTAAAAACACAGTGTCGAGCCCGGCGTTAGTCATTGTGTCGACAAACCGCCCGGATTCTTCGACCACTAAATCGCTGGCCAGGATTCCATCGATTCCAGCTTGTACAGCATCCTTCGCGAGTTTTTCCAGGCCATGATTCAGCAGCGGATTGTAGTAGCTGAAAAAAAGAAGCGGTATTTCTGATTTGCGTCTGATCTCTGCAGCAAGATTCAAAACATTGCGCAGTGTGACTCCATTCCTGAGAGCACGTTCTGTGGCGCGCTGAATGACGGGTCCGTCCGCAATAGGATCGGAAAACGGGACGCCGAGTTCGACGATGTCGGCGCCCGCTGATTCCAGAGCCCATACAAGATCTCGAGTTGTTGAGAGGTCCGGGTCCCCGGCCGTGAGAAATGGTATGAAGGCCTTCCGGCCTTCCGACTTGAGTCGACCGAATGCTTGCTGAATTCTGGTCATTTCATCAGCCGCGCCACTTCAGCAACGTCCTTATCACCGCGCCCGGACAGATTCACCACGACTATTTCGCCGGGCTTGGATTTCAGCTTCTTGGCCTGGGCTACGGCGTGGGAGCTCTCCAGAGCAGGAATTATCCCCTCTGTGCGGCTCAGTTCGTGGAAGGCGCTGAGGGCTTCGGCATCATCGATCGACGTGTAGGTGACTCGGCCTGATTCATGAAGCGTCGCGTGTTCCGGTCCGACCGCAGGATAGTCCAAACCGGCGGATACCGAGTGTGTGGGCGCCACCTGCCCATTTTCATCCTGAAGAATATAAGAAAACGTCCCGTGCAAAACGCCCGGCCGACCTCCTGAAAAACGGGCGGCATGATCCCCTAGCGTCGGCGCACGGCCGCCCGCTTCGACTCCAATCATTTTCACCTGCTCGTCAGGTAGAAAATCATGGAACAACCCGATCGCGTTGCTTCCACCTCCAACACAGGCGACAAGGATGTCCGGCAAGCGTCCCTCCAGCTCCAGAATCTGTCCACGCACCTCTCGGCCGATTACGGATTGAAAGTCCCGAACCATCATCGGATATGGATGAGGACCGAGAACAGAGCCGAGCATGTAGTAAGTGGTTCGAACATTAGTCACCCAATCCCGCATGGACTCGTTTATGGCATCCTTGAGCGTCTTGCTTCCGGACGACACCGGACGAACTTTGGCTCCCAGCAGCTTCATGCGGAACACATTCAGCTCCTGGCGTCGAATGTCCTCCTCTCCCATGTAGATGTCGCACTCCAGGCCCAGAAGAGCGCAAACAGTGGCGGTTGCAACACCATGCTGGCCGGCTCCCGTCTCCGCAATAATTCTCTTCTTGCCCATGCGAACGGCGAGCAAACCCTGTCCCAGGCAATTGTTGATCTTGTGCGCTCCCGTGTGATTCAGGTCCTCACGTTTTAAATAGATCTTGCCGCCGGCCCATATCCTCGAGAGCCGTTCGGCATAATAGAGCGGTGTAGGACGTCCCGAGTAGTGGCGAAAGAGATGATCCAGACTTGCGTGGAATTGGGGATCGCGTTGAGCGGCGTCGTATGCTGCTTCCAATTCCTCAAGGGGATGCATGAGGGTTTCGGGAACAAATTGTCCGCCGTACAAGCCGAAATGACCCTTGTTCATGATGCTTCCATCAATGCAACGTCCGCGCGATGCACAGCTTCTATAAATCGCCGCATTTTATCGTAGTGTTTTTTGCCGGGCGTCGATTCGACGCCGCTCGCCACGTCCACCCCAAACGGGTGGAGGGTGGTAATGGCGTCGCTGACGTTCTCCGGCGTCAATCCGCCAGCCAAAAGGATAGACCCGAACGCATTGGCGCCGAATGCTTTCTCCCAGTTGAAGACGGTTCCCGAACCACCGAATTTGTCCGGAGTGCAAGCATCGAGTAAAAATGCGCTGCATCCGTAGTTACGTAGCGAGTCCACTCGAAAATTCGCATCCACCCGAAGGGCCTTGATTACTTTCACGCGCTGGATCATCGAACAATAATCTGGTGTTTCATTTCCGTGGAGTTGCACCGCGTGCAACCCGACCGTCACGGCGAATTCCTCCAGTTCCTGCGGATCCTCACGATTCACGAAGACGCCGACAACGGTGACAAGCGGCGGCAGCCTCTCGATTATTTTGGCGGCCCGTACAGATTCGATATACCGCGGGCTCTTTTCGTAAAAGTTCAGGCCTATCGCATCGGCGCCCAGGAGAACGGCATCCCGTGCATCTTCAAATTCTGTGATGCCGCAAATCTTCACCCGGGTCACAGCAAGCCTCTTAAAGCCGAAGCGGGATCATCGGATGTCATGAAGTGTTCGCCTATGAGAAACGCGTCGGCGCCTGCATCGAGCAAAGCGTCGACGTCGCGTGTGTTATGAATGCCGCTCTCGACAACAAAGATGCGATCATCCGGAATTCGGCTGGACAGCCGCTTTGCGGTCGCAAGGTCCACCTGAAATGTTTTCAAATCGCGATTATTGACCCCAATTATGCTGGCGCCTGCTTCAAGGGCCTCGTCGAGTTCGGCTTCATCGTGGACCTCGACCAAGGCATCCAATCGGACTTCTCGACACAGCGCGAGGAGCGCCTCAAGTTCCTGCGCCTTCAGCATCGCAGCGATGAGAAGAATGGCGCTCGCGCCCGCACCGCGGGTTTCATAAACCTGAAAGGCATCGAACACAAAATCTTTGCGAAGAACAGGAAGTCCGGAGGCAGATCGAATACGTCCAACCCAACCCAACTCGCCTTGGAAGTGATCTTCCTCAGTCACCACCGACACCGCCACTGCTCCCGCAGACTTGTAGGCCGAGGCAAGTGACTGGACATCCATGTTTGCGCGGAATACGCCCTTGGACGGCGATGCCTTTTTTACTTCCGCGATGATTCGAACTCGCTGAGGCGTTTCGAGGGCCGAGACAAAAGAAGGCGGTGAAGGCGCGGCGGCCGCCATCCTCTTAACAATGGCCTCAGGTACACGCATCTTCGCGTTTTGCAGCCGATGCCGTTTGGCTTCAACAATTCGACTCAGGATGTGTGTGCTCTCCAGGGTTTTCATTCAAATAAATGCTACGACTGACGTCATTTGAAACAACGAAGGGCTTCAAGCCGTTCGCGGGCTGCTCCGGAGTCGATCGAGTTCGCGGCGACTTTCAATCCTTCTTTCAAATCTTGCGCCTGCCCGCCGGCAACAATCGCCGCGGCCGCGTTCAGGATGACGACGTCGCGCCGGGGGCCCTTGTCACCTTGCAGAACTCTCTCAATGATCGCGGCATTCGCTGCTGCGTCTCCTCCAAGAATGGATTCTCGAGGCGCTGTCGCAAGGCCGAAGGCGCCGGGATCGATATCGAACGTTGCAATTTCTCCATTTCGAAGCTGACTCACGCGTGTTTTGGCAGAGATCGACACCTCATCAACTCCATCTGCGCCGTGTACGACGAACGCATGTTCAACACCCAATCCGCGAAGTGCATTCGCCATCAGGTCCATGACTCCGGGTGAGAACACTCCAACCACCTGGAACCGCGCCTGCGCGGGATTGGCCAGAGGCCCGAGGACATTGAACACGGTCCTCATCTTGAGCTGCTGGCGAACGGCGGCGACATATTTCATTGAGAGATGAAAACGCTGCGCAAACAGAAATCCGATTCCGACCTCAGCAACTGCCCGTCGCAAGCGATCAACGGGCATGTGAATATCTATACCCAGAGCTTCCATAACACAGGCGCTGCCTGGTCCATTCGTGGAGCGATTGCCGTGTTTCGCCACTCGAACGCCTGCGCCGGCCACTACGAATGCCGCCGCGGTTGAAATGTTGAACGTTCCGGCTCGGTCCCCTCCGGTTCCGCAGGTGTCGAGAACCGCCAGTGTTTCACCATCCCAAAATGGTTGAGCTTTCTCTCTCATGACGCGAGCGAATCCAATCAACTCGTCCGCTGTCTCGCCCTTCATTCGCAAGGCTGTCAGGAATCCTGCGATCTGAGCTTCCGTCGCTTGACCGGACATGATTTCATCCATCACGAGGCGGGCCTCTCCTTCAGTGAGGTCTTCTCGCTCAATAAGTTTATGAATGGCTTCGCTGATCACTTCTTCACAAAATTCCGGAGCAGATTGCGGCCTGCCACAGTCATTATCGACTCCGGATGAAATTGAATGCCTTCGGTTGGGAACTCGCGATGCCTCAATCCCATCACGACGCCTTCTTTTGTCTCGGCGGTGATTTCCAGGCACGTCGGAATCTCCGTCACCATCAGTGAGTGATATCGCGTCGCCAGGAATCCTTGGGGCAGTCCTGCAAATATGGTTTTGCCGTCATGGAAAATCTGGCTGACCTTCCCGTGCATCAGCGTCGGAGCGCGCACTATTCTGCCGCCGAACACTTCTCCAATAGCCTGGTGTCCGAGGCAAACACCGAGAATAGGAATGGTTTTGTGGAAGTATTGGACGACTTGCTCGGTGACACCGGCATCAGCTGGCACGCCGGGTCCGGGCGAAATGACGATCTGAGAAGGTTTCAAATGTTCGATCTCTTCCAACGTAACCTTATTGTTGCGGTACACGCGGAGATCCTCGCCAAGCTCCCCTATGTATTGCACAAGGTTATAAGTGAAGGAATCGTAGTTATCGATGACGACGATCATAGGTTCCCTTACACATTCGATTTCCCGATGCAGGCTCTACTGCAAACACCATTCGACCATTCGATTTTCAATTGTTTCCATCACTCTTCAAACGCGTTTTGGGCGAGCTTGATTGCCCGAATGAGAGCCATGGACTTGTTTACCGTCTCCATATACTCGTTTTCGGGAATGGAGTCTGCGACAATGCCGCCGCCGGCCTGAATGTAACCCTTATTTCCCAAGACGACGAGAGTTCTGATTGCAATGCAGGAGTCGAGATTGTTGCTGAAGTCGACATACATGATCGCCCCCGCATAGACGCCGCGCGTCGTCGGCTCAAGTTCGTCGATGATTTCCATTGCCCGCACCTTAGGTGCACCGGAAACAGTGCCTGCCGGAAAGCACGCCATCAGTGTATCGAGGCGATCCACGCCTTCACGAAGCTCCCCTTTCAGTGAGGATACGAGGTGCATGACGTGTGAATAGCGCTCTATGAACATCATGTCTTCGACCCGCACGGAGCCATATTTCGACACGCGGCCCAGGTCGTTGCGTCCGAGATCCACGAGCATGACATGCTCGGCGCGCTCCTTTTCATCGGCGGCCAGTTCCTCGGCCAACAAGTCATCTTGGGCCTCGTCTTTCCCTCGAGGACGCGTCCCCGCAATGGGCCTGTAGGAAACTTCGCGGTTTCTGATCTTCACCAGCATTTCCGGAGAAGAACCGACGATCGCCGCTTCCGGCGTCTTCAAAAAGTACATGTAAGGTGATGGATTGACGATTCGCAAAGCTCGATAGATCTCAAACGGAGAAGTCGGCAAATCCACTTCGAATCGTTGTGAGAGCACCACCTGGAAAATGTCGCCTGCTGCGATGTATTCCTTCGCCTTGTTCACGGCTTTGAGGTAATCCTGCTTTTCGAAATTCGAACGAACGATCAACTCGCCATCATGCCGTTTGGAAACGGGAAGCTCCAGCGGCGCCCTCAAAAGGGCTTCGATTTCTTCGATCTCTCGAACCGCGTTGGAATATTGCCCGTCGATAGACTCCTTGGAATCGTCCACGATCACATTTGAAATGATGTGAATCTGATGGCGCAGATGATCAAACGCCAGCACCGTTTTATAGAACATCAGGACTGCGTCATTTACGCCAAGGTCGTCTCGACCGGACCGTGCGATGTCTTCAATGGTTCGAACCATGTCATAGCCGAAGTACCCAACTGCACCTCCAGTAAAGGGAGGCAGGTTAGGTAACCGCACAGAACGGTATCGTTTCATGGTGGCTCGCAGATTCTGCATGAAGTCGGATGGAGCCCCGTCGCGATATTGACAGACCAGGAAAGGAGCACAACCGAGAAAGGAGTATCTTGCGATGGTTTCACCGCCTTCGATGCTTTCGAGGAGGAAGGCGTAACGCTGTCCTTTTTCAAGCTTCAGAAAGGCGGAAACCGGCGTCAGAAAGTCGGCGATGACGGATTTATAGACAGGGATGACGTTCCCCTGTTCGCGAAGGTTCTTAACCTCTTGTAGACTTGGCTGCATGACGTTGTTTTAATTCCTGCGCGATTTCTGGAAGTGAGACCCCGCGCTCCACCAGAAGAACGAACAAGTGATAGATCAGATCCGCAGTTTCAGCCACAAGCGGCGGAGTCTCAGCATTCTTTGCGGCGATGACCGTTTCTGTGGTTTCTTCACCTAGCTTTTTTAGAATCTTATCCAGACCACTATTAAACAGATAAGTTGTGTAGCTTCCTTCGGGGCGCAGCTCTTTCCGTTCCTCGATGAGTTTGTAGAGCTGATTCAACCAACCCTCCAGTTGCGGATCCACTTGAAAACAAGAATAGGATCCGGTGTGGCAGGCTGGCCCAGCGGGTTCGACTTCGACAAGAACGCTGTCGCAGTCGCAGTCCAGGCGAATAACAACGACCTTTTGAAAATTTCCGGAAGTTTCGCCCTTACGCCAAAGCTTATTCCGGCTTCTGCTCCAGAAATGCGTCTCCCGGCGTTCCAGGGTGAGCCGCAAAGCCTCTTCATTCATGTAGGCGACGGTCAACACCTCACGTGTTCGTGCATCCTGAACCACTGCTGGGATCAGGCCGTTGGCGCCGAACTTTGCTTTGCTGAGCAGTTCATTCATCGGACTAGCACTCCATTGTCCCGTAGAAACGCTTTCGCTTCCGGGATGGTGATTTCCCGGAAATGAAAAATTGAAGCTGCCAGAACCGCGCTAGCGGATCCTTTGGTCAAACCTTCGAGAAGATGCTTCAAGCCTCCTGCGCCTCCCGAGGCGATGACCGGAACCTGGACCGATGTGGCAACCTTGTGTGTAAGTTCCAGATCGTATCCCTTTTTTGTACCGTCTGCGTCCATGCTCGTCAGCAGGATTTCGCCCGCTCCGAGTTGGGCGGCTCGTTGCGCCCATTCGACCGCGTCCAGTTCCGTGCGCACTCGCCCACCGTGCGTATACACTTTTGCGGTTCCGTTTTCGCGCCGTGCGTCGATGGCGACGACAATGCACTGGCTCCCGAACCGCTCAGCGGACTCTCGGATCAGTTGAGGATCTTCAATAGCCGAGGTATTGATCGAAACTTTGTCTGCGCCGGCCCGGAGAATATCCTGTACGTCCGTCGCAGATCGCAATCCACCACCGACAGTGAAGGGAATGTTGATGCTATCCGCCACACGGCGGACCATTTCCGAAACAATATTTCTACGATCCGATGAAGCGGTGATATCGAGGAAAACCAATTCGTCGGCGCCTTCTTCCGAGTACCGCCAGCCACATTCGATTGGATCACCTGCGTCTCGAAGGCTTACGAAATGGATGCCTTTGACGACCCTGCCATCTTTGACATCGAGGCACGGGATGATGCGTTTAGCCAGCATTTGCCATTGCCTCTTCGATTCGAAGGCGACCTTCGTATAAGGCCTTGCCCACAATAACGCCATCTAGACGGGGATGATTCAGCGCCGCCAAATGCTGAATATCGGCTACCTTCGAGACTCCGCCGGATGCGATTACCGATAAACGGGTTTGCTCGAGCAAATACAGCGTCGCTTCCACGTTCGGACCATCAAGAACGCCGTCGCGTGCGATATCTGTGTAGATGACCAACCGGGCGCCCAAATCCTCGATCCCTCGCGCCAGCTCGACCGCATTGATCTCCGCATCTTCGGTCCATCCGGCGATCCTAGTGCTGCCCTCGCGTGCATCAATGCCGATGGCAACTCTTTCGGCATACCTGGCAAGGACATCTTTCACAAACCCTTGGTCCGCGACTGCAGCCGTGCCCAGGACGACGCGATCAATTCCAGCCTCAAGCGTTGCATCCACTGCAGCCATGTTCCGAATACCGCCGCCGACTTGAATTTTCACCGATCCCACCGCTGCTCGAATCGCGCACAGTATCGAAGTATTCCTGAGCTGACCCGAAAAGGCGCCATCCAGGTCCACGACGTGCAGCCACTCCGCTCCTCCTTGAACCCATC
>CAZIPZ010000023.1:0-27263 GCA_964541075.1 uncultured Solibacteraceae bacterium | reverse complement strand
GTAAAAATTCACCCGAAGTCCCTGCGTCACGAAAGTCGGGAGGGCCGCATCCAATCCGGGACCGATCAGCGGGATGTTCTGCACGTGAAATCCGGTGATCATGAACTCCGGAATGATCGCGATCAATGCCAGGTACAAAGCGCCCACCAGAGTGATCCTGGTCAGAATGGAATTGACATATTCAGCGGTTCGCTTGCCGGGACGAATTCCCGGTATGAATCCGCCGTACTTCCTCATGTTGTCCGCAACCTCGTTGGGGTTGAAGATGATCGATGTATAGAAGTAACAGAAGAAGATGATGCCTGCCACGTAGAGCAGGTTGTATAGCGGTTCGCCGAATCTCAGCGCATCAGTAACAGCTGTCAGATACCGATTCTCGTTTGCGACGAGGCCGAATGTCTGAGGAAAAGTGAGAATGGACGATGCAAAAATCACCGGAATTACGCCGCCCGTATTCACCCGCAAGGGCAGATGCGTCGACTGTCCGCCAAGAACGCGCCGGCCGACCACCCGCTTTGCATATTGCACCGTTATTCGCCTCTGGCCCCTCTCGACCAGGACGATAAAGGCGACAACCGCCACCATCAAGACACCAAGAATAAGAACCGTGAGCACCGACCATTCGTTGGTGTTTACCTTGTCGTAGATTTCAATGATGGCCGTGGGCAATCCCACGACAATCCCGGCAAAGATAATGAGCGACATTCCATTGCCGATTCCTCTTTCGGTGATCTGTTCACCAAGCCACATGATGAAGGCTGTACCTGTCGTCAACGTCAGCATCGTCATGAGAATGAAACCGATGCCGGGGTTGATGACAAACTGTCCCTGCCGTTGAATAGCGACGGCTATTCCCATCGACTGGACGGCGCTCAAGACGACCGTCAGGTAGCGCGTATATGTCGTAATTTTTCGTCGTCCGAGTTCGCCTTCTTTCGACAGCTTCTCAAGATAGGGCCAGACCACGGTGAGAAGCTGAAGGATGATCGATGCCGTGATGTACGGCATGATGCCGAGAGCAAAGATCGTCAACCGTCGAAAGTTGCCGCCGGAAAACAGATCCAGGAAGCCCAAAACCGTGCCCTGGTTCTGGGCAAAGAATTGCTCGAGCGCTCCAGCGTCGATGCCTGGCGTGGGAATGTGCGCTCCAATCCGGTAGACGGCTAACAAGCCCAGCATGAACAAAACCCTCTTGCGAAGGTCCGGTACATTAAAAATATTTTGAAGCGCTTCAATCACTGGGTTATCACCTCACAGGCTCCTCCCGCCTTCGTGATCTTCTCGCGAGCGCCTTGAGTGAAATAATGGGCGGAAATGTTAAGCGGCCGATCGATCTCTCCGTCGCCCAATATACGTACGCCGTCCTTCTCCAACTTTCGAATCACGCCGGCCGCTAGCAACTCCTGAGGACCAACCTTAGCCCCCTTATCGAACTTATTCAGCGCACCGACGTTGACTGTCGTAAACACTTTCTTGAATACGGCGTTGGAAAAACCTCGCTTCGGAAGCCGCCGATGAAGAGGCATCTGGCCGCCTTCAAACCCGCGCTTGCTATGGCTCCCGGATCGGGACCACATACCCTTGCTGCCTCGGGCGGCGGTTTTGCCGTGACCGCTTCCAGGCCCGCGGCCTATTCTTTTTCGCTTGTGCGTCGAACCTTGGTTCGGTTTCAAAGTATTGATGCCTGACATAAAAGACCTTTTAGATATTCCGTTCGAACATCGAACTACTCTACGATCCGCACAAGGTGCGGAATCTTGTTGATCATTCCTCGAATGGACGGCGTGTCCATAAATTCTCTCGTCGCGTTCAGCTTGCCAAAGCCTAAGCCTTTAACGATTAGCTTCTGCTTCACATTGAACCCTATGGCGCTGCGGTAGTACTGTACGGTGATCTTGCCTGAACCGGTCTTGTCCTTTTTGCCCGCCATAATGATCACCCCAGTATTTCTTCCAATGATTTCTCTCGAAGGCGTGCAACCTCTTGCGGATCTTTAAGGCTTTGCAATCCTTCGAACGTGGCCTTGATGACGTTGTGGGGATTCGAAGTACCAATGGACTTCGTGAGGATGTTTGAAACACCGGCCGCCTGCATGACGGCGCGCACCGCGCCCCCTGCAATGATTCCAGTCCCCTCAACAGCAGGTTTCAACAACACCCTGCCCGATCCGAACAAACCGGTAACCTGATGGGGTATGGTGTTGTTCGTGATTGGAACACGAATAAGGTTTTTCTTTGCGGCTTCAATGGCTTTTCGAATGGCCTGAGGAACTTCCTTCGCTTTGCCGCTGCCATAGCCCACATGTCCGCCTTCGTCACCCACGACGACGAGCGCGCTGAAACTCAAGTTCTTGCCGCCTTTCACAACCTTCGTCACACGGTTAATGGAAACCACCGTGTCTTTCAATTGAAGTTGCGCCGGATCGATTCTGTGATTAGTCACCCTAAACTCCCAGGAACTCGGTGTCAGAATTCAGCGCGATCGGATCAACCGCTGGCAGATTCCTGACCTTCATCCTAAAATTTCAATCCTGCTTCACGTGCAGCATCGGCCAAAGCCTTGACTCGGCCGTGATAAATATATCCGCCTCGATCGAACAAAACGTTCTCGATTCCTTTTGCTTGCGCCCTCTGAGCGACAAGCTTGCCCACGGTTTTTGCCGCAGCCACATTCCCGCCGTTCTTCAGGTCTTTCTTTGCATCCGAGTCCAGCGTCGATACCGACACCAGCGTCGCTCCTTTTGCATCGTCGATAATCTGGGCATATATATGCTTATTGCTGCGGAAGACCGCCAGACGCGGACGAACCGGGGTGCCGCCCAGAGTTTTGCGAATTCGGCGATGGATTCTGAGCCGGACTGCATTTGAATCAGTCTTGGGCATGACTATTTGCCTCCCGCCTTCCCCGCCTTCTTCTTGAGTACTTCACCGACATAGCGGATGCCTTTGTTCTTGTAAGGATCAGGCTTCTTGAGGGATCGGATGTTTGCGGCTACCTGGCCGACTTGCTGTCGATCAACACCGCTGACGACGAGTTTCGTTTGCTTATCAACCGTGATGCTGATGCCAGGCGGAACGGGGTACTCGATCGGATGCGAGAAACCCAGCGTGAAGACGACAGAGTTTTTCTTGGATTCGGCGCGATAGCCGACGCCTACAATCTCGAGCTCCTTCGTAAATCCGGACGTTACTCCGTGAACCGCATTCGCAACCAGCGCTCGCGCCAATCCATGACAGGCGCGCTGCGGGCCGCTGTCGTCCCGGCGGATTGCAAGGACTTGCTTGTCCTTTTGTTCAAACTTAATTCCCGGCGGGATCGGGCTGCTTACCGTGCCCTTAGGACCGCTCACAACAACGCTGTCCGCCTTGATATCGACCTTCACCTTGTCAGGGATAGGAATGGGTTTCTTACCGATGCGCGACACATTCCCTCCTTAGTAGACGTTGCATAGAAGCTCGCCCCCAAAACCTTGCTTGCGGGCCTCTTTTCCTGTCATGACGCCATGAGACGTCGTAACGATATTGATTCCGAGACCCCCCAACACTTTGGGTATCTTTGATTTTGAAACGTAAACACGGCAGCCCGGACGGCTGATCCGTTCGATATTGGAAATCACTTTTTCGCCCTTCGAGCCGTATTTCAGAAACACCGTGAGGAAGGCTCGGCCCTCTTCATCGCTGGTTTTGAAGTGCGCGATATAGCCTTCCTCTTTAAGAATCCTGGCAATATCAACCTTCAGTCTCGAAGAGGGCATGTCAACCTTCTGATGCTTCGCCTGAACGGCATTGCGAATCCGTGTCAACATGTCTGCAATCGGATCGGTCATATCAAAAACCTCTCAAATTTCGGAGTGTGCAACTCGGATTTCGGATCCCGGCCGCGTCTGAGTCGGCAAGCCGTCAACCACGAAGACCGGGATTTCACTCCCGAAATTCAGCTACCAACTACTCTTGATGACGCCAGGGACCTCGCCCGCAAGCGACAATTGCCGGAAACAGATCCGGCAGAGTTGGAACTTTCGGATGAAGCCGCGCGGCCGTCCGCACCGTTTGCAACGGCTGTGGTAACGTACTGCGAATTTCTTTTTCTTTACTTCCTTCGCAACGGCCGAAGTTCTAGCCATCAATACTCCTACGAGAATTCAACGCTCGAATCGAAAACCTATCAGCCAAGCTTTCAACTCGAAAATTAATGGTCATTGTCTGAAAGGCATTCCGAGTTGCTTCAGCAACTCGCGCGCCTCGTCATCCGTTCTAGCCGTGGTGACGATGGTGACGTTCATTCCCCTAATCTTGTCGACCTTCGCGTAATCGATTTCGGGAAAAATCAACTGATCGCGAAGCCCCAATGTGTAATTTCCACGCCCGTCGAAGGAACGCGTCGAAACACCCCGAAAATCGCGCACACGGGGTAAAACAATACTGGTGAGCCGGTCGAAAAACTCGAACATCCTCTCACCGCGGAGCGTCACGGCCGCTCCGATAGACATGTTTTGCCGAAGCTTGAAGTTCGCAATCGACTTCTTGGCCTTCGTCACCACCGGTCGCTGTCCCGTGATTCGTCCAAGCTCATCCGCGGCGACATCGATGATCTTGGCGTTCTGAATCGCCTCCCCCAGGCCCATATTGACGACGATCTTCTCGAGCTTGGGCACGGCCATGATATTCGTGTACTTAAAATGATTCATCAGGGCCGGAATGACTTCTTTCGTGTATCGAACCCTGAGCCGGCTGGGCCCCTGCGGACCTTTCGGTTTCTCCTTGGGGGCGGCCTCTTTTGGCGCCGTTTCTTCCTTTGGCCCTTTGCCTTTCTTCGGTTCTTTCTTACTCACCTGGATTCTCCCGGTCTCACTCGATTGTGTTGCCGCACTTTTTGCAGGCGCGCGCCCGCCGCCCATCCGCAAGCGCCTTGGTCCCAATGCGAGTGTGTTCCTTACAGTTCTTACAGACGATCGCGACGTTCGAAATATGGATCGGCGCCTCTTTTTCTACGATGCCGCCCTTGATGTTCTTCTGGGGGTTGGGACGAGTGTGGCGCTTGATCAACTGAACGCCCTCGACAACGATCTTGTCCTTCTTCGGGATGACGATCAACACTCGACCGGTCTTTCCACGGTCTTTCCCGTTCAAGACAAAAACTTCGTCATTCTTCTTGATTGGAGGAATCGCCATCTAGATGACCTCCGGAGCCAGAGACACGATCTTCATGAATTTCTTGTCGCGCAGCTCTCGTGCGACGGGACCGAACACGCGCGTGCCGATTGGTTCGTGGTCTTCGTTAATCAGAACCGCTGCGTTCTGATCAAAACGGATATAGCTCCCGTCTTTTCGGCGCTGTTCCTTGCGGGTGCGCACAATGACGCACTTTACGACGGATCCCTTCTTCACATTGCTGTCGGGTGCGGCTTCCTTGACCGACGCGGTAATGATGTCGCCCAGATCTGCTTTAAGACCTGTCGAGCCGCCGAGCGGAAGAATGCATGACAACTTCTTCGCACCTGAATTGTCAGCCACCTCAAGGATGGTTCTCATTTGAACGGGCATAACTAAGCTCCTGTGGCAGCCGCGCGAATGACTTCTTTAAGGTTCCATCGCTTGTTCTTACTTAGCGGACGGCTTTCCACGATGCGAACCATATCGCCTTCATGCGCTTTCCCATGCTCGTCGTGAGCCATAAATCTCGATCGTTTGGTCACAATGCGTTTATAAACTGGATGAGAAACCTTTCGCCGCACTTCAACGACGATGGTCTTCTGCATCTTCGCACTCGTAACGATGCCGACCTTCTCCTGGCGGTGACGGCCTTGCTCTATTGTCTGTGTCGTTTCTTCGGCCATATTGTTAGTAAAGTCGATAATCTTTGGTCTCAGGCACGGCGAAATCAACGGCGCGGCTCCGATGAGCCTGCCTCGAATCTTATTTCCGTTCCTTCTCTCGAATGATCGTGAGGACGCGTGCGCGGTCCTTCCGCATTTCACGCATCCTGTTCAAAGTTTCGGTCTGTCCCATCGCCCACTGGAAGCGCAGCTTGAACAGCTGTTCTTTAATTTCAAGGTCGTGGCGTTGGAGCTCATCCACCGACATATCGCGGATTTTCTTAGCGCGTTCCGCCGATTTCATCGTTCAGGCCCCCTTTCGAGGCGCATGACAAACTTCGTATGCACCGGCAGTTTTTGCGCCGCCAGCCGCATCGCTTCTCGTGCGACGGACTCTGGCACGCCTTCCATCTCATAGATCACACGGCCGGGCTTAACCACAGCCACCCAATACTCCGGCGCGCCCTTACCTTTTCCCATACGGGTTTCGGCCGGCTTCTTGGTCACCGGCTTGTCTGGAAAAATACGAATCCAGATTTTGCCTCCTCGCTTGACAAAACGAGTCATAGCAATACGTCCGGCTTCGATCTGTCTGTCGGTAATCCATGCCGCGTCCATCGTTTTCAATCCATAATCGCCAAATTCCAGGGAAGATCCCCGCCACGCCTTGCCCTTCATTCGGCCGCGCTGTTGCTTGCGGTACTTAACTTTCTTCGGCATCAACATAAACAACACTCCATTTCGAATTGCGCCAATTCGAAATTTCTAAATGCTTGCAGCCGCCGGCCCCTGCGGCTGTCTGTTCGGCAAAATCTCGCCTTTATAAATCCAGCATTTCACGCCAATGACGCCGTAGGTCGTGTATGCCTGTGCGAAACCATAATCAACGTCTGCACGCAGGGTGTGCAGTGGCAGACGTCCCTGGAGGTACCACTCGGAACGGGCGATTTCTGCGCCGTTTAAACGACCGCTGACCCGAACCTTAATTCCTTTAGCGCCGAACCTAAGAGCTGAATCCACGGATTTTCGCATAGCGCGTCTGAAGGCGATGCGCTTCTCGAGCTGCATCGCAATCGATTCCCCGACAAGCTGTGCGTCCAGCTCGGGTCTGTGGATCTCCTGAATATTGATGTAAACCTCGCGATTCGTCCGCTTTTGGACGTCGGCTTTCAGCTTGTCGATTTCTGATCCTTTTCGCCCGATGATGATGCCGGGCCGTGAAGTATAGATCGTGATGCGAAGCTTGTTCGCCATCCGTTCGACTTCGATATTGCTCACACCCGCGTGGGCCAGCTGTTTCTTCAAATCCCTTTTTAGTTTGAGGTCTTCGTGGAGCAGCCTGCTGTAGTCCCTCTTGGCGAACCAGCGGGATCTCCAAGGCTTGGTTACTCCCAGCCTGAAACCATAAGGATGCGTTTTTTGACCCATTATTCTCTTTCTCCCAGTTCGACCGTAATATGACTGGTTCTGCGTTGATATCGATACGCCCGTCCCATCGGCGCTGGCCGCATGCGTTTCAACCGTGGCCCTTCGTTGATAAAGCACTTTTCGACGAACAGATTGTCCACATCGATGTTCTCGGACTTCTGAGTTGCATTCGCAACCGCAGACTTGACTACTTTTTGAATCTCCCGCGTGGCCTTCTTGTTCGTGAACTGTAGCGTCATCAGCGCTTCATTGACGTTCTTGCCGCGAATTAAATCGACGACGAGGCGCGCCTTTTGGGGAGACATGCGAATGAAACGGCTTGTCGCTTTGCTAATCATCAAATCCTCTTTTCGCTCGACCTAACCAAATCGAGCGCCTCTCTCAGCCCGCCTTTGGCACCGCGGGAGCTTGAGCAGGAGCTCCGGCTGGAGCAACCGCTTTGTCTTTCGAACCTCCGCCGGCGCTGTGTCCTTTAAACGTCCGCGTTGGAGCAAATTCCCCAAATTTATGCCCAACCATGTTCTCGGTGACATACACAGGAATGAATTTCTTTCCGTTGTGCACGGCGACTGTGTGCCCAACCATTTCAGGCGTGATGGTCGAGCGCCGAGACCACGTTTTGTAGACTTTCCGTTCGTTCTTGGCATTCATGTCCTGGATGGCCTTCATCAATGGGGCGTCAATGAAGGGCCCTTTCTTGATAGAACGCACCATGCTATTTCGCCTTCCTTTTTACAATGAACTTATCGGTTCGCTTGTTATTCCTGGTTTTGTAACCGAGGGTGGGCTTCCCCCATGGAGTCATCGGGTGATACCCCTTAACGCGGCCCTCGCCGCCGCCATGCGGGTGATCGACCGGATTCATCACCACGCCTCGGACCGTGGGTCGAATACCCATATGCCGCTTACGCCCAGCTTTCCCGATGGTGACATTCTCATGATCGAGGTTGCCAACTTGTCCAATGGTGGCAATGCAATCGACATTGACCAATCTCACTTCGCCGGAAGGCAGCTTGACGTGAGCATAGCCTCCTTCTTTCGCGACCAACTGAGCGGCCGCCCCCGCGCTGCGCGCCATTTGCGCTCCCTTCCCGGGACGCAGTTCAATGTTGTGGACGGTTGTCCCCAATGGAATGTTCTTCAGCGGAAGGGCGTTCCCGACCAGGATGTCCGCCTCAGGACCGGCAAGAACGGACATGCCGACCTTGAGTCCGACAGGTTGAAGAATGTATCGGCGCTCTCCGTCTGCGTAGCTGAGGAGAGCAATAAACGCGGAGCGATTAGGATCGTATTCGATCGTCTCCACTTTCGCAGGAACCCCGATCTTATCGCGACGAAAATCAATGATCCGATAATGCTTTTTGTTGCCCCCTCCACGATGCCGGATCGTAAGCTGGCCGTAATTGTTGCGACCGTTGATCCGATTCTTTCGATCCAACAGCGGCTTGTGCGGCTCATCCGTCGTAATTTCGCCTTTGTAGTCGATGACTGTCTTAAAGCGAAGCGAGTGGGTTTTGGGTCTGAAAGTCTTAATCGCCATCAAAAATTCTCCCCATACTCGATCATCTTTTCGCCTTCACGAAGGGTGACGTAGGCCTTTTTCCAGTCCGGCCGATAACCGCTGTATCGCCCCCGCCGCCTCAGTTTACCGGGCACCACCATCGTCCGCACTCGAGCTACTTTCACTTTAAGAAGCCTTTCGACGGCTTCTTGTATCTGCTGCTTGCTGGCATGATCGTCCACTTCAAAGCAGAGCGTACGACCGGCTTCTTTGAGCGTGAGCCCTTTTTCAGTAATGATCGGCCGTTTAATGACCTCGAATACGGTGCTCATTTAGTAAGCAGCTCCTGTAAGGCCTGAATCGCCGCTTTGGAAAAGACGACGTACCGCGCATTCAATACGTGGTAAGGCGTGATTTGAAGGTTCGGAATGAGTTGCACACCAGCAAGATTCCTCGCGGCAAGCATGAGGTTCTGATTGTCCTGGTTATCCACCACGAGAACTTTGCGGTCGAAGCCCAGTTTCGATAGCGCGTTCGCGAACGCCTTGGTCTTGTGATCGCGAAGTTCGAAGGCGTCGATCACATTGAGTTGGTTCTCTTTCAACTTCAGTGCGAGCGCTGATTTCAAGGCGCTTCGGAACATCTTGCGAGGAAGATGATATTCGTAAGTGCGAGGCCGGGGGCCGAATACGATTCCGCCTTTGCGCCAGAGCGGATTGCGAATCTCGCCGACGCGAGCTCGACCGGTTCCTTTTTGTTTCCAGGGTTTCCTGCCGCTTCCCGAAACTTCGGCGCGCGTCTTGGTTTTGTGAGTGCCGGAACGCATACTGGCGAGATACTGCTTCACGGCCTGATGCATCAAACCTTCATTGATCGGTCCACTGAATACTTCGTCCGCAAGATCGAACTTGCCGACCACCTCGTTGTTGAGATTCTTGATATCGATGCTCGCCATGCTCACCGTCCCGACTTCTTGACGACGACATAACCACCGGCTGGACCGGGCACTGCGCCGCGCAAAAAAAGCAGATTATTTTCCTGATCAATCCGCGCAACTCGCAGATTCTGGATCGTCACTCTTTCGGCGCCCATGTGTCCGGCCATGCGCATACCCTTAAGCACGCGCGACGGATACGCGGACGAGCCGATCGAACCAGGAGCGCGATGGAACATCGACCCGTGAGTTGCGCGGCCGCCGCGAAAGTTGTGACGTTTCACAAAGCCTGCAAACCCTCGTCCCTTGCTCGTCGCAATCACATGGACTCTCTCATTTGTATTAAAGATGTCCACCATCACCTTGTCACCTGGATTGGCAGCGTCGTCGCCTTGCGAGCGCAGCTCCCTCACGAACCTCATCGGAGTGACGGAACCCTTCTTGAAATGACCTGACATCGGCTTGTTCACGCGCTTCGGCTTAACAAACTCGACAAAACCGAGCTGCAGCGCGTCATATCCATCTTTTTGTTTGGTCTTCTTTTGAACAACTACGCAGGGACCTGCCTGAATAACGGTGACGGGAACCATTACCCCGTCCTCCTGCAGCAGCTGAGTCATCCCAATTTTCTTACCTAGTAATCCGTTCGCCATAAGAGCCTCTGATTAGGCCGTTTAATTACTTTGCGTGTTCTCTTCCGAAAGCTTTGATTTCTACGTCGACACCTGCCGGAAGATCGAGCTTCATCAACGCATCCACGGTCTGTGGCGTAGGCTCGAGAATATCGAGCAGTCTTTTGTGCGTCCGAATTTCAAATTGCTCGCGCGACTTTTTGTCGACATGCGGCGATCGCAGGACTGTGAATTTGTTAATGATAGTCGGGAGAGGAATAGGTCCCGCGACGCGGGCTCCAGTCCTCTTCGCCGTATCGACGATCTCGGTGGCTGACTGATCAAGCACCCGTGAATCGTATGCTTTTAGTCGAATTCGAATCTTCTCGTTAAGCATGGTTGTTCGATTTCGAACTGCTAAATTCGAAATTCCTTATTGAATAATGTCGGTGACAGTGCCGGCGCCGACGGTGCGGCCGCCTTCGCGAATGGCGAATCTCAGCCCCTTCTCCAACGCCACCGGCGTGATCAATTCGATCGCCAGCGATACGTTGTCTCCAGGCATCACCATCTCCACCCCTTCGGGCAGTTCCGCCGATCCGGTCACGTCCGTCGTTCGAAAATAAAACTGCGGCCGGTATCCCTTGAAAAACGGCGTATGCCGTCCTCCCTCTTCCTTCGTCAATACGTACACTTCCGCCTTGAACTTCGTATGCGGCTTGATCGATCCGCCCTTGGCCACCACCTGCCCTCTCTCCACTTCCTCTTTCTTCGTCCCCCTCAGCAGCAGCCCCACGTTGTCTCCCGCCTGTCCTTCATCCAGCAGCTTCTTGAACATCTCTACGCCCGTGATCACCGTCTTGAACGTCGGCGTGAATCCCACGATCTCCATTTCCTCCCCAACCTTCACGATCCCCCGCTCGATTCGTCCCGTCACCACCGTCCCGCGCCCCGAAATCGAAAAAATGTCTTCGATCGGCATCAAAAACGGCTTGTCCACCGCTCTCTCCGGTATCGGTATGTAGTTGTCCACTGCCTCCATCAACTCATCGATCTTCTTCACCCATGCCGCATCGTCTTCCATCCCCTTCAACGCCGATCCCCGAATCACCGGTATCTCATCTCCAGGAAATCCATAACTCTTCAACAAATCCCGTACTTCCAACTCCACCAAGTCCAGCAACTCCGCATCTTCCACCGCGTCGCACTTGTTTAAAAACACCACGATGTAGGGCACTCCCACCTGTCGCGCCAACAATATGTGCTCCCGCGTCTGCGGCATCGGCCCATCCGTCGCCGCCACCACCAGGATCGCCCCATCCATCTGCGCCGCTCCCGTGATCATGTTCTTGATGTAATCCGCATGTCCCGGGCAATCCACGTGTGCGTAATGCCTCTTCGCCGTCTCATACTCCACGTGCGCCGTCGCGATCGTGATTCCTCGCGCCTTCTCCTCCGGCGCATTATCGATCGAATCAAACGACCGGTACTTCACCTTCGGATTGTGCTTCGCCAGCACCTTCGTGATGCACGCCGTCAACGTCGTCTTCCCATGATCTATATGCCCGATCGTCCCCACGTTTACGTGCGGCTTTACTCTCTCGTATTTCTCTTTCGCCATGGAACTCTCTCCATCCGCAGTCGTTAAATCGATTTCTCGACTTCTCTACCCTGTGCTCTAGCGATGATTTCGTCAGCAATCTGCTTCGGCACTTCCTCGTAATGCGAAAAGTGCATGGTATAAGTTGCACGACCTTGCGTCCTCGAACGCAGGTCGGTTGCGTATCCAAACATGGATGAAAGGGGAACAAGCGATCGGATGATCTGTGTGCCTGGACGCGCTTCCATACCTTCGATCCGCCCGCGCCGGGAGTTAAGGTCGCCGATAACGTCGCCCATGTACTCTTCCGGAAGCACGACTTCCACTTTCATGACAGGCTCGAGAAGCGCCGGGCCGGCCTTGCGGCATCCTTCCTTGAAAGCCATCGAACCTGCGATTTTAAATGCGATTTCAGATGAATCGACCTCGTGATAGGACCCGTCGTAAAGAGTGACTTTGACGTCCTTCACTTCGTACCCCGCGAGAACTCCGCTCGCCATGGCTTCTTTAATGCCCTGCTCGACGGGCTTGATATATTCCCTGGGACCGGTTCCACCGACAATGGCATTGGTGAAGATGAACCCCGCGCCCACTTCACTCGGCTCGATGGTGATCTTGACATGACCATACTGTCCGCGGCCGCCGGTCTGGCGGATATATTTACCTTCCGCATCGGCCTTGCGGCGAATGGTTTCTTTATAGGCCACTTGCGGTTTACCAACATTCGCCCCAACGTTGAATTCACGCATCATGCGGTCGACGATGATTTCAAGATGAAGTTCACCCATGCCGGAAATGATGGTCTGAGCTGTGTCGGGATCGGTGGCAATCCGGAACGTCGGATCCTCCTGAGCGAGCTTGTTCAAAGCGACGCCCATCTTTTCCTGATCGGCTTTCGTTTTCGGCTCGATGGCAACGGCAATGACAGGCTCTGGGAAATCCATGGCTTCAAGAAGAATTTGGCGCTTCTCATCACAGATCGTGTCGCCGGTCGTGACATTCCGTAATCCGACGGCGGCGGCAATATCGCCCGCAAACACATCCTTAATCTCTTCGCGCTTGTTCGCATGCATTTTCAAAAGGCGCCCGATTCTTTCTCGCACCTGCTTGGTCGAGTTGAAAACATACGAACCCGTGCTGAGACTTCCCGAGTAAACACGGAAAAACGCAAGCTGACCGACGAAAGGATCCGTCATGATCTTGAACACAAGAGCCGAAAACGGTTCTTTGTCGTCCACCTTACGAACTTCAATAGCGGACCGATCCGAAGTCATACCTTCAACGGGCGGGATGTCTAAGGGAGAAGGAAGAAAGTTCACTACCGCGTCCAACAGAGGCTGTACGCCCTTGTTCTTGAAGGAGGATCCACAAAGCACCGGCGTCAGCTTGATGGCGATAGTGCCTTTTCGTATCGCGGACTTTAGTTCGTCATTTGATATGGGCTCGCCGACGACGAATTTTTCGAAAAGCTTTTCGTCAACTTCACATGCAACTTCGACGATCCTTTCGCGGTATTGACGCACCAAATCCTTGTATTCTTCGGGGACTTCTTCGACCAGATACTCGGCCCCAAGGGTCTCATCGACATAGACAATGGCTTTGTTGCTCAGGAGGTCGATGACCCCCTTAAAAGTGTCTTCCTTCCCAAGGGGAATTTGAATAGCCACAGGATTGGCGCGCAGACGGCTGCGCATCATGTCCATGCAACGCTGGAAATCGGCCCCCGGCCTGTCCATCTTATTGACGAATGCCAGTCGCGGCACTTGATACTTGTCCGCTTGACGCCAGACCGTCTCGGACTGCGGCTCCACGCCGCCAACGGCGCAAAATAGGGCTACGGCGCCGTCCAGCACACGAAGGGAACGCTCCACTTCGGCGGTGAAATCAACGTGACCGGGAGTATCGATGATATTGATCCGGTGGTTGTCCCAAAAACAGGTCGTCGCAGCGGATGTAATCGTAATTCCGCGCTCCTGTTCTTGTTCCATCCAATCCATTGTTGCGGTTCCTTCGTGAACCTCTCCGATCTTGTAGTTGATTCCGGTGTAATAGAGTATCCGCTCCGTCGTGGTGGTCTTACCGGCATCGATGTGAGCCATGATGCCGATATTCCGGGTTTTTTCGAGTGCTACTGAACGTGGCATAACTTCAACAACTTCTTTCTTACGGAGATGAGGGGGCGCCGAAATCTGAATATCCGCAGCCGCGCCCAGTATGTCTCCGGCTCTCACCACCTGTAATGCGCAAAAGCTTTATTCGCTTCCGCCATTCGGTGAGTGTCTTCTTTCTTCTTGATCGAATTCCCTCGATTGTTGGCCGCGTCGATCAACTCCGCCGCCAACTTTTCTTCCATCGACTTTTCGCCGCGCGCCCGCGAGTACGTCAGAATCCAACGGATGCTGAGTGACGTGCGTCGTGTCGGGTTGACCTCGACGGGCACCTGATAAGTCGAACCGCCAACACGCCTCGATTTCACCTCAAGGACCGGCTTCACATTCTCAATCGCCTTCTTGAAGAGCTTCATTGGATCGTCGTTGGTCTTCTTTTGAATGACATCAAATGCGTTGTACAGGATTCCCTGCGCCGTGCTCTTCTTACCCCCATACATCATGCAATTTACAAACTTCGACACGAGCGTGCTCTGATGTATAGGATCGGGGACGATCTCTCGCTTGACGATGTGGGCTTTCCTGGGCATACAAAACCTCTAAAATTTCGATCGTTCGGGAACTTCGAATTTGGGCGAACCTCGATAATCAAGACTCCCAATTCGAAATTCGCAGGCGAAATTCGAAATTAGTTCCAATAAATGATCTGGATCTTTACCAGGTTCCCCCAGCCCGGACTTGCTCCGGACTATCGGGTGTGACTCGTTACCCTTTTGGCCGCTTCGCGCCGTATTTCGAACGCGATTGCTTTCGGTTCGCAACACCTGCCGCGTCCAGAGTGCCACGAATGACGTGATACCTGACGCCTGGCAGATCCTTTACGCGACCGCCGCGGATCAAGACGATGGAATGTTCCTGCAAATTGTGGCCGATACCGGGGATGTAGGTTGTCACTTCAATCCCATTGGTCAGACGCACACGTGCAACTTTGCGAAGGGCCGAATTCGGCTTCTTTGGTGTTGACGTGTATACTCGGGTGCACACGCCTCGTTTTTGAGGACATTCCTGCAGTGCGGGACTACTCGTCTTGTACCGCGTCTTCTTTCTACCTTGTCGAACAAGCTGATTAAACGTTGGCACGAAAACTCTCGACTCCTGAATCTATTCGGCCTTTCCCGGAACGAAAATCATTCCAGGGAAAACCTTTTAATACTACTGATCACGTTCGCTCGGTTCAACCACTTTCTTTGGTTAAGGCCGGCGTTCAACCTCTTTACGCACCGTATGCGGTCGGCATGGCCACCCTTAGGTGGTCATGCGTTCCTGACTCTGCTCCTCTTCCGTCATATCCTGAGACAGATCAAGCTCCGGCGCCTCCTCGCTCATAACTTGCTGTTCCGGCTCTTCAGAAATGAGTTCTACATTGCGGTAAAACTCAAGTCCGGTGCCGGCCGGTATGAGGCGTCCCATGATGACGTTCTCCTTCAGGCCGCGGAGGTAATCAATCTTTCCGCTTATAGAAGCCTCCGTGAGAACACGGGTCGTCTCTTGGAACGACGCGGCAGAAATGAACGAATCAGTGGACAATGAGGCCTTTGTGATTCCAAGGAGCAACGGGCGGCCGGACGCCGGCTTACCGCCGTTCTTCTTCACCCGCTCGTTCTCTTCTTGGAAACGGAATTTGTCCACTTGCTCATCGACGAGGAATTCGGTGTCGCCCACATCCTCGACCTTGATCCAACGCATCATCTGACGAACGATAACTTCGATGTGCTTGTCGTTGATATTGACGCCCTGCAACCGATAGACCTCCTGGATTTCGTTGACCAGATAAGCCTGCAGTTCTTTTTCACCAAGGACGGCCAGAATGTCATGCGGATTGCGAGGGCCGTCCATCAAGGGTTCGCCGGCTCGAACATGCTCGCCTTCCTGAACGTTGACGTGAACGCCCCGCGGAAGAGAGTACTCGCGCTCGACGCCGTTTTCATTAATGACCTGAATTTTCCGCTGACCTTTCGCGATATCGCCATACTTCACAATGCCGTCGATTTCAGTAATAACCGCTGTCTCACGAGGTTTGCGGGCTTCGAACAGTTCGACGACTCGAGGCAATCCTCCCGTAATGTCCTTCGTCTTTGTGGTCTCTCGAGGGATTTTCGCCAGGACGTCGCCTTGATGCACCTCATCGCCATCCGCCACCATGAGGTGCGCGCGTGATGGAATCAAGTACTTGCGAAGAACTTTATGTTTGTCGTCGCGAATCTGAACGGTTGGCTGGCGTTTCTCGTCCGGCGAATCCGTCACGACCCAACGAGACAGACCGGTTACTTCGTCCAGTTCCTCGTGCATGGTTACGCCTTCGAGCAGGTCTTTGAATTGAATCGCACCGCTCACCTCGGTCAGAATTGCGAACGTATAGGGATCCCACTCTACCAACGTCGCTCCGACTTTCACCTGATCGCCTTCATTGACCTTGAGCTTGGCGCCGTACACGATGGTGTACCGCTCTTTCTCGCGACCTTTTTCGTCGAGGATTGCAAGAACACCATTTCGGTTCATTGCAACAAGAAAGCCGTCCTGATTCCTTACAGTCTGCAGGTTGTGAAACTTGATGCTTCCGGTATTCTTTGCTTCCAGGCTTGTCTGTTCCGCAACGCGGCTAGCCGTACCCCCGATGTGGAATGTTCGCATGGTCAACTGTGTTCCAGGCTCTCCGATGGACTGTGCTGCAATGACGCCGACCGCTTCGCCAATCTCAACGAGCTTTCCGGTCGCCAGATTACGTCCGTAGCATCGAACACATGCGCCGCGTCTGGATTCACAGGTCAAGACCGAACGAATCTTCACACGTTCGATTCCAGCAGACTGAATGGCGCTTGCGAGGTCCTCGGAAATTTCCTGATTGATCTCGACGATTATGCGTCCTTCATAGTCCTTGATCTTTTCGAGCGATACCCGTCCGACAATGCGATCCCTCAGCGGTTCGATGATTTCGCCCGATTCGACTATGGATCCGACGAAAATTCCATCGACAGTCCCACAATCCGCTTCGCTGATAATGACGTCCTGGGCGACGTCAACCAGGCGACGCGTCAGGTATCCCGAATCGGCGGTCTTCAAAGCGGTGTCTGCCAGACCCTTGCGTGCGCCATGCGTTGAAATGAAGTATTGCAGCACGTTCAGGCCTTCTCGAAAGTTTGCAGTAATTGGGGTTTCAATAATTTCACCTGAAGGCTTCGCCATCAACCCACGCATTCCGGCCAACTGGCGGATCTGCTGTTTCGAACCTCTCGCTCCGGAGTCCGCCATCAGCAGGATGGGATTGAATCCGTGGCTTGCCTTTTCGGCCCGCTCCATTTCGTTAAACATCATGTCTGAGATCTTTTCAGTGACATCCGACCAAATGGCGATCACCTTGTTGTACCGTTCACCATTCGTAATCGCGCCATCGCGGTACTGCTGGTCCACCTTCACAACTTCATTCTGGGCATTCTCAACGAAATCCCTTTTTCCGGGAGGCACGATGAGGTCATCAATGCTGATAGTGATTCCGGCGCGAGTTGCGTAATAGAAGCCAAGTTCCTTGATGTGGTCCAGCATCGTGACCGTCATTTCCGGTCCATATCTTAGGTATGCGTAGCTGACCAATTGCCCAAGGCCTTTCTTTTTCATCAACCCATTGATGAACGGCATGCCTTTGGGAAGGTTGTCATGAAGGATCACGCGCCCCACAGTCGTATTGAGCATGAAATTGGCGGCATCGATGATT
The DNA here is from genome assembly GCA_964541075.1 of uncultured Solibacteraceae bacterium. GTDB lineage: Bacteria > Acidobacteriota > Terriglobia > 20CM-2-55-15 > 20CM-2-55-15 > CAZIPZ01. The sequence continues at coordinate 9,497 of CAZIPZ010000023.1, read as the reverse complement.
TCCGCATGAACGAGCGCCTGCTCATCGTATGCGGTGGTCATATCGATCAGAGGGCCGGTATAGCGGAGGCGGATCGGTGTTTGGGTCTCCACCTCGCCAGCGTCCCACGCCATCAACACTTCATCGATCGAACCGAACGTTCGGCCTTCACCGCGCGTGCCGGGCTTGGCGCGAGTCAAGTAGTACACGCCAAGAACCATGTCTTGAGTCGGAACGGCCACGGGTTGCCCGCTTGCCGGCGAAAGGAGGTTCTGCGTCGAAAGCATCAAGACCGAAGCTTCGATCTGAGCCTCGGGGGACAATGGAATGTGAACGGCCATCTGATCCCCGTCAAAATCCGCGTTGAACGCCGTGCACACCAACGGGTGAATCTTGATGGCTTTTCCTTCCACGAGCACGGGCTCGAAAGCCTGAATACCAAGCCGGTGCAGAGTCGGCGCGCGGTTTAAGAGAACGGGGTGATCCTTAATCACTTCCTCCAGGATGTCCCAAACAACCGAATCCTGCCGTTCGACCATTTCCTTCGCAGCCTTGACTGTGGTGCAATGGCCGCCCTGCTCGAGGCGGTTGTAGATGAAAGGTTTGAACAATTCGAGAGCCATTTTTTTTGGCAGACCGCACTGATGCAGCTTGAGTTCAGGACCGACGACGATGACGGAGCGGCCTGAATAGTCGACGCGCTTTCCAAGCAGGTTCTGACGAAAGCGCCCCTGTTTCCCCTTGAGCGTGTCTGACAATGACTTCAGAGGTCGATTGTTGGCGCCGCGCAAAATTCGCCCGCGTCGCCCATTGTCAAAAAGGGCGTCGACGGCTTCCTGAAGCATGCGTTTCTCGTTGCGAACAATGACATCCGGGGCATGCAGCTCGATGAGCTTCTTCAAACGGTTGTTCCGGTTAATCACACGGCGATAGAGGTCGTTCAAGTCTGACGTGGCGAAACGACCGCCATCGAGAGGAACGAGAGGACGAAGCTCGGGCGGAATCACCGGAATCACGTCGAGAATCATCCATTCGGGCTTGTTGCCGGATTTCACAAACGCCTCAACGACCTTAAGGCGTTTTGCGAATTTGATCTTCTTCTGCTGCGAATTCTCGTTCTTCATCTTCGTCCGCAGCTCTTTGGACAATGCATCGATGTCCACACGTTTCAAGAGTTCCTTGATGGCTTCAGCGCCCATCATTGCAACGAATTTGCCTGGATACTCCTGCTGCAACTGACGAAATTTCTCTTCGGTCAGCAGTTCGCGCTCCTTCAGCGGTGCGTCTCCCGTGTCAATCGTGACGTAGGCTTCGAAATACAGCACACGCTCGAGCTCGCGGAGAGACATATCCAGGAGGTGTCCTATTCGGCTTGGAAGGCCCTTGAAAAACCAAACGTGCGAACACGGACTCGCCAGTTCAATGTGCCCGAGACGCTCGCGACGGACCTTCGACAGAGTGACCTCGACGCCGCACTTGTCGCAGATGACTCCGCGATGCTTCATGCGCTTGTATTTGCCGCACAAACATTCCCAATCCGTGACCGGACCAAATATCCGGGCGCAGAACAAGCCATCTTTTTCAGGTTTGAAAGTCCGATAATTGATCGTTTCAGGCTTGGTTACTTCACCGTGGGACCACGAACGAATCTTTTCTGGGGATGCCAGACTGATCCGGATGCTGTCAAAATCGGCGATGGACGCCGCCCGGTCGTAAGGATTCGATCTAATCAATTTAAGTACCTCCCTGACCTATGCTCTTTAGGAAGCCAGGTGCGATTGCTGACCCAAGATCAAGCAGTGGGTTTACGTTTCATAAGTTCAACATCAAGACAGAGGCTCTGCAATTCCCGGATTAGAACGTTGAAAGACTCCGGCACACCCGGCTCCATTGCCGCCTCACCTTTCACGATCGCCTCATAAATCTTTGTTCGTCCATACACATCGTCGGATTTCGCTGTGAGCAATTCTTGGAGAATATGTGCAGCGCCGTACGCCTCCAGCGCCCAAACTTCCATTTCTCCGAATCGCTGGCCGCCGAACTGCGCTTTACCGCCGAGCGGCTGTTGAGTGATCAGAGAGTAGGGACCGATCGAGCGAGCGTGAATCTTGTCATCCACAAGGTGCGACAGCTTGAGCATGTAGATATAGCCCACCGTCACCTCCTGCTCGAACGGCTGTCCCGTCATGCCGTCGTACAACCTCGTTTTGCCGGTCTTGGGAAGGTTGGCTTTCGACAACATATCCTTGATTTCACTTTCCATTGCTCCATCAAAAACGGGTGTCGCGAAATGCATTCCTAAGGCATGCGCTGCCCAACCAAGGTGTGTTTCGAGAATCTGTCCGACGTTCATTCGAGACGGAACTCCCAAAGGATTCAGTACGATTTCGACCGGGGTTCCGTCGGGAAGATACGGCATGTCCTCCTCTGGAAGAATTCGCGCAATCACTCCTTTATTGCCGTGGCGCCCTGCCATCTTGTCCCCGACGGACAGCTTGCGCTTCATTGCAACATAAACCTTCACCAATTTGATTACGCCTGGGGGCAGTTCATCCCCTCGTCGCAGCTTCGAAATTCGTTCTTCATGAATCTTGCGAAGCACGTCGATCTGACGGGTTGTCATTTCTTCGATTTCTTGAATCTGGTCGTGGGGATTAGACCCATCCTTGAACTTCAGCCTCAACAACTCGCGCATCGATAGGTTCTCGATCACGTCGGGCGTCATATCCACACCCTTCCCGATGATTTTCCTTCCGGTGCGCTCATGAACCAGTTCGTTAGCGGTCGACTTGCCCTCGAGCAAACCAACCAAACGCTTATTGCGTTCATCCGTGAGGATTCGGATTTCGTCCCGCAGGTTCTTTTCAAGCCTCGAGATTTCCATGTTCTCGATTAATTTTGCCCGCTCGTCTTTTTCAGCCCCCTTTCGGGAGAAGATCTTGACGTCCACGACAATGCCTTCGATTCCCGGAGGACAAATCAGCGATGCATCTCGAACATCACCAGCCTTTTCTCCGAAGATTGCCCGAAGCAGTTTTTCCTCGGGGGTCAGCTGCGTTTCTCCCTTTGGAGTGACCTTTCCAACGAGAACATCTCCGGGCTTTACGTAAGCGCCTATGCGGATGATGCCGGCTTCGTCGAGATCCTTCAGGAAGGATTCGCTGACATTCGGAATGTCTCGCGTGATCTCCTCTGGCCCCAGTTTGGTGTCTCTCGCCTCGATTTCGAATTCTTCAATGTGAATCGAAGTGTAGTAGTCATCTTTGACCAGGCGTTCAGAAACCAAGATCGCGTCTTCAAAGTTGTAGCCACGCCATGGCATGAAGGCGACGAGTACGTTCCGGCCGAGAGCGAGCTCCCCTTTTTCTGTGCATGGTCCATCCGCCAGAACCTGACCCTTGGAGACACGATCACCTTTGCGAACGATCGGCTTCTGATTGATGCAGGTATTCTGGTTCGATCGTTTGAACTTGGTGAGCTGGTAAATATCAGCGCCCACTTCCCGCGAGAAGTGTCCGTCTTCTGCGGCCTCGACCCGGACGATGATTCGCTCCGAGTCGATCGAATCGACAACTCCATTTCTGCGGCAAACGACTACAGCGCCTGAGTCACGAGCGGTGATTTCTTCCATGCCCGTTCCAACGAGTGGAGCAGCTGTCCGCAATAGCGGCACCGCCTGGCGCTGCATGTTCGAACCCATCAATGCGCGGTTCGCGTCGTCATTTTCCAGGAAAGGAATAAGCGAAGCAGCGACGGAAACCAGCTGCTTTGGCGAAACGTCGACATAGTCCACTTCGTTTCTGTGCTTCAAAACGAAGTTGCCGGCCTGACGAACGTTCACCAATTCATGGGTCAAATGTCCGTCCTTGTCCATTTCCACGTTTGCTTGAGCGATCAGATATTTATCTTCTTCCCATGCGGAAAGATAAAAAGAGTGAGGAATATATTCGGCGCGTTTTTTCTTCTTACCCTTGAGCGTTTCGTTTTCTTCCTCGACCGCCTCACGCTCCACGTGATCGCCGACCTTGAACTTTGAATCCCCGGCGCTGATGACGGTGACGTAGTCGATCACTCGACCGTTTTTAACTTTGCGGTACGGACTCTCGATGAATCCGAATTCATTGATCCGAGCATAGCAACTGAGGGATGAAATCAATCCGATATTCGGACCTTCCGGGGTCTCAATCGGACAGATGCGGCCGTAGTGCGTCGGGTGAACGTCGCGCACTTCGAATCCAGCTCGTTCACGAGACAGTCCACCAGGACCCAGAGCCGAAAGCCGCCGCTTATGTGTGATCTCCGAAAGCGGGTTGGTTTGATCCATAAACTGCGAAAGTTGGGATGAGCCGAAAAATTCACGAACGGCTGCGATCACCGGCTTGGCATTGATCAGGTCATGAGGCATCGCCGTAACCATTTCCTGATAAACGGACATCTTCTCTTTGATCGCACGCTCCATACGGACGAGCCCGATTCGGAACTGGTTTTCAAGCAATTCACCCACAGCGCGAACGCGACGATTGCCGAGGTGGTCGATGTCGTCTACTTGGCCGATGTTCTTTCGAAGTTTGAGCAGATACGTGATTACCGCATAGAAATCGGCGGGTTCGAGAATTCGTTTATCGAGGGGCGTCGAAAGATCCAGCTTGATGTTGAATTTGAGCCGACCGACGCGGGAAAAATCATACTTTCGCGCATCGAAGAACATGCCTTCAAAAAGAGCCGTCGCCGTCTCAAGCGTCGGCGGATCGCCCGGGCGCAGCTTTCTGTAGATTTCGATGAGCGCTTCCTGCGTTGTCTTAATGGTGTCCTTGCGCAGAGTCTGGCTCAGAACGATGCCGATATCGTCACGTTCTGGAAAGAACACGGGCGCTTCCGGGACGCCCGCATCAATAATCGAACGAATAATGTTCGGCGTCAGCTCGTTGTTGGTCTCGACAATGACCTCGCCGGTGTTCGTATCAACGATGTCGCTGACAGAAAACGCCCCCTCCAGGTCCTCCAACATCACCTCGAATCGTTCCACCTTCGCCTGCTTGATGTGGTTGAAAACGGAGGTTGTGATCTTCTTCCCGGCGTGAACAATCGTTTCCTTGGTTTTCGGGTGGGTGATGTCCTTGGAGATTTTCAGGCCAATAACGTTCTCCGAAACATTCCAGTAAATCTTTTTGCCGTCAATCGTCAGCCTGTCGGTCTTGTAGAAGGCTCGGATAATCTCCTCATCGCTCTTGAGACCCAGGGCTCGCAAGAAGATTGTCGCGAGGAACTTCCGTTTTCGGTCGATTCGTACGTAGAGAATGTTCTTCGCTGTTTCGTACTCGAATTCCACCCATGAACCGCGATAAGGAATGATCTTGCCCAAAAAGTAACTCTTGCTCGGCGTGGACTCGAAAAACACTCCGGGGCTGCGATGGAGCTGGCTGACGATGACGCGCTCAGTCCCGTTGATGATGAATGTGCCGTTCTCGGTCATCAACGGAATTTCGCCGAAATACACTTCCTGTTCCTTGATGTCGCGAATCGTCTTTGCGCCGGTATCTGGATCCTTGTCAAAGATGGTGAGCCGAATAATCACCTTCAGGGGCGCAGCGTAGGTCATGCCTCGCTCCTGGCACTCCGCGACGTCATATTTTAGGTTCAACTGAACCGGATCACCGCACTTGTTGCAGAACGTCACCTGATTCTTGTTCGTGGTCCCGCATTTGGGACACATAACGGTCGACTCGGAGGAAAACGGATTGGTTGCGATTGTGGCGCCGCACGACTTGCACGTGCTGCGGAGGTGATGGAGACCTTTGAGGTTTCCACATTTGCATTCCCAGTTTCCGATGGAGTAGCTGATGAACTCCAGCGTGGATACGCCGCGAAAATCCGAAATCGGAAAGACCGAGTTGAACACCGCCTGAAGGCCCGTGTCGTCACGCTCTTCGGGAAGCATGTTCATCTGAAGAAAACGCTCATACGAGTTCTTCTGGACCTCGATCAGGTTGGGAATCTGAATTGCCGTCCGGATTTTTGAGAAATTCGTTCTCTCTCGAGAGGAAGTTGTTTTGGTTTCGGCCATTTTTCTTGATTGCTCCCTAAAAAGACAATAAGCCGACCACGGACGTACTACGCCCTGTGAGTCAGCGGGAAATTTCAGATTCCGGATCAGACCTTATGTTTAATGGTGCGGCCTTCGATTGGAGCCGCCATTTCCAGAGCCCGGACTCCGAAATTACGTTGTCTGCTCTACTTGATCTCGACTGTTGCGCCGGCCTCGACGAACTTTTTCTTAATGTTTTCGGCCTCTTCTTTAGGAACGCCTTCTTTGATCGGTTTTGGAGCTCCTTCTACTAGATCCTTCGCCTCTTTCAACCCCAGGCTGGTGATTTCGCGAACAACCTTGATAACACCGATCTTGTTTCCGCCAACGGCGGTCAAAACGACATTGAATTCTGTCTTTTCTTCTGCGGGGGCTGCGGCTGCACCGCCTCCAGCAGGAGCGCCGGCTGCGACAGCCACGGTCGCGGCTGCAGCGCTGACGCCGAACGCCTCCTCAAGGCCCTTCACAAGTTCTGAGGCTTCAAGCAGTGATAATCCCTTGATTTCATCTATTATGGATTGAACCTTAGACATTGCCTTCTCCTAAACAATTATTCCTGAAATTTTTTCTGTTCGATCGCCTGTTGGATCACCACTGCAAGATTGCGAGCGACCCCGTTCATAGCTACAGCGAGTCGCTGCGCAGGCGAATTAATAAGGAAGAGCAGCTTTGCAATGAGCTCTTCTTTGGACGGCATTGCGGCGATGCTGGCGATGTCGGCGACATTGATGACGCGGCCCTCGACGACGCCAGCCTTGAACACAAAAAGTGGATTTGTCTTTGCATAGCTGGTCAGAACCTTCGCAAGCGCGACCGGATCCGCGGCATTGTATGCAATTGCAGTAGAGCCATCGAACATCTTCGTTACGTTTGCCGCGGGAGTTCCGTCTGCAGCTTTCCTGGCCAGAGTGTTCTTGACGACTCGGTAACTGCTCTTTGTCTCGCGAATTTTCTGACGAAGTTCAGTGTCCTGGGCCACAGTCATACCCTGAAATTGAGTAACAAACAGATTCTTGGCTGCGCTCAGGTCCTTCCGGAGTTCGTCGAGCTCTTCTTTTTTCTTGTTCTTGGGTTTCATAATTCACTTCCGCGGGCATCGCCCCGGTCATTGATTGAGGGACTATTTCGCGTCCAAGGCCACGAGATCCAGATCGATTCCCGGACTCATGGTTGATGCCACCGTAATACGCTTTACATATTTTCCCTTTACTGCAGGCGGCCTGGCCTTGAGCACCGAGTCGATCAGCGTCTGCGCATTCTCCGTGAGCTGGTCCCTCGTAAATTCAATTTTGCCAACAGGCGCGTGGATGATTCCCGTCTTATCCACGCGAAACTCCACTTTGCCGGCCTTCACTTCCTTGATGGCCTTCGCAACGTCCGTCGTGACCGTACCCGTCTTCGGATTGGGCATCAGGCCGCGCGGTCCAAGGACCTTTCCCAGCCGGCCAACTCCCCTCATCATGTCGGGAGTCGCTATGCACGCGTCAAAATCAATCCAGCCAGCGGCAATTTTCTCAACCAAATCATCGCCACCCACGACCTCGGCGCCGGCCTGTTCCGCCTCTTTGATTTTGTCGCCGGACGCTATGACGCAAACTTTCTTGGATTTACCGAGTCCGTGCGGCAAAACTACGGTGCCACGGACCATTTGATCTGCATGCTTAGGATCGACGCCAAGCCGCATGTGAACTTCGATAGTCTCATTGAACTTAGCGTAATGGACCTTCTTGAGAGTGGCCATCGCGTCTTGCACCGTGTAAGGGCGCGGCTCAACCTGTTTCTTGGCAGCCTCGTACTTCTTACCCACTTTTGCCATATTCAAACGACCTCAATTCCCATGCTTCGCGCTGTGCCTTTGACGGTCTGGACCGCAGACTCCAGATTGGCCGCGTTTAGATCCGGCATTTTTAAACGCGCAATATCCTCAACCTGCTTTTGAGTTACGGTCCCCACTTTATTCTTGTTCGGCTCACCGGATCCCTTCGCGATATTGGCGGCGCGCTTCAATAGGATCGAGGCGGGCGGTGTTTTGGTAATAAAACTATAGGAACGGTCCGCGTATATTGTGACGACGACGGGAATGATCAAGCCTTCCTGGTCCTTAGCCGACGTTTTCGCGTTGAAGGCCTTGCAGAAATCCATGATATTTACGCCGTGCTGTCCCAGCGCCGGCCCCACAGGAGGTGCAGGCGTCGCTTTGCCCGCGGGAATTTGCAGTTTGACCTGCCCGATTACTTTCTTTGCCATTGGCTATGTTTTCTCCACTTGAAGAAAGTCGAGTTCAACCGGAGTCGAACGGCCGAAAATCGTCACCATTACTTTTAACGTGCTCCGATCCGTGTTGACCTCATCGACGATGCCAGTGAACGTCGTGAACGGACCATCAATGATCTTAACCGTCTCACCCTTCTCGAAGGTCAGCTTGGGTTTGGGCTTGTCCGCCGCCGTTGAAACCCTGTAAACAATTTGCTGCACCTCTTCTTCACTGAGCGGCGTTGGGTTCTGTCCCGACCCGACGAAGCCCGTCACGCGGGGCGTATTCTTGACCACGTGCCACGCTTTGTCACTCGGACCGCCCTTCTCGGTGGTCTGCATTTCGACCAGGACGTATCCGGGATAAAACATTTTTTGTGAAACAACGCGTTTGCCGCCTCGGACTTCTACGACCTCCTCGGTGGGGATAAGCACATTGTGAATCTCATCTTCCAGATTGAAAGCCTTCACCCGGCTGCGAAGACTTTCCGCAACCTTACGTTCAAATCCGGAATACGTATGAATGATGTACCAAAGCTTTGACACGAACTTATGTGCCTCCAGTCCCGCTGAAATAGGTGAGAACCCTATTCAATCCCAGGGACAAGAGATAGTCGACGAGGCCCAGGTAGAAGCCAAAAAAGAAGACGGCGACCACCACGACTACTGTCGTGCCAATCACTTCCTGTTTTCCGGGCCAGGACACTTTTTTCATTTCACTCCGAACATCGGAGTAAAACTGTTTGCTGCGCTGCGCCCAATCTTTTAGTTTATCTGCAGGACTCATGATAAATGTGGCAGGCCAGGAGGGATTCGAACCCCCAACATCCGGTTTTGGAGACCGGCGCTCTGCCAGTTAGAGCTACTGGCCTGCACTTGGATAGTTGACCTTTAAAAAATTCTATCAAATTGAATCTATTTCGTCTCGCGGTGAGCGGTGTGATGCCGGCACCGGGGGCAAAATTTCTTTCTCTCCAAACGCTCTGTCGTCTTCTTTTTGTTTTTGGTCGTCGAGTAATTGCGTTCTTTGCAGTCCGTGCACTGCATCGTGATGATTTCGCGCATACAACAAAGAGCCATTAAGGAAGCAGTTTCGGGAACTGCCTGAATATCCTTCCGGCTTTCTCCTTATTGAATAATGTCGGTGACAGTGCCGGCGCCGACGGTGCGGCCGCCTTCG
>CAZIPZ010000022.1:0-27268 GCA_964541075.1 uncultured Solibacteraceae bacterium | reverse complement strand
GCCAGGCGAGTTGACGGCTCCCGCATTTGACTGAGCGGTTGTCGCGACAGTCGAACGCACAAACACGATGGATGACTTCGGCGCGCCAGTGACTGACGGCAGTGCCGGTTGAGGACTGGAGCCACCGTAACTGAGCGTGCCAGAGGAGAGTGAGCCAGCCGGCGTTCTCGACTGGTCCGTAGCAGCAGGCGGAGCGCCGTAGCTGTAGGTCATTGCGCCTGTTAGTTGGTTGCGTCGATAAGCCATGAGACGGTCATTAGCGGATGTGGTATTGAGCTCGTCTTCTAATGGATTTTGGGAAGCGATCTCTTGCTCCAGAGCGTAACCAGCCACGTCACGCCCGGAAGTGTTCTGGATATCTGCAGCGCTGAGTTCGTCCCGACCAAGATCATCCGCATGCAGCTCTGCGCTCAACAGTGGCGTCACCGACGCAAGCCTCGCCGTTTCGGCCTGAGCTGGTCGACCCAAATTCGGTTGGACCCGGCCTCGTTCTGCCTGGTTCGACCGTGTTGGAGGCGTGGAAAATATGCCAAGAAACAGCAGGACCGATCCAACGACGCCGCCAATCAGCAGCATGAGAGCCCGCGTCCGGTCCTGGCTCAGGTCTCGCTTCGTTACCGGTGTGCGCGATTGCGGTTTGCTTAGAAAGGATCTGCGGAAAGCCTCACGCCACCGATGTTGCTGGGGTTCAACATGCTCTGAATCCGAATCAGTCGGTTCGGACAGTAGCTCCTCAACATTCTCTCTGTTATCTTCAGAACTTTTCGCTTCAATCATGTTTTTCCTCCGACTTGCTGCTAACACTAAACCTGATTGGAACCAGGACCGGCTGATCGACCATTGCCGCCTCTGCAATTTGAAGCAATAGGCTTTCATTCGACTGCTTCAGTGCTGGTCGCTCAAACACAACGAGGCCATCGGTGCGTTTTCCCGGATCGAGCTTGCGCTGGTCGAGGCGAAAGCCCATCACCGGAATCTGCTCCACAGTGGTCCAACGTGAACTTTGTTTGAAGAGGCCGGATTTTGTTTGCCCGGCCAATTGAACCTGGGGAGGCATTAACTCCACCGGCTCACCTGTCGAGTTCAAAACAGAAAACAAAACGACAAACTGCGAGTTGACTTCGACGACTTGGCCGATACCAACCTGCAATCGATCTCCCTGGAGCTGAGGCAAGGAGCGGCTTCGCTGACGTTCGATTAGCTGAATAAGTGGATCGCCCGTGATCGGCGCAGCCCTCTCCGCCTCCTCGTCTAGTGGTGATGAGCCGACAGCCACAGTCTCGGCAATCAAGCTCACGGGATATGTTTCATCAATGAAAGATGTCCCTGCGGCTCGACATACAACTAATAGATCCAAAGCTGAATCGGCTCGCCCAACATCACCATCGCTATTCAGTAGGAGCGGAAACTGTCGCCCGCCGGCCGTCGTGATCAAAAGGTTGGTCTCGGCAATGGCAGGCGTTGTGGGCTTGATGAACACCAGTAGTGGCTCGCTAGGCGAGTGCTCCGCGTTGAAAAGAGTTGGATCGCCAACGACGACCGAACTGACCGGATCCGGCATCCGGATCGTCGTGGTAAAACGCGGCGAAAGATGCAGCGTCGAAGCCCGCCCTTCGACAATGATTCGAGGCGCGCTTCGTGGCACTGACCTTTCCTGTGCTGCAACTGCTCCCGTCCAAAACACAATCAGAACTGTGGAAATGACCCGTTGCATACTTTGCCTCCCTCTTATTGCCTTAGTACTCCTCCGGCAGCAAACTCGTCGTGGTGCTCCGGTCGCCTTCGGTGATGATCCACAGCCGCGTGCCGTCTTTGAGCGTGTAGGCCGATAGGATGCGAAGATCCTGATTTAGCGCATATTCATTTTCATGGGCGTCGTCTTCGCTCACGTCGCCCCAGTCTCCTCCCTGATGCCGATTTACATATTGGGAGTCATCTACTCCGTTGCGGGAAAGCGCCTGCATCGCGGCGGGCGTGGCGACCAACTGACCAAGTTCAAATTTCGATTTCCCGATTGCGGACATTTAATCTCTCCTTCATGAATCAGCGAGTAGAGCGGCAAATCCATCACGCAATAGAATTCTTTGCCTATCGGATTCCGTCTTCGCGATCAGCGGCAGTAACACATCACGATGTTCGGGGCGAATCTCGGTGATGCCCAGAATGTCGATTGCTCGCGCGACGTCGAGGATCTCTGCGATCGACGGGGGTTTTTCAAGGCTCCAGCCTCGAAGCGCACGAGCTAACCCAGCAACCTGCCCATGGACAGGGGTCGCCTGATTCGTGCGCAGAGCCAGAATCTCTCGTTCGCGCTCAACAGTCGGATGCTCGAAACGGATATAGAAGCTTCGCCGACGGAGTGGATTTCCAATCTGGCGCTCCTCGTTCGAGGTAAGAACAACGAACGGAACTGTCTTGGCTTTGACAGTGCCCAATTTCGGTATGCTGATCTGCCATTCGCTGAGAACCTCAAGCAGTAGCGCTTCAAATCCCTGGTCGACCTTATCAATCTCGTCTATCAAGAGCACACACGGTCGTTCGTAGAGCAGGGCGCGAAGTAAAGGCCCCTGCGTGAAGAATGCCAACGAGTGTAGTTCGCGGCGAATGTGTTCCCAGTCGTTTGCAGGACATTCATCCACGGCCTCGAGGAAAAGTCGCTGCAATGCCTCGTCAAACTTGCCGATCGCCTTCTCTTCATTGATCCCGACATAACACTGAAGTCTTTCAACGGCTGTGCCGGCCGCTTTCGCCACGGCTGATGCGAGTTCCGTCTTTCCAGAACCTGGAGGTCCCTCCACCAGCAATGGCTTACCCATCTTCATGGCGAGGTGAACAACAGAAAGCAATTCATCGGCAACGAGGTACTGAACCGATCTCAATTTCTCTGCCAGGTCTGCTGGAGAAGAAAACATGCGTCCTCTTAAATGGCATGAGACTTTTGGATGACGTTTCGTGACAGGCATAAAAAAATGTCATGTTTGCCTTCCGAAACGACTCGTACCTTCAGGCGCTCGTGTTTCCCACATGACCCGAATCTGGACTCATCCCGCAAGTGCTGTTCCAGCAATCCTCGAGAACGCCGAGACCTCTTGATCTACTGAAGGAGGAACGTTTTGTGAGCGAAATACTAACGGCAAAGGAAGTGGCCGCGGAACTCCGCTGCTCAAAATCCCAGGTATACAAGCTGATGAACGGTGACGTTAAGGATCGTACGATCCTGCCGCATATTGCACTTGGAAGAAAAAAAGTCGTTCGTCGTTCAAGCTTTGAAGCCTGGAAACGGCTGAATGAAAACGGTGCTATCCTAGCCGACGACTCAGAAATGAAGGCCGTGGGCGCTGTGAACTAAGGAGTCACATGCGACAACGGTTTCAAAATGGTTGTGTACGAAAATCCAAGGATGGTCGCTATTGGGTAGGCCAATGGCGCGAGGACGGCAGGCTGCGGTCGCGGGTATTGGGAAAGGTTTCGAAGATCACAAAGTCAAAGGCCAGAGAAAAAGTGGCCGAGATCGTTAAGCCGATCAATGAGCGCGCCGCATACGTCGCTGAACAAGATGTAACCGTAAAGGAGTTTGTCGAGCGAATGTATCTGCCCTTCTACAAACGCAAGTGGAAGGAATCGACGGCAATGACGAACGAGGATCGTGTGGATCACCACATCGTTACGGATTTTGGCAACCGCTAATTGCGCAAGCTTACGAGGGAAGACCTGCAACGATTTCTGGATTCAAAGTCGTTGCTGTCGTTCAGCACAGTTGATCATTTGCGTTGGGACCTGAAGCAAATGTTCGATATGGCTGTTGCGGAAGGAATCGTAAGGCGCCATCCCGCGCTGATTCTGTTCACACCACGCCAATGCGCTCGACCAGAACATCCAACGCTATCCCTAAAGGAGGTAAAGCAAATCTTCGATGCCCTGAATCTCAGAGAACGATTGATCGTGAAGCTGGCAGTACTGGCCGGGATGCGTCCTGGCGAAATCTTTGGTTTGAAGAGGGGCCGGATCGATGCGGGTTCAGTTGCAATCGAACAGCGCGTTTATCGTGGCATCATCGACACGCCAAAGACCCAGAAATCCAAGCGGCTCGCCGCGCTATCGTCCGGGCTGTGCCGCGATCTGGATGCATGGTTGAACAGAGATCCTGACGGCAACCCGGAGGATTGGGTGTTTCCATCCGAAAAGCTGACCACGCCGTTAGCAAAGGACAACGCAATGCTTCGCTACATTCGGCCCGCTCTGAAAACGATCGGTTTCGATTGGGTGGATTTTCACGTCCTGCGCCGCACGCATTCTTCTTTGATGCGTGAGCTTGGAGTGGATCCCAAAGTTGTCGCCGACCAACAGGGCCACACACTCGACGTTAATTTGAACGTGTACACCGAAACATCACTGGAAAGCCGGATCGAGGCGGTCGAGCAGCTCGAATCCGCCTTCGTGAATTGATGTTTCCCTTAATGATGTAGTTTTGATGTAAGACCGTGAAGAGAACTTTCCAAGTTGCTGACTTTAAAGAGCGGGAGACGGGGATCGAACCCGCGACGTCCAGCTTGGGAAGCTGGCATTCTACCGCTGAATTACTCCCGCTTGGTTTCAGATTCTACAACTTCGTTTCAGCTTATCAACTCTTTCGTTAGGAAGCCGCGGACCGACAGAATGCATTCTGTCAGCCCGCGGTTCGTTTTAGTTGCTGCTCTTTCCGATGGCTCTGCTGAGTTCGGAAACCATGACCTTTCTGTTGTCGGGAGGATAGTGGACCGGAATAATCCTCTCAACTTCCAGTTTCAGTCTTTCAATGTTGGTGCTGAGATTGACGGTATAAGGGTTCGGCGGATTCGGAGGAGCGGCATTCGCCTGCGCCGGCGGATTGAATGCATCGGCCTGGACGAGGACTTTCAGCTTCGGCAGATAGGCCACGATCAGGCCATCATTGTGGCCGTTGCCTTGCAAGTGATGCAGTTCGATCACGTGGTTGCCATCCGTCAGAACCTTCTTGTCCGTCATGGTTTCAACCGAGACCTTCTTTTTTGCAGTGGCCAGCTTGTCCGGATTGAGAGCGTGCGGTATCGCGAAAATTCTTTCAAAGTACCCCTTATTGGTCTGGTGCGTGAGGATCGTGGCGCCTTCGGCGACGAATGTGCGAAGGCCGCTCGAATGATCAAAGTGGTGATGAGTGTTGATGACGTACTTAATGGGCTTGTTCGGAATCAACTTCTTCACTTCGGCGATGATCGCGCTAGCGCGCTCTTCACTCTGCGGCCCTTCGATCACCACGATGTGATCCTTGAAGTCAACGGCGACGCTGGCGTAGCCGCCCAATATGAGATACACGCCATCCGCAAGCTTTTCTGATGTCACGGCGGCGGCAGCCGCAGGCGCTCCGGCTGGAGGTTGCGGCGGTTGAATGTTGGCTGGAGCGTTCGGCTTCACATCAGTGATGGTCAACTGAAGAGTCGGATAACCGCCCTGCCTCTGAAGAATGGTGGTTGGGAATTTCACGCCAGCAAAGTCCTTATAGTCGGAGTAAAGGACTTCAATAGGCATATCGCCGAGCATCGTGTTGTCGATTTTGGTTTCGATTCTTTCCACGAGACCCTGCTCGTTGATGTATCCATTGACCGGCGCCTTGTTTCCACCCATGAATGTCACAACGTTGAATTTCTTGCCACCCATGGTCTGTGCCTTGACCGTCGCGTTGCTTGCGGCGGCGGCTCTCAGGAATCCGTACGGCGTCATGACGATTTCCAGTTGCTGCGCCCACGGTGTATTTTGAGCGACCACGATCACCTGGTTTTGAGTCTGCTCGCCGACCATCGGCTGTCCCCCGCCGCCGCGCGGCGGATTCTCGCCCTGCATCCGAATTCTGCTTACCCGCGACGCAGGCGCCTCAAAGTTGATTGTCCGCGTATACGTCTTATTGATGAATTTGGGCCATGGCGCGGCGGGATTTGGGGACTGCCCCAATGCAAAGTCCGCGCCCGATCCCGAGTACTCGATCGTTTTCAAATTGTCTGCGCCCATTGCTTTCGACGCATCGCTGATAACGGTCTTGGCATCCTGGGCCATGACAGTCCAGGAAAGCAATGTCATGAACATTGCCGCGATCAGACATCTTTTCACCATATTCTCCCCTCCAGTGACTAACCAGTTGCTGTTTCAAGTCTCCTTAGACTACGCCAAGTGGTCGGCGCCCACAAGATTCAGGGCGGGCGCCGCCGATCCCTCGCAAAGTCTCTTTCGACAAAGGCGCCGTTCCGTATATAGTGCGGGGGCCAACGGAGCACCCATGAAGCGAACGAACTATATTCACCTTGTCATCATTTCCGCCATCTTCAGCCCTCTTTTGGCGATCTCCGCAGCCGGCCAGAACGTTGACTACGAGGCGGCCAGACTGGAGCGCCGTATCAAGGCTGTGAAGATCAACGAAAAGATCACTATCGATGGAACTCTCGACGAGTCCATATGGGAAAGGGCCCCAGTTGCAACGGATTTCATTCAAAATGAGCCGCGCGAAGGCGCACCGTCTTCTTTGAGGACTGAAGCCCGAGTTTTGTACGACCAGGACAACCTCTATATAGGCGCCCGGCTATGGGATCCCAATCCCGACACAGCCGTGGTCAGCGAACTGAAGGAGGATTTTTCCCCGCGGGATAACGACGTATTCGGCTTTATGGTCGATACTTTCCACGACCGCAGCAACGGTTATCAATTCCAAATCAATCCGCGCGGTGCGAGATTCGATACACAGTTCACCAACGAAGGAGTGACAAACAACCGGGACTGGGACGGAGTTTGGTACGTAAAGACCCGCTATGTCGACGACGGATGGATCGCGGAAGTCGCGCTCCCATTCAAGACTCTTAAATTCCCGAACACTCCGGTTCAGGACTGGGGCATCAACTTCCTAAGACGAATTCGACGCACGAACGAGGAAGCCTACTGGTCGCCCCTGCCAAGACTATTCCTGATCTTCAAAGCATCCCTGGCCGGAACCCTCGAAGGGCTGGAAGGCATTCAGCCGACTTCCAATCTGCGCATCAAGCCTTACATCAGTTCCAGCCTCAGCCAAATAAATCAACCTGCTGGAATCAGGAACGACTGGTCCGGAGACGGCGGACTCGACGTGAAGTATGGACTGGGATCCGCACTGACCTTGGATCTGACTGCAAACACGGATTTCTCCCAAGTTGAAGCCGACGAACAACAGGTCAATCTCACACGCTTCAGTTTGTTTTTTCCGGAGAAACGCGAATTCTTTGTCGAAAACTCCGGGCTGTTCACTGTGGGATCCGTAAGCGAGGTCGCAACCGGAGGCAGCCTCATCCGCCAACCATCGTCCGGGAATGACCTCCTTTTCTTCAGCCGGCGCATCGGCTTAAGCAACGACGGAAGAGAAGTTCCCATATTGGCAGGCGCGCGACTGAGCGGGCGAATGGGCCTGTGGTCCCTCGGGTTCCTGAATATGCAGACACGTAAAGCCGATCCAACGCCGGTCGCTAACTTCACCGTCGGCAGAATTCGTCGGGATATTTTTGCCGGATCGCAAATCGGTGCAATTTTCGTCAACAAACAGGAAAGGCAGACTGGCCACTACAACCGCACCTACGGTGCGGACGCCAATCTTCGCTTCGGGCCGTCACAATACGTCAACCTCTACTATGCAAAAACGGATACTCCCGGCATTCAATCGCAGAACGACGCCTATCGAGCCTCGTATGCGTTTGTCAACCGAACCTGGGACATTCGGAGCGCGTACAGCGACATCGCAAACAACTTCAATCCCGAAGTCGGATTTTATGCTCGAACCGGTATCCGCAAGTGGCTCAGCTATACGGCGTTCAGATCACGGCCTTCGTGGCGCCCACGCTGGGTGCGGGAAACGGCGCTCACGATCACGCCAGAGTTTTATTGGACACAGTCGAAGGTTCTCGAAAGTAAGTCCATTGAATCCGGCATGACTGTAGTCCTCTCGGATGGAGCTATCTTCGAGGCGGGACGAAATGCCAGTTTCGAACGACTCCTTGCGTCCTTCACGCTTCAACGGAGAGTGACCCTTCCTGTTGGCGACTATTGGTTCGACGACTACTTCGTCGCCTATACGGCAAGCCGGGCAAGCAAAGCGGGCCCGACGCTGCGGCTTCAAAAAGGAGACTTCTATTCCGGAAAGAAGTCGGCATACACACTGGGCGCTTTGCTTCGGCCGAATTACCATGTCACGCTTTCGGTGAACTACACACGAAACGATATCCGGCTGCCACAGGGAAACTTCAAGACGGACCTCGTGAGCACCCGTGTGGACTACTCCTTCACGACCACAATGTTCTTGAACGCATTGATTCAGTACAACACAGATGCAGGACAATGGACGTCCAACGTCCGGTTCAACATTATCCACCGCCCCTTAAGCGATTTCTTCCTCGTGTATAACGAACGCCGTCAGACAAATTCGCGCAACCTGATCGATCGAGCGATCATTGCAAAACTCACCTACACAATCGGGTACTAGCGTCCTGTCTCTGAAACATAATTAATAATCACTGTTGATTTAAGCGCCTTGGGACTGAAGTTTTCATTGGCGGCGGTATCTCTTCATCAATCCTTTTTTCAGGGTCAATTGCCTATGCCGGAATTCAGAGACTTCAATGAACTGCTCGAAATGTGGCCGACCTTGACCGCCGAGGAACGCTCGGAAAGTTTCCAGCAACTGCCGAGAGAAGTCGCCGACGATTTCTTTCTCAGCCTGAGCGCGTATGACCAGGCGGAACTTCTGCAGCAGCTACCGGAGGGGCATCGTCGCCTATGGGTGCGGTTGTTGTCTCCTGACGACGCCGCTGATCTCGTACAACATTGGCCAGCCGATGGAAGGCAGGCGGTGCTCGACTTAATGGACGAAGTCGGACGGCGTGAGGTCGTTGCGCTGCTTGCCTACGCCGAGGACGAGGCGGGCGGCCTCATGAGTCCTCGATTCGCTCGGCTGCGTCCGGACATGACCACTGACGAAGCCATCGCATACCTACGGCGACAGGCGGGCCAACTCGAAACGATCTACTACGCGTACGTGTTGGACAGCGACCAGCATCTCCTCGGAGTGGTCACGTTCAGACACCTGTTTGCGGCGGATCGCACCAAAACGGTTCGCGAAGTGATGCAAGCCAATCCAATCAGCGTGTCCGAAGAAACCGATCAGGAAGAACTCGTCAAGCTTTTCACTCAACACCATATTCTTGCGATTCCGGTGGTCGATGGCATGCACCGGATGATCGGGATCGTCACCGTTGACGACATCGTCGACGTTGTGGAGGAGGAGGCAGGGGAAGATCTTCAAAAGATCGGCGGCATGGAAGCGTTGGACACGCCGTATCTGCACACTCGCCTCGGCGACATGATCAAGAAGCGCGCAGGATGGCTTTCAGCGCTGTTCCTCGGCGAAATGCTTACCGCGACAGCGATGGGTTATTTCGAAGCCGAAATCGCTCGCGCTGTGGTTCTAGCGCTCTTCATTCCGCTCATTATCAGCAGCGGCGGGAACTCAGGCTCTCAGGCAACAACCCTAGTTATACGGGCAATGGCCATGGGCGAGGTTCGCCTTCGGGATTGGTGGCTGGTTGTTCGCCGCGAGTTCGCGGCCGGCTTGGCGCTGGGCGCCGTCCTTGGGGTCATCGGCGTTTCGCGAATACTGATATGGCAGGCTATGTCCCATCCATACGGGGAACATTATTTCGTCATTGCGTTAACAGTGGGACTGAGCTTGGTTGGCGTGGTCATGTTCGGAACCCTTGCGGGATCGATGCTGCCATTCCTCCTGCGACGCCTTGGTCTGGATCCTGCCAGCGCTTCTGCGCCGTTCGTTGCGACCCTCGTTGACGTTACGGGCCTCGTCATCTACTTCACTATGGCGAGCATTATTCTTCGAGGCACGCTGCTCTAATTTTCCACGCCCAAAATACCCCCATAACGCTTCGGGCTGTGATAGAGTTCGCCCACTTCTTCAGGATGGTCGTCGTATGAGAGCGTTTCTCGCAATAATCCTGGGCGCAGCGTTGGCAGTATCGGGCTGCGGAGTAAGAATTGGAAGGATGAACGACAGTCAAAGGGCCGAGCGCCTTGCGACGGAACGCGGAAAGCTTCCTACTCTGACCAATCCCGTTGCGATAACGAAAAGTTATATTGTTATTTCGACGATCCTCTTGGACTTCGTTTCCGGAGCGGCTCGCGACGGCGACATGGGGGCAATGAAGTCGCTGCTGGATCAGTATGTCGAATCCATACGCGGCGCCAGAAACGCTATTGTGAATTCGGACAGAGATCCTGTCCGCAAGCCCGGAGGCTTCAAGGACCTCGAGATCGCGTTGAGAGGACATACTCGGCTGTTGCAGGACATCAACAAAAGTCTGGGTGTGGATGACCGCCAACCCCTGGAAGCGGCTCTTGAAGTCACCGCTTCGGTTCGCGACGAAATGATCCAGTTGCTCTTTCCACAGCCGGCTTCGGCAGGCGCCGTTGGTTTTTCCAGCTGAATATCGTTTGCATTCGTATGCCTGTCGACCCTGAACTCCTTTCTGATCTCAAGTTTTTTGAACTTCACGATGCCGAAGAGAGGCGAGCCCTTTCCAACGTCATCGATTTCATGGTTCTCCCTGCGGGAAAAGTGCTGTTCGAGTCCGGCGATCCGGGAGAAACTCTGTTCATCGTCCGATCCGGGCAAATCGAGCTATTCATACACAACGTAACAGGCGAAAAAATTGTGCTGTCGGTGGCAGGTCCGGGAGACCTCTTTGGAGAACTCTCGCTGGCTGACAGTGGGCCCAGAACCACAACAGCCCTTGCCCTGGAGGACTCCGAACTCATTGTCATGAGCAGGGACAACCTTCGTTTGTTCTTTCAAAAAAAACCCGATGCGGCTTTGGACATGATCGCAGCAATGGGAGGAATGATCCGTAAGGCCGATGAACTCTTACGCACACGCGTGGCGCGGAATGTCAACGAAGAGATCGAGGAAAGTTCATCGACGCTGGAAAGAATGTCCGACTGGATCGCATGGTTCAGCGGCAGCATGACGTTTCTTATTCTGAATACGTCGTGGTTTGTGGTATGGATCGCGATCAACACCTTCGACTTTGGTATTCCCCAGTTCGATCCCTACCCCTTCGGTCTTTTGACAATGATCGTCTCGTTAGAAGCCATATTCCTCGCCATCTTCGTCCTCATCAGCCAGAACAGGCAGGCATACAAGGACCGCATTCGTTCAAACATCGATTACGAGGTGAACGTGAAGGCAGAGATGGAGATTGAACACCTCCATGAAAAGACAGACCGCCTGAACGAGAAGATGATGGAGCATTTCACGCGTCTGGAAAAAAGGATCAACGGAAGGTATTGAAACCCAGTCCCCGAGTCGGAGAAACGTTACTTCTGGCTCGGGACATTAGCCGCCGAAATAGTCTTTTCGGGAGCGGACGCGCAGCTTCGAATTCTTTGTCTTGATCTCAATCCGATGCCACTTGCCGTCTTTGAGGGCGTGGGGAGGATAGTAGCCAATGCTGTACTGGTTGCGCAGCTCCGCAGCGATTTCCTCAAGAGCTTCATCCAATCGGCTACGCTTTTGGTCGGTCCAACTTCCTGATAGCAACCAAGCTTTACCGCCGCTGGCATCCGCGAATGCATTGAGAACTCTCATGTCGACCGTGTCCCGATTGACGGAAGGCCTGGTCGGACCGGAACCGCCACGGCCCCCGCCTCGACTGCCTCCGCCAGGAATCGGAAATGGCCCGCCGAATATCGGTGGAAGCGTTGGGATAGGCGTCCGTTCGTTGAAAAGCCCCGTGTTCGCCGGTGCAATGCCCAGGCAATACACGAGAAGCTCGGACTCTCGCACGGCCAACTGCGCTTGATCGAAACTGTTGTAGCTGGCAGTATCCTCGCCATCGCTGATGAGAAGGATCGCTTTCTTCTCGTGCATTCCATCCCTAATCCGATCCAGTCCTTCATCCAGCGCATCATACAAAGCGGTGCCGCCGCCCACGGTGAGGCGGCGCAAAACGGACGCCAGCTTGTCGCGGTCATTTGTGAAGTTCTGACGCATCTGGGGCCTGTCGCCGAACGTCATCAAAAAAACGTCGTCGTCCTCATGGATGCTCCGAATGAACCTCTCCACGGCATTTGCAGCCGTCCCGATCTTTCGCTCCATGCTGCCGCTGGTATCCAGCACAACGCCCATGCTGACAGGCAAATCGCTCGATTGAGAAAAATGCTCGATGATTTGCGGCTGGCCGTCTTCATAAACGACAAAATCCTCGGGCGCCAGGTCCGCCAGGTATCGCCCGCGCTCGTCGGTGACGGTAGCCACAATATTAATGAGGGCGACCTCCACTTTCAGCTGCGCCAGGGCGAGCGAAGAGAAAAAGGCAAGACTAAGAAGGAGCGTGAATCGAATCATCGGAAACCGGCAACAGCAGCGGTTTTCATCTACTTTTCCACCGTTGATTGCCTATTGGACTGCCGGCGGACCGCTTCGTTTAACGGTTTAACCTGTATAATCTCTGAACAATTTTTATGAGAAGGAGAATGGCATGAAACGCAAGGCTTCAGCAGTATGGCGAGGTGGACTTAAGGACGGTAAAGGCACGGTTTCGACGGATAGCGGCGTGTTGTCCAACACGAACTATTCTTTTGCAAAGCGATTCGGCGATGAACCAGGAACCAATCCTGAGGAGCTCATAGCGGCGGCTCATGCCAGTTGCTATGCCATGGCCCTTTCCCTCTTCCTGGGAAATGTCGGAATGACGGCGGAGAGCATATCCGCCACGGCGACGGTCACCCTCGAGCAGGTCGGTGAAGGATTCTCGGTCACAGCGAGCCACCTGGACCTCGTAGCCAAAATTCCCGGCGCCAACAAAGCTGCTTTTGAAAAGGCGGCCGAGGATGCCAAGAACGGCTGTCCAATTTCCAAGCTTCTCACTGCAAAAATCACGTTGAACGCAAAACTCGAAGGTTAATGCCGCGATTGGCCGCGTTTGGCGCGCTGATTTTTTTCCTTTTCGGGGCTGGAGCGCAGTCACCAACAACAGAAAGCCTGACGCTCTCCGGCCTTCGAAATGAAGCACAAATCATGCGGGACGCCCGCGGCATCCCGTATGTCGAAGCGGCGAACGACCACGATCTCTATCTCACTCAGGGTTTCGTCACCGCCAGCGACCGCCTCTGGCAGATGGAGCTCTTGCGACGAACCGCTCGCGGTGAGTTGGCCGAGATCCTCGGACCGGCGGCCCTCGAGGAAGACAAACGGCGCCGAACTTACGGCTTTACCCGGGTCGTTGATGAAGTTCTCTCCAACCTGCCAAGCCCGGTAAGAGCTTCCCTCGAAGCCTATGCGGAGGGCGTCAATGCATATATTCAAACCCTCAACCCAGCCAACATGCCGCTTGAATTCCAAATGCTGCAGTATTCACCGCAGCCGTGGCGCCCTGCAGATTCTCTACTGATCGGAAAAGTTTTTTCGGAAACCCTTTCGACAACTTGGCCGACGGACTTGATTACGGCGTCAATGTCGAAGCTTCCTGCCGACATTCGCGGCAGGTTGCTTCCAGAGGCTTCGCCGCTGGATGTGATTGTTGTCGGCACGGACTCTCACCGTTCGGCTCGGCGCTCTGCGCCAACAGGCTTCAGCGTTCAGAGCCTGGATCTTGGTCCTCTTTCGCCTGATTTGTTAAACGCGCAGACCGAACTCGCAGCCAGCAACAACTGGGTTGTCAGCGGCAGCCGCACGGTCACAGGAAAGCCGCTATTGGCGAATGATCCCCATCTGGCGCCGAGCGCACCGTCGATTTGGTACATGACGCATCTGAGTAGCCGCGATGTTCGTGTAGCCGGAGTAACAGTGCCGGGAACACCTGGGATATTGATTGGACACAACGAGAGCATTGCCTGGGGAATGACGAACCTCGGTCCCGACGTTCAGGACCTGTTTCTGGAGACCTTCGATCCCGCGAACCCATCCATGTACAAGACCCCGACAGGATGGAGTGAGGCGCAGACGCGGAAAGAAGAGATCAAGGTGCGAGGCGCCCAGACTGCAACACTCCAAGTCACGGCGACGAGACATGGGCCAATTGTTTTTCAAAATACCGCGGGTTCATTTGCGCTGCGCTGGACCGCCCTGGAGTCCGATTCGGCAGAACTTAGCGCTATTGCTGCACTGAATCGAGCCCGAAATTGGCCGGAGTTCCGAAATGCGCTCCGAACCTATCGCGGCCCGGCTCAAAATTTCGTTTATGCCGATGTGGATGGTCATATCGGCTATTACGCCGCCGGCAAGATTCCGATTCGGAGCACCGGAGACGGCAGCACACCATATGATGGGTCAACGAACGACGGCGAGTGGACTCGATACATTCCGTTCGATGAATTGCCTCATCTGGAAGATCCGCCTTCCGGCGTCATTGTCACTGCAAATAATCGAGTTGTCGGACTGGATTATCCACACCACTTGACGAATGCGTGGTCCCATCCCAACCGCGCCAAACGAATCGTCGATCTACTCCAGGCAAAACCAAAACTCAGCATCGAAGACTTTCGCGCAATCCAGGCGGACACCTATTCCATTGCCGGACGAAAGTTTTGGGAGGAGACATCCAAGCTTCTGCCTGGAGTCCTCCAGATATGGGACGGGAATGTCAATGCTCAGTCACACGGCGCTCTGATGGTGGCTGCTCTCCGGGACGCTTTCCGACGCCGCATATTGACAGGCATCGGCGGAGAGACCCTCGCTGGCCAGTACGATTGGCCGAATGACCCGTTCATCGACCAAATCATTGTGGAAAAACCGGCGAACCTACTGCCGAATGGCGTGAAGGATTATGGCGAACTGCTGCGGGCCAGTTACAACGAGGCCAGCGATCTTCTGACAAGACGCATTGCCGCGAACCGGACGCTTTGGAACTGGGGACGTATCAACGATGTGCGCTTTCCACATCCGCTTGCCGGAATTCCGGCGGGAAATGTTTTTCAGGTGGCGCCATTCCCACAAAACGGATCGAGGTCGAATGGCCCGGGACCAACAATCAATGTGGGGTCGTATGTTTCGATGAGGATGATTGCGGATCCGAGCAACTGGGACAGGACTCAGCATGGCATCGCGCTTGGGCAGTCCGGCGATCCTCGAAACCCACATTGGAGGGATCAATTGTCAGACTGGCGCTCGGTCAGCCCTTCAGTCCTTCCCTTTTCAGAGGCTGAGGTGCGTAAAGCGGCCGTGAGCACACTCACCTTAAGGAAGTAAAAACTTCAGCGGAATTCCGCGAGCAGCGCGTCCCATTTTCCCTGCGCTTTCAGGATCAACTCCACCACCTCTCGAATGGCGCCATTGCCGCCGCGCGCTTTCGTTACGTAGGCGGCCTGCGCCAGCACCTCGGGCCTAGCATTCGCGGTTGCCACGGGCAACCCGACGCGGCTAAGAATCGGCAAGTCCTGAACGTCATCACCGACATAACAACAGTGCTCTTTCGGAATGCCTGTTTGAGTGAGAATCTCTTCAAATGCGGGAAGCTTCGTGCGGCCTAAACCGAGATGAACGAAGTCGATGTGCATTTCCTCGGCTCGCCTGGAGGCCGCCGGCGATGATCTTCCCGAAAGAAAGCCGGTCTTGATTCCAGTTCGGCGCGCGAATCCGATCCCTGCACCATCGTTCACATCGAAAGCCTTGGCTTCAACGACGCTTCCATCCGGCATCGGCACGAAAAGGAGTTTACCGTCGGTAAGGACGCCATCCACATCCATCAAAAGAAGCTGGATGGTTTGGGCGCGACTGCTTAGCTCTTCTTCACGCACTTGCGTATTCCAACAAGCTGCTTCAGCAGATCAGGCAGCAATGAAAGATGGAGGGCATTCGGCCCATCGGAAAGAGCCTTGGATGGATTGTCGTGCACTTCCATGAACAATCCGTCGACGCCGGCGGCTACTCCGGCTCGAGCAAATGGAGGAATGTACTCGGGTTGGCCCCCGGAGCTTTGTCCCAAACCGCCGGGGAGCTGAAGACTGTGAGTCACGTCGAAAACGACCAGCGCGCCGAAACTCTGCATGATCGGAAAGGAGCGAAAATCAACGACGAGGTTGTTATAGCCGAAGGATGCCCCCCGCTCTGTAAGCAAGAGGCGGTTGCTTCCCGCTTCCTGCATTTTCTCGACAACATTCTTCATTTCCCACGGGGCGAGAAACTGCCCCTTTTTGACGTTGACCATTTTCCCCGTCTTCGCGGCTGCCGCGATCAAATCGGTTTGTCGCGAAAGAAACGCCGGAATTTGGAGGATGTCGAGCACTTTCCCCGCACGGTCCGCCTGAGAAGGATCGTGAACATCGGACAGGACGGGCGTACCCACCTTGTCACGAATCTCTCCAAGAATGTTCAATCCTTCTTCAAGGCCGGGGCCGCGAAACGACCGGATCGACGAACGATTCGCTTTGTCGTAGGAGGCTTTAAAAACGAAAGGCACGCCGCAGGCGGACGCAACCTTCTTCAGCTCGGCGGCCATAAAAAAAGCGTGGTCGCGACTCTCGATTACGCAAGGGCCTGCGATCAGGAACAAGTCGCGCGAAAGATCGATGCCGAAATCCGGAATCGAATATCTCATTTCACGGCCAGATGACCGGTTTTGGATCGCACCATCCGATGCTCGTATGCCGCTTCTATAAAGGAAGCAAACAAGGGATGCGGCGTCAGCGGTTTCGATTTGAATTCCGGATGGAACTGGCAGCCGAGAAACCATGGGTGGTCGGCCAGTTCCACGATCTCTACGAAGTTCTTATCCGGAGAGACGCCGGAAATAGTAAGTCCGTTGTCGACTAAGGTGTTCTCAAACTGCCGGTTGAATTCGTATCGATGACGATGGCGTTCCGAAATAACAGCGGATTTATAGATGCGGTTGGCTAGCGAGCCCGGCTTCAAATTGGCTGGATACGCGCCGAGCCGCATGGTGCCGCCGATCGTGTCGACGCCCAACAGGTCCCTCAATTTATAAATGACGGGGTTCGGGGTATTCGTATCGAACTCTGTACTATTGGCGGCTTTCAGGCCACAGACATTTCTCGCGTATTCGATGACGGCGCACTGCATGCCCAGGCAAATGCCGAAATAAGGAACCTTCTCTTCGCGCGCATACTGAATGGCGCGAACCATTCCAGGAATGCCGCGCTTGCCAAAACCGCCAGGAACAAGGATGCCGTCGAATTGCCGGAGCGATAAAGGGTCATTGTTGTTTTCGAGACTCTCCGCTTCAATCCAGTGAATCTTTGTGCGGAGGTTGTGAACGAGGCCGCCGTGAATGAGGGCTTCGCGAAGGCTCTTGTATGCGTCCTCCAGTTCCACATACTTCCCGACCACGCCGATGAGTACTTCATCCAGCGGATTGTGCACCCGTTCAACGAGTGCACTCCAGTCCTGCATTCGCCGCTCCGTTTTGGGAAGATGAAGGAGCTGCACGATTTCATCGTCGAGTCCTTCGGCAGCGAGCACGAGCGGAACCTCATAAACGCTGGCCACATCCTTGGCCGTGACCACTGCTTTCTCCGACACGTTGCAAAAGAGCGCGATCTTCGATTTCATGTCATGCGACAAAAATCGATCCGTCCGGCAGAGCAAAATGTCTGCCTGGATTCCGATCTCGAGTAGTTCCTTGACGCTGTGCTGTGTAGGTTTCGTTTTCAGTTCACCGGCGGTCGCGATATAGGGAACGAGGGTCAAATGAATGAATAGACAGTTATCCCGGCCGACGTCCTGGCGCATCTGGCGAATGGCTTCCAGGAAAGGCAACGATTCGATATCGCCGACGGTGCCGCCAATTTCAACGATCGTGATATCGACCTTTTCGGCCACGCGGTGGACAGCCGCCTTGATTTCGTTGGTGACATGAGGAATGACCTGAACCGTCTTGCCGAGGTAGTCTCCCCGACGCTCCTTCTGGATGATCGTTTCGTAGATCCGGCCCGTGGTGAGGTTGTTTTTTCGAGTGAGTTCCGCGTGTGTGTATCGCTCGTAGTGGCCTAAATCCAGGTCAGTCTCAGCGCCGTCGTCGGTGACGAAGACTTCACCATGCTGATAGGGACTCATCGTTCCCGGATCCACGTTCAGATATGGATCGAACTTCAACAGACTCACACTGAAGCCGCGGCTTTCGAGCAGGCATCCAATGGATGCCGCCGCCAAGCCTTTTCCCAGGGATGAAACGACGCCTCCGGTTACAAAAATGAACTTTTTATCCATGTTATGCATGGTCATTCCCTCGTGAAGTCAGCAACCCTTCCGCGTTCGGGCTGCTTGCGAGCAGCGTTCTGAACCTTTCAAGGTCAGCCGGCGTGTCGATGCCCCATGACTCGCTTTCGACCTCGACCACTCTGATGCGATATCCGTGTTCAAGAGCGCGCAATTGCTCAAGGCGTTCTGCGCGTTCCAATGGGGTTCGTTCCAACTTCGTAAACCTTCTTAAGAAACCAACCCGGTAAACGTACAGGCCGAGATGGAGAAAACAGGTCCCTTCCGACGGAATTGGAGATCGAGAAAAATAAAGAGCGAGACTATTCCGGTCAACGACGACTTTCACGCGGCTGGCGTCCCGGATGTCGCCAGGGTTTTCGAGACGCGTCATGAGAGTGACGATGTCGGCATCCCCGATGCGCGCCGCAGCTATTGCGCTATCGATGACGGATGGTTCAATCAATGGTTCATCCCCCTGGACGTTCACAACGAGCGCATCCGGATCCAAGTCTTCGACAGCTTCGGCAAGACGGTCAGTTCCACTCTGGTGGTCATTCCGGGTCATCCTCACGGCTCCGCCGAACCGTTCAACGGTCTGCGCGATCCGGGAATCGTCTGTAGCCACAACAATCTCATGAACAAGTTCCGCCTGCGCGACCTGCCGGTAGACGTATTCGATCAGGGATTTTCCTTCGATTTCAATCAGGGGTTTTCCGGGGAGACGAGTGGACTGAAAGCGTGCAGGGATGATTGCAATTGCGGTATCAAACTTCATCAAACACCGCGATTCATCTTACCACGAGGCGTGAGGACAGTAGAGGTCCCTTTCTTGGAATGGAAGTTGCACGGTACGAAGTGGAATTGAGACTTAGGAGAAATTCTCTTGGGGTTGCATCCTGGGAACTCTGTACTATAATGTCGCTACTCTAATAGGGGTTTAACCGACACAGGTTCCGTCCACTCCAAGGAGGAAAGGGCGCATGGCTCGCACAAAGAGCAAGATCCTGGCGATTGGCATTTTGCTGATTACGTTTCCAGTCATGGTTTCGCTGTCTGCCGGACGCGCTCAGCAAGACCAAAACTCCGGCTCCGAAAATACTTCCAAAGCCCAACCTGGCAACGAAAATACTCCGGCCGGCAAGGATCAAACGCTGAAGGTCGATGTCGACCTGGTTCTGGTCAATGCCACGGTTACTGATCCGAGAAATCGCTATGTCACCGGGCTGGAAGCGGAACACTTCCAACTCTGGGAAGACAAGCTGGAACAGCAGATCTCCTATTTTTCCGCGGAAGACGTGCCCATGAGTCTGGGAATCATTTTCGACGTCAGCGGCAGCATGAAAGAAAAACTCTCAGTGGCGCGCGACGCGGCAGTCACCTTCCTCAAGAGCGGCAACCCGGATGACGAATATTTTCTGGTCGAGTTTGCGAGCCGTCCGGAAATCGCCGAAGACTTCACCACGGACATTACGAAGCTTCAAAATCACCTGATTTTTGCTCCAGCCAAGGGCATGACCGCAATGTACGATTCCGTCTACCTCGGGCTTGAAAAGCTCAAGGAAGGCAGCAATCCGAAGAAGGCCCTGCTGCTGATCACCGATGGCGAAGACAATCGCAGCCGTTACACCTTCTCCAACGTCAAAGAATTCGTGAAAGAGCAGGACATTCAAATCTATGCAATCGGCATCGTGAACGACTGGAACTCCCAGCTGGCTGCCGGTCGCACAGGTCAGGCTCTGATCGAAGAACTATCCGATCTTACCGGCGGCAGAGCATTCTTTCCGGAATCGGTTTACGAATTGCAAGACATCTGCACGAAGATTGCGGTTGAGTTGAAGAATCAGTACGTCATCGGCTATTCATCAACCAACACCGCCAAAGACGGAAAATGGCGAAAACTCAGGGTCAAGATCAACGCTCCAAAAGGACTTCCCCCGCTAAACGTTCGCGCTAAGTCCGGATACTACGCGCCGGTCGGCGACGCTGCGATCAGCAAGTAAGCAGGTGTCATTAGAAGAAAAGTGTCCTGAGCATGGAGCTCAGTCCTGACCACCAGGTTGAACAATGCGTTTATCGATAATCTCTCTATCCATCGTTCTTTTAACATCTCTCGCCCTGGCTGCGCAGAATGCTCAAGACCGGCCTGCTGCGAAGACCGAACAGAAAAACGACGATTTCACGCTCAGCGTGGATGTCGAACTGGTGCAGCTTCCCATCTCCGTGCTCGACAAAGATGGACGGCCGGTGGACGGCTTAAATAAGGAGCATTTCCAGGTTTTCGAAGACAAAGTCCCCCAGACGATCTCCCTCTTCAAGCATGAAGACATCCCGCTCAGCCTCGGGTTGGTTATAGACAACAGCGGCAGCATGCGAAACAAGCGCGAACGCGTGAACAGCGCCGCGCTCGCGTTCGTACGCGAAAGCAATCCTGAAGACGAGACCTTCATCGTCAATTTCGACGACTCCGCTTATCTTGAACAGGATTTTACAGGAAGCATCGGAGACCTGATTGATGCGCTGGATAACGTCGATACTCGGGGAGAGACAGCGCTCTATGACGCTCTTTATCTCGGCATCACCGAGATGATGCCGAAAGCGAAGAAAGACAAGAAAGCGATTCTGCTGGTTAGCGACGGCGAAGACAATGCGAGCAAGTACGGTTTGAATAAGGTCATCGATATTCTACGTGAGTCGAAGGTCACGCTGTATGCAATCGGTCTCCTGGAGGAAAACGATCAGCGCGGAAGCCTCTTCCAGAAATCGCCTTCAAAGAGGGCGAAGGAAGCTTTGGTGAAGATGGCTGAGATCACCGGAGGTCAAGCGTACTTTCCAAAGTCGATCGAGGACGTGGAAGATCTTTGCGCGCGTATTGCGCATGATCTGCGCAGCCACTATACGATCGGATACTCGCCAACCAACCGCAAGCTTGACGGGACATGGCGCGAAGTCGCCATCAAAGTGACCGCACCTAAGGATTTTCCGAAATTGACGGTTCGGTCCAAACAGGGGTACATGGCGCCCCTGGCCGACCCGATATCGAACAACCGCCCGTAGGCAAGCGCTCCAAAGAAAGTCGAAAACTGATTGATGGCTAACGCCTAATCAACCAGTTCTCGACTTTCATCCAATCCGGTTTCAGGACAGACCCGCCAAAAGCCTGTATACTTGATGGCGTTAAACGAAGGACACCCCAGAAAGACCATGGAATTCCATCACAAAGAAATTCTCAAGCGATACGCCCGGATGGCGACCGGACGGCCGTTTGCGCCGATTTTGCTGAACGTCCTTATTACATCAGTATGCGATATGCGGTGCGTGCATTGTTTCTTCACGGACGAACTCGATGACAAAGAGCGGAAGAAACTTCAAATGACCACGCGCAACGTGGAGCGGATCAGCGAAACTCTGGGCGCTAACCTCGGCGTTTTGATCATCGCAGGAGGGGAACCGTTCACCCGTAAAGACCTTCCTGAAATTGCGAGCGCCTTTTACCGGAACAACAGGCTTGAATCGATCTACCTGATGTCCAATGGGCAGATTCAGCAGCGGATCATTCCGGACGTCACGCGCATCCTGCAAGAGTGTCCGAATCTGAACGTGACCGTTGCGCTGGGAATCGATGGTGTTCAAGCGGATCACGAGAGCATCCGGCAAAAGCCCGGCAGCTGGGATATCGTCATCGATACCGCTCGAAAACTTCAGGAAATCAAAAAGCAGCATCCCCGCCTCGATATTCAAACCTGTACATGCTTCATGAACAGCAATCAGGATCGAATCTTCGAGTGGTATGACTTCTTGAAACACGACCTGAAGCCAGACAAGGTGAACATCAATTACATCCGTCCACCTTCAGCGCGCCCGAGGGAGCTCATTATCGACAAGGCTCGATACAACGAGCTTGCCCATCGCATCAGCGAGGATTCGCGGCACGCGTTAATCAAGAACAACTACACTGGCGATGCGGGTTTCTTTAAAGCCGCTATCGATGTCTATATGCACGACCTCATTGCAAAAACGGCCTTCGAGGGCCGCCCTCAGCTGCAATGTTGGGCTGGAACTGCCGGGGCCGTCATCTACGACGAAGGGACGCTCTCCAGTTGCGAAATTCTGCCTGCTGTCGGAAACCTGCGAGACTACGATTGGGACTTCTCCAAACTGTGGTACTCGCCCGTCATGGACGGCCGCAGGGAAACAGTTGCAAACGGCTGCTATTGCACCCATGAAAGCAACTGCTACTATCCATCGCTTCCGTTCAATCCCACGCATCTCGTCGAGATAAAGAAGGTTGAGAACGAAATGAAGGAAGCCGCAGCCCTCGCTCGCCGATAATGCTCGATGCACTGGCCGTCTGGTTTCACGAAAGCCGGCGGCCCCTGCCTTGGCGCACTTCCTACGACCCATATGAGGTTTGGATTTCCGAGGTGATGCTTCAGCAGACGCAAGTCGAGACGGCCCTTCCCTACTATCGGCGCTTCATTCAAGAAATTCCAACGGTCCAGGCGTTAGCTTCAGCTGAAGAGCACCAGGTCTTTTCCCTCTGGTCGGGATTGGGATACTACCGGCGGGCGAAAAACCTTATGGCTGCGGCCAAGGACATCGTTGAGAAGTACGGCGGTCGGATACCGGACAACTACGACCATTTGATCGATTTGCCGGGCATTGGTCCGTACATGGCGGGCGCGATTCTCAGCATCGCATTCAACAAGCCGTACCCGATCGTTGACGGAAATGTACGCAGAGTCCTGTCCCGTATCAACGGATGGAGCGGCGAAAATTCGAAAGCCTTATGGATTGCAGCTGCTGAGCTTGCGCATCGCGGTGAGCCACGAGTCGTCAATCAAGCGTTGATGGAGCTGGGTGCAACGCTATGTTCTTTCAAGTCTCCACGGTGCTTGCTCTGCCCGGTTCAAACCTACTGTGAGGCATTCCGTCAAGGCATTCAAACACAGATCCCGGTGGTGAAGAAGCGCCCGGCGACGGTGTACGTGCATCTGTTCGCTGTTCTTCAACAGAAGGGCAAGCAATACTTGATGCGATGTGTGGACGGTATGTGGGAGTTTCCGGTTTTCACCGACTTGCCGTCTGGAAAGTTCTATAAGATTGGTGAGTGTCGGCATACGGTCACCCATCATCGGCTGGATGTGAGCGTCTACCGCGGAAGTTTGGAACAGACTCAAGGATACGAATGGAAACGCGCCGAAAGCGCGCCAATCTCGTCGCTGACACGAAAGATCCTGGGAACCGGGACAGGCCCATTTCGGGGACAGACCTCAATTTCTACGGTTCAGAAATTGCGGTCTCTGCCAGAAATAGGGCGGGAAAAGGGGGAATAATTGGCTAGAACAAATATCGAGACGGGAAGCAAATGGGAGCCGGTGATCGGATACTCGCGGGCCGTACGCGTGGGCAATGTGATTCATGTATCGGGCACCACGGCCAGTGGCGGTGACGGACAGATCGTCGGCATCGGCGACCCTCACGCGCAAACGATTCAAGCTCTGCGAAACATCGAAGCCGCGCTGAAACGCGCCGGTGCATCACTGCGGGACGTCGTCCGCACACGCCTTTTTGTGACGAACATCGCGGAGTGGGAAAAGTATGGCCGGGCGCACGGGGAAATCTTCGGCGAGATACGGCCGGCCACGGCCATGGTGGAAGTAAGCCGGCTGATCTCACCGGAAATGCTCGTCGAGATTGAGGCTGAAGCTATTGTCGAATAGGCTCCGCCCTACAGTCCGGACATGAAGTCTGCAATACGCGTTAGGCCCTTGTCGAGCTGCTCCATCGATGTTGCGTACGAAATACGAATGTGATCCGTGGTTCCGAATGCCTCTCCCGGAACCACGGCTACGTGTTTTTCCTGGAGCAACCGCACAGCAAAGTCCAGGGTGTCGCGAACGCCGCGAGTAAACGATGAGGAAATATTGGGGTATAAATAGAATGCGCCCCCGGGCTCCGCGCACCGCACGCCTGGGATTGCACGAACCTTATCGAGTGCATACTTCCGCCGCCGACCGTACTCCGCCAACATTGCGACAACGGAATCCTGCGGACCCATCAGCGCTTCGATGGCGGCCTTCTGGCAAAATGACACGGGATTCGAGGTGGAGTGGCTCTGGAGCTTCAATACGGACTGGATGATCTCGGGAGCGGCCAGCAGATAGCCGATTCTCCATCCAGTCATCGCATACGTTTTCGAAAGCGATCCGGCGATAACGATGGTGTTCTTCAACTCCCGTTCCGAACCTATTGAGAACGGCTTGCGGCCGTCATAAAGGAACTTGGCATAGCATTCATCCGACAACAGGTAGATGTTCCGTTCATGGCAGACCCGTGCTATGCGGGAAAATTCAACATCGTCCAGAACGGCGCCGCTTGGATTGTTGGGCGAATTCACAACGATAAGACGCGTGCGTGGAGTAATCGAAGCTTCCAGCATTTCCGATGTCAGACGGAATCCTTCTGCTTCCTTGGTATGAATGAAGACCGGGCTCGATCCGACGTATCGAGCTATATCCGCGAATGACACCCAGTACGGCGTCGGGATGATAACCTCATCCCCCTCTTCCATCACTGCCGAAAACACGTTGAATATGGAATGCTTGGCGCCGACATTGACGAGGCACTCATTGATGTCGAAGCGCGAGCCGAAGTCGGCAGCGTGTTTCTCAACAATGGCTTTCTTTAATTCCTTAATGCCGCCTGCAGCGGTGTACTTTGTAAAATTCGCCTCCAGTGCACGGATGCCGGCCTGCTTGATGTTCTCCGGTGTTGGAAAATCCGGTTCGCCGGGGCCGAAGTCCACAACATCAAAACCCTGCTCCCTGAGTTTGACGGCCGATTCTGCGACTGCCATTGTTTGTGATACGGAAATGCGAGAAATTCTTTTGGCCAACTTCACTTTATTTATTTTCCCTTTGAAAGCGTTGCTTCAACCGCTGCTCGACAACGTCCGGAACAAGACCTGCCACCGATCCGCCCAATTCCGCGATTTCCTTAACGAGCCGCGAACTTAAATATGAATAATTTTCCGCGGGCATCATGAAGACAGTTTCAATAGCCGGCTCAAGTCTGCGATTCATGAGGGCCATTTGGAACTCGTATTCGTAATCCGTCACTGCCCGGATGCCGCGAACAATGACTTGCGCCCTCTTCTGTTTGGCATAGTCCACGAGCAGGCCGGTAAATACATCGAGCTCCACATTTGAAAACTTAGGCTTCAGCGTTTCCGACATAATCTCGATCCGCTCCTCTACGCTGAAAAGCGGCGCTTTTTGAGCATTCGTAAGTATTGCAACGACGACGTTGTCGAAGAGCCGTGAACTGCGTTCGATGACGTCGATATGCCCGAATGTGAGGGGATCGAATGATCCTGGATATATTGCCCTGGTCGTCACGAATCCTCCGGTTCGTAGAATGCCAGTGCTGCATCACCTTGCACAAGTGATCTCGTCTTTTTAAGGCGTGCAGCCCGATCCGGAAGATCCAAGCGCTTTGAATGCTCGAGGACAGCTATACCCCCCGGCGCAAGCAGTCCTTTCGCGGAAATCAAGCTCAACGAAGAATCGTAGAGGTTCTTCTGATCATAGGGCGGATCGAGAAAAACGATATCGAACTTGGCGCCAGCGCGAGAGCACACGTCCAAAGCCCTGCCGAGATCCATTTCAAGAATTCGATAACCTTCCTTAACGTCAAGTGATTCGAGATTCTCACGGATCATGCGGCACGCCTTTCGTGACTGGTCGACGAAATACACATCCGCCGCGCCGCGGCTTAAAGCTTCGATTCCGATCGCGCCGACTCCCGCAAACCCGTCGAGGAAGCGCGAACCGCCGACACGCGATCCTAGAATGTTGAAGACGGTCTCACGGAGCTTGTCGCTGGTCGGGCGAATGCCTGACGGCGGCGCGCCTTTCAGCCGCCGGCTTTTGAATTGTCCAGCAATTATTCGCATGGGCCTCAGCCGACCGTCGCCAAACGCGACCTGGCGGAAATGGACTGGATCAGTTTTTCGCGCTCTTCGGTTCGGCTTATCCACTGCTCAGCCTCTTTCTTCGCGAGGGATAGCAATGCTTCGTCGGTGATCAAATTCGCTATGCGAAATTCCGGTATTCCGGATTGTTTTGTGCCGGCCATTTCCCCAGGGCCGCGAAGCTTCAGATCCACCTCGGCTAAGCGAAAGCCATCTGTCGTGGCGGTCATCGCCTGAATCCGATGCAGCGCAATATCCCCAATTCGATTCGGCGTCATTAGAATGCACATCGACTGATGACGCCCACGGCCCACGCGGCCACGCAACTGATGAAGCTGGGCAAGACCGAATCGTTCGGCGTGTTCAATGACCATGATGGTTGCGTTTGCGACATCAACCCCGACTTCAATAACAGTTGTTGCAACCAGAATGTCGATATCGCCCGCGGCAAACTCCCGCATGACGCTTTCCTTTTCAGCGCTTTTCATGCGACCGTGCAGGAGAGCGACCCGCCGGTCCTTGAAGTTCTCCGACAACTTTTGGAAGCCATCCGTCGCGGAACGCAAATCCAGTTTTTCAGATTCCTCAATAACGGGATATACAACGTACGCCTGGCGGCCCCGAGCAATTTCTGGTTGTATGATGCGGTGCATGCGGTCGCGATCTCTGTCGATCATATGAACTGTGCGTATGGGCGAACGGCCAGGAGGCATTTCATCGATGACGGATAGATCCAGGTCTCCATACAAAGTCATGGCGAGCGTTCGCGGGATCGGAGTCGCTGTCATGACCAGAGTATTCGGATGCTCGCCTTTGGCCATCAGACGAAGGCGCTGCACCACACCGAACCGGTGCTGTTCGTCCACAATGACGAGCCCGAGTCTTTTGAACACCGCGTTTTCCTCGATAAGAGCGTGGGTTCCAATGATGATCTGCACTTCCCCAGAGCGTATCTCTTCGAGAAGGCGTTGCCTTTCCCGTGGCTTGACTCCGCGGCGTATCACGCACAGCCGGTACTTCAAAGGGCTTAGGAGGCGCTTCGCATTAATGTA
>CAZIPZ010000021.1:24275-27509 GCA_964541075.1 uncultured Solibacteraceae bacterium | reverse complement strand
ACGCAGCGACAAAAGGAACCAACAGAATCTGGATGGCGAAATACACGAGGACCAGAACGATAACGACCAAGGAAAATGCCAGCAGTCTAACGGCAAAATCACCTAATGGGCTCTTCATGATGTCCCCGGATATCCCAAATATCCTGCAATTGAGTGTTAGTGAATCGGAGGCGATCCGCCAGGGTTTTGGCGAGCCCGAAACTGATCTTGGCGCCTGTTCCGGGATGAAGATTGATGATCTCGACTAAGTCGGGATGAAAGAACCCTATCAATTCCGACGTCTCTCTCGCGACAGCCGTTGCAGATCTCGCGGTGTCGCCAAGCAAAGCCATTTCACCGAAGAAATCCCCTGCTTCGAGCTCGGCCAGAATGAGAGGGTGTTCCGACTTCTGCTTGAGCACTATGTCCACGCGTCCGGATTTGATCACGTACATTCCGGCGCCGGGTTCCGTCTCCACAAAGATTCGCTCGTCGGTGCGATATGTGCGGACATGGACGACCCGTTCGAGAATGCGGAGCTCCTTGGGCGTCAGTTCGCTAAAAAGGGGAATGTTGTGGAGAATTTCCGCAAGCGACACCCGCCTCGGCCCCATCCGAAAGATGTTTGCCCAAATGCCGTTGGACCGCATGGGCAGGGATTGTACACCTATTTTGCCCTGTGGCTGTTTCCCACAAGCTCCTGCTCAAAAAGCGATACAAGAAGCGTCAAAATGTCAGCGTGGGCCTTTCCTGTTCTTCTTGAAGGCCGTGAAGCCATACATTTCTCACGCGTATTTAGGCCGTTGCGCCGTCAGCGGAGGCTGCACAGCCTCTAAAAGTGCGCATCAGCTCGCTTGTCAGCAGTTGTTTTGCTTCGGACGCATGGCATTCTCGATTGGCGAAAGTCTAGATTGCATTCGCGGCGACGAGAACAGTGTTCGCGCCGTCGTAAACCGGTTTGCCGCGTCGCAAATTCCATTAGCAGCGGCCCTCATCGCGTTTGCGCCGCCGCAAACACGATTCGCTTCGGT
The DNA here is from genome assembly GCA_964541075.1 of uncultured Solibacteraceae bacterium. GTDB lineage: Bacteria > Acidobacteriota > Terriglobia > 20CM-2-55-15 > 20CM-2-55-15 > CAZIPZ01. Next base: position 26,499 of record CAZIPZ010000021.1, on the reverse strand, counting down.
GCATTCCGTTCTCGCGCCCTATCGGTTCCTGGTCCAAAAAAAGGCCCCTAGCGCCCCGCCGCTTCACCTGGCTCGCTCAGCTTAGGAACCGTTCAATCCAGATAACGTTCGTTCTTCACCAACATTCCTTGTACTCCCGGAACCGCATCCCAGAAAAAATGTTTTCAAGCGGAAACGCATGCCGTTCTAATGAAAAGAGGCGGCGCCAAACGAGAACGTTGTGTTGCGAATGAACAGTGTCGCGGCGCGAACTGAAAACGCACGGCCGCGAACCAGAAGTGCTGCAGCGCGAACTAAAAATGCAGGGTTTTCTATTCGGAAGCAGCCGGTGCGGCCCTGGTTTGCACGTTAGGGAGGCATATACTGGAATGACTGATCACATTTCTTCTACTCCCAGCCCTAAAACTGTCCCGTTTAATAAAATTGGGGTGCGCAGAAGCCTAGGCGCTGGAAACCGGCAAAAGAACCGGAGAGGTTTCTGGATTCCCTGGGATTAATTTGTGGCGTAGCTATGAATGAAGCTCATTCGCATGTAGCAGCTTTTGCAGGTGTCGACTGCAACGGTGCCATCCGGATTTTCGCTGATTTCGATCCCTTCGTCCTGGTTTTCGAGTAATACAACCAGAAAATCCAGTCCTTCAGGATCGGCATTCCGCTGATGGTATTGGCCCGAAGCAATTTCCCTGTGACAAAGATCACAGGTTCTCACGAAATTTCTGATCATGAGGAGTTAGACGTGCTATCCCAAAAACCGCTCCGGAAGCTCCAGTGAAGCTTCAACGCAAGGCGCTCAGGTTTCCCGTAACGGTGAAACCGGACCAATAGTAAGGATGAGAACGGTCAGGGAAGGACTTGATAAATTCCATCTGTGACCTCCGAAGCGCATGGGCCACAGCGAGGCCGTTTGTGGCAAAGGTGCGATGGAACCGAATCATTAGTTCCGAGGTGCTCGACGCTTCAACAGGCCACAAAGAGCCGACTACAGATCCGGCGCCGCTGATCAAAAAAGCGGACGTCAGTCCCCGCATGCCGACCCCATCTTTGGAGTTGCCAATTGAAGAATCACACGAAGACAGCACCACTAGAGCATTGTGCGGCATCCGCTGATTCGCGACGTCCACGGCTGTAATGCTGTTCGGTCCGTAGCGATTGCCATCGAGAAGTATGGCGGATCGGAGTGGATCCACGGCGTCTGTGGCCGAGTGGCCGGCATAATGAAATATCGGTGCGCTACTCATTGCTGTAAGGAACGTTGCTTTGTCGACCTGTGGGCCCAAGTAGGTGATGACTTTCGGATACGTCTGACGCAGAGAGTTCAGCTCTCTCGTTTCCGAAAGATCCGTTCCTTGAGATCCAAATCCAACCGCAGAACCGGCATTCGGCCTCAGGGAAGTTGCTGCCAGGAGGTGTGTTAGGCTGGGACTCACCAGAATCGGCTGCCGCTCTATGAAATAACCTGGCTTGTTCGAGAGGCGGAGCGCAGCGAATGGCAGGCCATGCAAGGCGCGGTCGGGAATAATTGCAATGGTTCGATCCGGCGCCAAAAGGTCGATCACGGGCGCGATCAGAAGATTTCCAAGTTCCTCGGAGAGCAGATCGACGTCGTCGCCTTTACGAAGTTTGACGAGAATTTCCTGCACCCTTGCTTCTAGCGCCGTTCGCGATATCGCAACAGACCGCGATGCGAACCTGGCGTCAGTGGTCACCCAGATCAGCAACCGGTTCTTCAGCAGAACGTATTCGATAATCTGAACGTTCTTGCCAATTCCTTTTTGAACTGCGTCTTTGTCGACGGCATCACCACGGGTGGCTTGGACATCCGGATTGAATTGGGCCAGAAACTCCAAAAACATCTTTGCTCGATACTTTTGCACATACGTCCAGGCGGCAGCCTCATCCCCGTGACCGTATTCGAATTCAATGGCGGAATCGTAAAGGTCTCTTCGCTCGTCGTCAAAGGTCAAGCGCGTCTTTTCCGCCTTCAGATAGAGGTCATCGTTTTCAACCAATTGAACAGCGTCGCGAAACGTAAGCTTGGCCTGCTCAGGACGTCCAGTTTCGGATTGAGCGCGGGCCAGCAGCATCAAAGACTGCGACCGTAAGTACAGAAGTGGCAGCGGCATTTCGTTGAAGATTTCGAGGTTCTTAAGGAGCGCGGCTTCGGCATCCGCATAGCGCCGCCGATTAATGTCCATTCTTCCCTTAAGAAGGGTGATGGAGAGTT
>CAZIPZ010000021.1:0-24265 GCA_964541075.1 uncultured Solibacteraceae bacterium | reverse complement strand
AATTCTCTCCATTCCAGGTTGAACCTTATCGAAAGCATCTTCGGCGGTTCTTAAGTATTTTTCCGCCTCGGTTGAATAAGCGGTTGATTCGTACAAGAGAGCAAGAGTGGAGGCGGCCGCCGAAATGAGAGCCGGGTTCTTTGTCTGCTGCGTCTGCTCAAGTGACTCGATTTGAAACTGAACAGACTTCTCTGTCAGACCTTTCTTGTAGAGGACGGCGCCCATTAACCAATATAAAGATGATAGCCGAACCATATCGGATTCACTTGTAAGATTCAGACACTTGTACGCCACTCGGAGACTCTCATCGTAATCGCCGCCGTATAGCCTGTATGCTGCGAGGTAGTACAACGCGCGAACGGAATCACCGGGCGCACCTGCGTCGACCAACACTTTTTCCGCTTTGGACAACAAGTCCATCATTTCGACGTAGCCCGACGTCAATCTCACCGTCGATCCGTTTATCGATAAAGCTCTTCCAACCAGCCATTTGAACTTGTGTTTCTCGGCGTCGGAGACGAGCTGTTTCAAGGTTTCCTGAGCAGACTCGAAGTCTCCGGCGCGGATCTCGGAGTCGACTCTGTTTAACTCGATCCAAGAACGATCGAAGACTGACTTTGTTTCTCGGACAAGTTTGCCTGCTTTCGCATAGGCTTGAAGGCTTCCGCGAATGTTGCTTTGAAGGTAAAGTTCCGCGCCAGTCTGAACAAGACGGCGCACGGCAACTACTCGTTCGCGGTCTTCGGTAAAGAGAGGTTTAAGCATTTCGGCGATCGTGCGATCGCCATACAGTCGCTCGATCTGCTCGGCGATGAACTTGACCACTGCCTCGGATTCCGCGCCGTTTTGCAAGCCGTACCGCATCGCTACCCGCCGCCAGAATTCGGGATCGGATTCGAACAACCTTTGGGCTTTCACTCTGTCTCCCGCAGCAAGCGCCTCGGCAAGTTGCGACGTGACATCTCCTGGGCCGGCTTCTTCGGAACGCGTCAGTTCGACGAGCCAGGGGGAGGTGGAGTCGAGAGTCTGATACTGCTGCAACGCTTGGGCGGCAAGGTGAGACAGCCGAAGTTTTCGGAAAAGCACGGTCAGGTTGAATCTTGGCTCCAGGGCGCTCGGGGACATTTTTGAGGCGCGCTCAAAACAATCCCATGCCCGAAATAATTGGGTGGAGTCTTTGGCGGCAAGCGCAAGATAAGCGACACCCAGGTTGTTGAGCACTCTGGCGTCTTGCGCCGCCGTAGGAATCTCCGACAGGATATCCGAGGCCGCCTTCCAATCGCCCGAACCAAGATAAAGTTCTCCTTGAAGGCGCTGATACTTCGGGCGATTGTGAAGACTGAGAAGGAGTATTTGAGCTCGTCCGAGTTCTAGCTGAGTCGGTCGTTGTTCCTCTCCGGTGCTATATGTCGCACCGAAGAGCCGGCCGCCTCCTGGACGCTGTTGATTATGCGTGGATTCGATCAGGCCGGAGATGCGATGCTCGGAAAGCGAGTCCCAGGCAAGTCCCGAAATTCCGAGCAGTGTGGAGCCGACAAGGAGCGCAGAAACGCTAAGTATTATCCATTTTCGGAACTTTTTCCTCGCCCCTTGTCGTCTGCCCAGCATCCAAACTATTCATTCATTGCGAGCGGGAAGCAGAACGGCCACAGATCCAGAACCGCCGAGGCAGCAAACTGGTTGCCTACTCTCGGAGTCGGTGCGTTGTTTCCGCCCAGTTTTCTAGGAACGACATCAAAATCGAGCGCCGCCGGACGCTCAACGTAAGTAAAGTAATGATGGAAGTGGTCCGCATAAGCGTCCATGCCCTCAATGTTGTCCGGCGCGTATTCGACGCGCAATTCACGGGCAGTCTGAAGCGGAATCGAAAATTTTCCATCTTCCAACGTCAGAGTGCAGGCCGATGATAGTTCAATCTTGATTGTTTCGGCAACTTGGCGGGTTCTAAAGGAAGTCACATCGGCGCCGTTGTCCGTTCGTGCAAAGGCGTATCGAGCCTTGCTGAGCTCAGCCGTGGAGACCGACCGGATTGCGGTCGCCGGAATGGTGATGACGCTAGGGCACTTATCGACCTTCGATTTAACCGAGCTTCCATAGAGCTCCTTCATTCGAACCAGTTCTGGGGTAAAGATCTTAGGTTTGCCAACGTACGTTGCGTTCGTGGCATCGACGGCGCCCCGGCCTTTAAAGGTCATGGATCGCTTTGTTCCGCTCTCGGGAATGATCGACAACGTCGCCTTGTGTCCTGGGGCCTTAGGAAAGCCCAGACGGACAAACTCCGGATTGTCGAAGTCAAACATGACAAGTCCCTTTACATAAAGAGAAGTCGTACCTTCCGCGAAAGCCGCGCGAACGTTCATCATTGAAAGCGCACTAAAGCCGCCGAGGGCACCCACAAATTCACGTCGATTCATTGTTTGCTCCTTATTTGTTTTGGTTTTGAGTTGTTGGATTGAGTCTCGTTTTTTGGCTTGAATGGCGTCGGTCTGGAATCCTATTTCAGCCGGCCCAATCGAATGCCTTTGGAATAAGAAGACGTAAAACCAAGCTCGAAACACGCACAAGAAAATTGCTCAGAAAGTTTTTTGCAGGTTTTTGCTGTGGTTTTGCGTCTTTCTGTTTCAGGAGGGCAAATAACGGTGAGTGGCAACACGATGGATCATGGCCGTTGCTTAACGGAGGATACCCTGGCGGAATACCTCGAAGGCGGGCTGGATCCGGTAATCAAAGCGGCCAGCGAGGTCCACCTGGTAGCTTGTGATGAATGCCGTCATAGGTTGGGCTTTTTCATGCGCCTTCTGGATGAGGACGTAACTTCGCAGGAAGCTGTCGATATCCAAGCCATCACACAGCAATGGGCCCAATCGAGGCCCGAACGCGTCATGGGCGGCCGCAGAGAAGTAAGGCGGCGCTGGTTTCTGACTGTCGCCGCTGTGGCGGCGGGTCTGGTTATTGGAATCGTGTCAGTTAGGATCGGCGTTATGCGCTCGACGGAGCCTGAATCGGCAGGGGAAGTGGTTCAGTTGCTCCTGTCCCAGGCCCGCCCGTTTGAGCCACGCCTATCCGATCAACCGCATCTGCCATTTGTGCGAACACGCGGTGTGGAAGACAAAGAAGTCGCCTACGGGCTGCTGGCAGGCGAGATGACTCGCCTTTCGGCCGATAGCCATCAAATGGGCCGTTTCTACCTGCTTCAGAAGGATTTCATTAGAGCCATCGCCTACTTGGAAATGGCCGAGCAGGAAGTCGGCGCAGCTGCCCAGGTCCACAATGATCTCGGCGTCGCTTACCTGGAAAGCGGAGGCGATGAATATATGCAGAAGGCGGCCGTGGAATTTCGACACGCGCTCGACCTGAACGCAACGTTTGCACCAGCGGTGTTCAATTGGGCGGTTTTCTACGAAAGGTCCGGGGCAAACGCTGAGGCAGAGTCTCAATGGAGGAAATACCTCGAACTGGACAAGAATTCCCCATGGGCTTCGGAAGCCCAATTCCGTCTACAGAGACTCGCACATTGAAATATGAGTAATTCCGTAATTAGGTTCCGGCGTCCGGATGACGATGACGCATCGGCCGCAGATCTCCTTCGGGAATGCGGAAGGAAGCTGACCGACCGCGCTCTTTGGGACAAGTTCCAACAGCGCTTTCAAGGCCTGATCTTCCTCTATCTGATGCGCGCACTTCGCCTCCGCAGCATCTACGAGGACGCCGCCGACCTGGTTCCGGATCTGGCTCAGGAAGTCTACCTACGCCTTGTTCAGCATGATGGACGCATTCTTCGCTCGTTCAGAGGCGTCACGGAGTTTTCAGTCATGGCTTTTTTGGCAAAAACAGCTACCTCGGTGGTGTTCGATCACCAGCGACGAGTCGGCAGCGACAAGAGACGTGGACAATTGGTCCCTATCGACGATGCACGTGTCGAGAGCCAGTCTCGATCCTCAAGGTCCTCGGATTTTGATGCGAACGCGTTGAGCTCGATCCTCTCCTGGATCGACGTTGAACGTGTTATCGATGGTGATCCGGATCGAAAGAATGCACGCCGGAACGCGCTCGTCTTCAAGCTGCACTACGTCGACGGGTTTTCATCAAAAGAAATATCGCGATTTCCTGGATTTGAGCTGACGCAGTCCGGCGTCGAAGCGATATTGGCTAGGCTGAAGCAGAGAATTCAAAAATGAGACGCAACCTCAAAGTCTTGGAAACACATGAAGGTGACTTTGAAGGCTCGGGCCCTTATCACGATGTTGCGGTTCGCGTTCGGAACCTCTTGCAATGCGACTACGCCTTAGTAGCCACACTCGAAGCCGACTCCATTCGGATTCGAGCTGTGGCGGGGCGGACCGATACATCTGGTGATCTGGCGGTGGACCTCGTCCGAAAGCTTTCTGATCTCATCCCAGTTGTTGTTGACGACTCGCGGCTCATTGCTGTTCCGATGACCCGTTCACAGCGCGCTGTCGGTTTGCTAATCGGCTATTCTTCACGGCCGGGCGCATTCAAAGGCGACGATCTTGGCAAGCTGGTTAGCTTCAGCCAGATCGCAGGCGAAATTCTCGAACGAGCGGCGACGGTCGGCTCTACCAATCGCGCATCGAATGAAGACTTGCTTCACCTCTCGCGTCTGATCACGATCGGTGAGTTGTCCGCCTGCTTCGCTCACGAGGTGACAAATCCTCTGATGCTCATTCGGGGGCACCTGCGATTTATCGACGAAACTCTTTCCTCCGATCATCCGTTGCGGACTAATTTTGACGTGATCGATCGTGCTTCACGCCGCGTGGAAGAAATGGCGAAACGCATGCTCGACTTCAGCCGGAAGAGAACTGCGCTTCTCGAAAGATGCGATCTGACGGAGCTGATCTCAGACGCCCTGCGATTCATGCAGCCTTACTTTCACGGCCAGTACATCGACGTCGATATCAAGTTGGAAGCGGACTTGCCGATGATTCAAGTCGATCGGTGGCACGTGATTCAGGTTCTGGTCAATCTTCTTCAAAACGCTGCGGAAGCGATGGCGCAATCTCACAGGCGCGTTCTGACTATCGGCGCAAAGACCGAGGGTTCAGAATTGCGACTTTCCGTTGCGGATACAGGCGGAGGCATTTCGCCCGATGACCTTCCCCATATATTCGACCCTTTCTTTACAACCAAAGGTGAGAACGGAACGGGACTCGGACTTTATATCAGTAAGCGCGTGATGGAAGACCACTCTGGTTCGATCAGCGTCCAGACGGGACCACGCGGGACGACTTTCGTCATCAGCCTCCCTCTTTAGGCTGCGGGGCGGGACATACTTTCAGGAAGAAAGCTCCCCGCCCTTTTTTTTACCTAAGGCCCGTCTTTAGGACTAAAATCCCCGCCGTATGTCAGGAAAATCCTCACGGTTTCAATTTATTCTCTACGTCATTTTCTTTCTGTCGGGGGCCTCCGGCTTGGTCTATGAGGTCATCTGGGTCAGGCTCACCGGTCTTGTTTTTGGCAATACTTCGCATGCAATAGCCGTTGTCCTGGGCGCGTTCATGGCCGGTCTTGCTCTGGGAAGCTGGAAAATCGGAGGCCGCGTGGACGGCGCCGAGGCGCCCCTACGGATGTACGGAATTCTTGAAATTGGTGTTGGCTTGTCGGCCGCCGTCGTTCCCTTTATCTTTCGATCCCTGGATTCATTCTATTGGGCGGCGGCGCCTTCGCTCTCGACGATCCCCGGAGGAAACGGACTCGTCCGGTTCATTACCAGCTTTGCGGTTTTATTGATCCCTACGTTCTTGATGGGTGGAACGCTTCCGGTTCTGGCTCGATTCATCACGCACACGATTGACGAGGTCGAACGCAAAGTCGGTGTTCTATACGCATTGAACACCTTCGGTGCAGCGGCTGGAACGCTCGTAGCGGCCCTGTTTTTCATTCCCGTTCTTGGCAATGTTACTTCGACCTTCATCATCGCAGCTCTGAATATTGCCATTGGCTTTTCGGCTTTGTGGCTTCAGACCCACATGTCTGATGATGACCGCGTCCCGGAAGAAACGTCGACGACCGAAGAGGCGGTTCAGGCGAATTCAATCTCCGATCGGCTGATCCTGCTGACGCTGGCCGTTTCGGGTTTTGCTTCCATGTTGTACGAGGTCGCATGGACGAGGGCGCTGACGGCCATGATCGGCAGCTCAACGTACGCCTTTTCGATCATGCTTGTGACATTCCTGGTTGGAATTGCATTGGGCAGTTCCTTGATCGGGCGGTTTCGGCCATCCGCTGACCTGCGGCTTCTGGGCGTCATGCAGCTGGGTGTAGCATTCGGCGGTTTCGTCTTTCTTGTTGGTTATCTGGGAGCGCCGTACTTGCTCGTCGCCCTGGTGCGCGGTCTCTTCTACTCCTTCCCGGCAGTTCTAACGACGCAATTTCTCCTGTGCGCGTCGCTAATGATTTTTGCGACCATATTTATGGGCGCAACACTGCCTGTTGCAAGCCAACTGTACTCGACTAGGCGGAAAGTCTTAGGCCGGAGAATCGGAAATATCTATTCAATCAATACTCTGGGTGCGATAGCAGGGTCGTTGGCAGCGGGTTTCCTCTTTATTCCCTTGATAGGAACCGAGCGCACGATTTTGCTCGGGCTTTTGTTCAACTCCGCTATAGCTCTGCTCCTTCTCACTGAAGGCGCCGGGCGCGTTTCCAAATGGATAGCTCTTGTGTTGTTGTTGACGTCGACGATCTCGATGCGTGGAGCGTTCTTTTGGAAGCCCGATATGTTGGACCGAGGCATTCTCGTCTATTCGGAAAGTTTTGATGAGCGGCCGGAGTTGTCGATCAGCGAGCACTACGAGGACACGGATGTGGTGTACTTCAAGGAAGGAAACAACGCGAGTATCTCGGTGCGTAGGGGCGAGAACTACTTGGGTTTGCGGACCAATGGAAAGGTTGACGCCTCCAATCGCGACGATATGTTGACGCAATTGATGATTGGATACCTGCCCGGGTTCTACCATCCATCGCCGGAGTCCGCCCTGATCGTCGGATACGGTTCAGGGGTGACTGTAGGGGCGGTTACGGCTTTCGATCAAATCAAGGAAATTGACTGCATTGAGATCGAACCGGCCGTGGTGGGAGCAGGACGCTGGTTTGGCGAGATCAATCGAAAGAGTTACGAGAACCCGAAGGTGAATATCGTTTACGACGATGCGCGGAGTTATATGAACATCACGCGCAAACAGTACGACATCATCATTTCGGAGCCTTCGAATCCATGGATCGCTGGTGTTGCCAGCCTATTCACGGCAGAGTTTTATGAGCGCGCCGCGCAGGTGCTGAAACCCGACGGCGTTTTCGCTCAATGGGTTCAGCTCTATCAGCTCGATCCGGAAGATCTGCGGATGATCCTCAAAGAATTTCAACGCCAGTTCCCGGAAGTATCGGCGTGGGTTACAGGTTCCGACTTGATGTTGATCGGGACAGCCCAACCGCAGAAGCTCGATCTCGATCGAATCGTGCGCATTTCTCGTGCAGATCCAAGCATCATGAGGGACTACCGCGACTTCCTGCGCATGAGCCGTCCGGAAGGGATCCTCGCTTATTACGTGATGTCTTCCGAAGAGATAAGAAAATTTGCGGTTACCGAACGCAGGAATACAGATGATCATCCGCTTTTGGAGTTTCATGCTCCCCGTCAGCTATTTTCGGAAACACGCGACCTGAATCTTGATCTTCTATACGAGGCGAAAGGCGGTTTGCTTCCGGTTGGAGCTGAAGTATCCGACTTGGAGGCAGTGTATAGCGCGATGGTCGAACCCCTCCTTTTCATGAAGCGTCCGAACCTTGGAAATCAGGCTATGGCTCTTCTGGCAGTGCAGCCAAGAAAAGAGGAAGCCAGCTTGCAACTCGCGTTGACCCGCATCAACATCGAATCGTCCAGTTACGAGAATGCGCAGAAATCACTGGAGACTGCGGATCAACTGATGAGTTCCGATAGTCCGATGTTTGGAGAGAAAGAAGAGCTGTGGGGCATGCTTTACGAGTCGCTGGGGGCGTTCGACGAGGCTTTGCCGCATTATCAGCGCGCGGCCCAAGTAGATCCGTCACGTTCACTTTCCCGCAGGAAATTGGCGGAGATTTACGCCAAGAAGGAAAATTGGGTTGAAGCTGCGAAGTGGATGGAACACTACATCGAGACCAAGCCTACATCACCTGGTCACTATTGGGCCATGTTGGGCGACTTCAGACTCGCCAGTGAGAACCGTGAAGGTGCATTCCAGGCTCTGCAAACTGCTCTAACCGTCGATCCTTATTCGTATTGGGCGCACTACCGTCTGGCCAGGCTGTTTGAACTGCGCGAGGATTCCGAAAGTGCAATCAATGAATACGAATTTATCCTGAAGTATGCTTACGACCGTGACGCCGAGGTTTATCTGAAGCTGGCTAATTTATACAGGGAGTCCAATCGAATCTCGGACGCTCTTCGAGTTCTTAAGAAAGGTCACAGAATTTTCCCCACTAACGCGCCCATATACCGTCTATATCAGGAGGTTCAAGCGGCCGCGTGATCGAAAGGTGGTGAAAGCCCGTGATTAGAAGCCAGTTCTGGCGCATTGTCGCTTTCATCGCCTTCCTTGCTGCATCCTTCTGTTCGTATCTTCTGACAGCCGCTTCCGGCTCGCCATCACAAAACATCAAGGTCGATGTAAACCTCGTGAATGTCTTCGTAACGGTTCAGGATGAGAACGGCGAGTTCCTAAATGACCTCAAGCGAGATGATTTCCGGCTCTACGAAGACGACGTTCCACAGAACATTGTCATTTTCCAGAAGCAGGAAAATGTCCGGTCCGCCATCGGCTTCCTCATGGACTCCAGCGGCAGCATGGTGGACATTCTCCCGCTGATGAGAACGGCAGTTCGAGATTTCACGCGGGGCGGATTCAGGCTGGATGACTATTTCGTCGTGACGTTCGGCACAAACGTGCGGCTCATTCACACAGGGCGCGAAGGTCAAAGGCATCTTGAAGAAGCCATGAATCGGATGAAGGCATACGGGACATCGTTGATGTATGACGCCCTTCTTTACGGGATGGAGACCGCAGACCGCGTGGAACCGGAGCGAAAGGCGCTGATTGTTTTCACAGACGGAAACGACAACGGCAGCGCAACCGGCCACGACGCGGTCGTGAAAAAAGCCCAAAAGTCGGGGGTCCTCCTCTATTTCATTGCGATTGGCTCCCGTGTGTTGCTTGACACCAACACCCTCGACGACTTGGCCGGGGCCAGCGGCGGCCGTACGCTGTATGTCGCCAAGCAAGACGCGCTTTCGCCGGTTCTCGAAGAAGTCCGTTCAGAGCTTTCGAAGCAGTACTATTTGGGATACTACGCTCCAAGAACCTCCGGCTTTCATCGCATTCGTATCGAGGTTCCTGGAAAAACGGTCACCATTCACGCCAAAAAAGGCTACCTCAGCTAACACTTGAAGCGCGGATTACTGCGGGCTCTTGGAGGCCACGCTGGGGGCGTCGCTCCAGTCACCCGAAGATTCCGAAGCCACAGTCCAAATTCTTTCGTCTTAAATCCATAGTGAGCTTTTTGAATGGACCTTATCTGTCCGCGAAGTGCGTGATAAAGAACACAATTAGATGGGTTCGAAAACGTCGAGGAGGCAATAGATGGTTGAGCTACGGTTTCGCATCCGCAATAGCGTTTTCAATACACAGGTTTCTCCGAGACGCGCGACGATACGACCCCTTTCACTTTGTCTTCCGTCAGTCGAAGAAGCGGCGCTGTTGGGCGAAGTAGACGAGACAGGCCGGCTTGTTCCACGTCGCGGCGTTTTCTTTCTTTCTTTTCCGCGTACAGGTCCTGTGATCGAAGGCTTTGAAGACTGTGCTCTTGGTGAATTCGTAAAGGCTCAGCTTGAAGCCCTCTCCCAAAACGGTGAACCGCCTGCCAAATGTGAAGTTCATGGCCTTGATCCATTTCTGGAGCTTGCAGAGCCGGAACAGACCGAACGGCTGCGTGATCTGATCAGCGTTTGTGAATTTCGCTCGAATGAGTTCACACCCGAGTCGGCAGTGCGTTTTCTTAAAGAAAGTGGATTCTTTGATGAATACATCATCGTCGGCGTTAAGCGGGGCAATGGCTGGCGGCGATCACGGTGTATTACAACGTTTGAGGGCCGCCCATCGGATGCAGCAACAATTCTCGGCCACCTGGCGGAATATTTTGGTAAAGAGCAGCAAGATGACAAGCCTCACGATGACCGTCATATGTAGAGAAGCCGAGGTCGAACAGATCGAACGAACCTGCCCAAACTGCGGGGCGCGGCTTGACCAGGAAAAATGCAAGCTCAAGTGCCCCAATTGTTCTTACTTCAAGTCGTGCAGTGACTTTTGAACCATCCGCATTTTTTCTAGATCATTCGCTTGAGCATGAGCGCGAAAGGATAACGAGGCTCCTGCGTCAAAAGCTCATTAAGCTTGTGGAGAGCTTCAGGCTTCCTGCCGGCGTCGTATAGCCTGGCCGCAGCCAGGTACTTTCGGTTGATCGCTTTGAAGTGGTTCGTGGAGGATTTCGCGGTCTGGGGTTTGAAAGTCCGGATGAATTCTCCAAGTAGTTGGATTGCTTCTTTCGGAGTTTCAGGCGTATTCATGAGCTCCAGCGCCTTCATTTCGACTTCGGGATCGCGTGCGGCCCGCAAAAGGTCCACCAAGGAAAGCAGATCCTCTGAAAAGCTCGGATCGTGACTGTGCACAACAATCTCTTCCAGAATTCGATCTACAGCCGCGGCGTCGTCGCAGTCCACCAACAATTGAAACCATCGAATGGGAATGTCTTCGTGGCCATGTGGTCTGAGGTTATAAAGAATGTAGTGGCGTGCAAGGGGCCATGAATCGTGTACGAGTTTGTAAGCTTTGGTTTCCAGGTCCTCTTCCAACATCGGTTCAGACACCAAGTGCGCAAGGATTCTGGCGCTGACTGGTGAACGGATCGATCCAAGAACATTCAGGGCGGCGTCAACGAATGTTCTATCATCGAGGGACTCGAAGAGGGCATCTGCAAGGGGCGCTACTGCTGGGCGTCCAATGAGTTTCAGGTGGGAGGTCATTTCTTGCAAGAGCACCTCGCCTGCCTGCCACCGGTTAATCCAAGTCTGGGCTTCATCCTCGCGGACGGCGCTTCTTTCGGCGCATTCCTCAAGCTTTCTAAAAAGAAACGTCGTGTAAGTCCGAACGATCAGGCCGATGTCGCGTAAGACGGATTCAATGTCCTCCACGGCGTGCAGAACATGAGAGGCGGCTTCTCGTGTTCGTTCATCCAGATGCGGATGGGCGGACCGAATGTGCATTGCAATTTCAGCGCGCAACGCAAGGCGGTGCTCGACGTGTTCGCGGATGCCTTCATCAATAAGATGCCTGAATTGGTCGTCATCAAAGGAAGCGCGGTCTTCTTCTATAAGTCTTCCCAGTTCGTACAGTAGAAAGTCATCACACTCAATGCGATAGTCGAAGCCGTCGAGCAAAAAGCCTAAGCTTTCCGCACTTTCGGGGTTTGGCTTGCTTTTCCTTTTCCTAGTCATGTTCTTAAGACAATCTCAACACAAGAACGCCGGAGCGGGAAAGTTGCATTGCTACTGAACTTCAGCTTCGAACGATTTGGCGGTGTGCGGAACAGCTCAAGGGTATTTTGAAGAAGGAAGGACGGGGGGAGAACCGGCGGCAAACCATCGGGTTCTCCCCTTTCGATTGCTGAACACCTAATGTTTTTTCATCACCTTAGATCGAGATTCAGGTCTGTTCCAGACTGGCCATAGATGGCTAGATTTCCCCCTCCGGGTTGAAAAGAAAAACCACCGAAAGTTATAAATTGCGTGGTGTATCCATCACCGTCGACGACGTGGGGGAAGTAAATCCTGGACTGAGCGACCTCAGTTCCATTCATAGCCGGGATTGCGGTTGCGAGAAAATCACTTCTTTCATTCAGGCGTCCTCGCAATCCTACAACGGCGATATTTCCGCTATGAGTGCTCGAAACTCGAAGGATTCCTTTGAAGGATGCAGGAATCGCCTCGAATCCCGGAATCTGGTTGAGAAAGAGCGCACGATGACCGAGTGACGGTATGGCTATCGATCCTTTCATTCCGCTGGGTGACCCGTTCGGTTGAATGAGTTCCAGATCGATTTGTTCATCGCGGCCAGATGTATTCATCAAGGCGAGCCCTGTACGCACCCCTGCCGACTCCGTATTTTCTACATATACGCGGAACACATTTCCGGAGTCCATTGCGGGAACACCGGTGATTCCAACTGTGATTCCGGCATTCCTGTAATTCAAGATCGCAATGGCGGCGGGAGCGGCATCAGAATCCGCGGGAGTCACCACGGCGGCGCCGACACGAGAATCGCTTGTATAGCCCATTGTTGAGTAACTACGGGAACTACGTGGCGGGATATTGTATACGATGCTCGTTGTTAACCGGCCATCCACCATTACTGAGAACCCTTCTGCGGAGTTTGATCCTCCGTGACCAAGGAACTCAAGGTTGCCCGAAATTTCCGAGTCCGTTGGATTGACCAAGACAAACTGCGTACTCCATCCTCCTCCGTCCGCAAAGTGAGGAACGTACAGCGGTGCTGGACGGGCCGCGTCGACTTCGGCAATAGGAAGTGCAGTTACAAGAAATTCTGAGCGTTCGTTGGTGAGGCTCCGCAGGGCTACCGCCGTTAAGGGCGAGTTCGCGCTAAAGGTGAGAGAGCCGCTCAATTCAGCGGGAGCATTGAACGGACTTTCAGTGAGGAAACGCGCAAGTTGGGTGTGAGCGGGAAGACTGAAGCTTCCCTGGTTAACCTGCATTCCGTTACGGTCTGTAATGTAGAAGGAGACGCTTGCATCCCATTCGCTGGGATTTGCAATGGCGATGCCGGTATTCACTGTCTGAGAAATTTCTGCGAAAATCCGGCCGTTCTGAATTAGATGCGATCCGGGGATCGCCGTCTCACTAATCAAAATTCCTTGTCGCCTGTTTGCCAAAATCGCAAAACCAGCCTGCGCAGCACTGGCGGTTCCTCGCCATTCCGCAAATCCGACCTGCAGCGTACTCCTTCCGGGAGTGGTGAGCGAGATGCCAGGCGCTGCCGGTCTTTCGGCATCGTTTTCCTGCATCGTCAGAGGGCTGGCGAGCGGCAATCCAGTGTATTCGAAACCATCCACCCAAACCCACGCGGCTTTGGATGCGGCGTGCTTACGCCCCGTGACTTCAATTGTTATGGTGTGGCTTCCCCAAGGGAGCCCATTTTGTGTGAACTCGGCGCCCGGTCTTGCCGAGGGAGCGAACAGGTCTAACTCCGCCTTGAGCAAACCGTCTACGTAAACCTTTGCAATCCCTGACCATTCACTTCGATAGGAGATCCAAGTAACCGAATCTCCAACAAAGGTGAAGCTGGCGCGTGAGCCGGCGGCGTTCCCGAGTCTTGCGCTTAAACCGGTGAACGATCGGCCCGCCTCCTCTTTCCACGATCCGGTGAAGCGAACCTGGCTGCTGGTCTGGTCGATACTGAACCGAGGCGGGATGTATTCAAAAGCGCCGATGTCCGCTGTTAGCCCGTGCAATACTTGCTCACCCCGGGAATTCTTGTAAAGCCACACAGGGTCGCCCGGATTCCTTCGAGCCGGCGACGCCAGTACGATCGAGTTGTTGTTCCGGTTAATGGAGCTTATCTGCACCATGTTGTCAACGGATCCAATTGCAATCCAGTCCTTCTGCGCGCCCGCCCAGCCGTCCTGAAACATACTCACATTGCCGACGAAGAGAGTCGCCCCGTTGCCGCTGTCATTTGAACGAACCGTCGTGAGCGGGCCGCCGGCGTCTCGCGCCGGCGATTCGCGTTGGATATGAAAATCACCACCTGCAGCATTTACGAATCGAGGATTTCCGACGACATCATGCAACTCGTTGGGGTCGCCAGTTCCGAACGTAAGATCATAATCCCTGCTGATACTGGATCCCGATTCTACAAGGTATATGCCGCCAGTAGGACTAACCGAGCGATACCAAATATTGTTTAGGAAAACGTTATTAACTGAGCTGTTGCCCGCGTACACCTGATAATTGCTCGGATAGTAGTCGTAGTTGTCGACAAAGGTATTGTTATAGACGCTGGTGTTATCGGAATACCGCAGAGAAATCATTCCTTTGGACCGGTATGTCAAATTATGGCGAATGATCCAGCCATTTGATCCCTCCGAGTGCAGCAACACGAGGTGGTTATCCGAGCTCGCATTGTCAATTGAAACGTTGCCTTCCATTAATGAGTTGGTCGTAATGCCGTTTGCCTGAACACCATCAATGTGTATCGGATTGAGCGGATGCGCCGGCCCCAACACGTTGTTCCTATATACGTACCGGGTTCCGTACGGATTGAGGTAGTCCGAGGCATAAGAGACCGTGTTCTCTTCAATAAGGACGTCGCTATTCGGCTGCCCGTAGAGACCCAAAAATGCAGCATGACCTCCCATGACTGAAACGCTCGTTCCAACATTGCTGATCTGATTGCCCCTTATGGTGAGAAACCTGGAACTACCATGCCCGATCGCGGCGACATTTGTGTGATGAATATAGTTGTTCAGGACGGTGACGCCTGTGTTGGCGCCTGTAATTTGAACGCTGTTCAGTATGTCTGACGATCCCGACGGCATGCCTTGGTTGGTGATTTCGAATCCTTCGATTGTGACGTAATCTGCGGATGAGATTGTGAATGCGCGAACTTTGGGACGCGGCGAGCCCGAAAGCGCACGGTAGACAAGCCTATTGACGGCGGTTCCATCCGTAGTTTCAGTCACGCGTTCATCGTATACACCGCCCGGAGCCACGTTACAGCGGTCACCGGCGCGTATCGTGTTTGCGCACTTTCCAATGGTGGCCCAGGGCGCGGCAGGGTTGGTTCCCGCATTGCTATCTCTGGCGCCTGCCCTATTCTTGTCGACGTAGTACTCCGTCGCCGCGGCGGTTAGGGGAAAGATCAACAGGATGGTCAACAACAGTATCAGCAGCTTCATGAGATCTCCTGCGCGTGTGCTATCGGTTTTTTAGATCGAACCAGATGCCTGCAGCAAAGCCTCAAGATGCCCCGCACGATCAAGTTCGTAGTCGCTGCGCATCTCGTCTCCCATTTGCAGTCGTCCTCTGATTGCAAAAGTCCAATTTATCGCTTACAAGGAACGATTCTATTTTCGGTGTTTCTTTGTGATGTAGTCAGGCGTCCCTAGGCGCTCTCTCTTGCTCTGGAACACCGCTACATGAACTGGACGGCATGCTATGCAAGCGGTCATCCCGCTTCACTCACGCCTTATCTATTTTGTACGCATACTGCGCACGGCGGTCAGACAAGTCGGCGTCGAACGGCATTTCTTATACCATCACGTCCGGTTAGGATCGGCTATACAATATATTATTGTGAATGAATTAGATAAGGACAATTACCACTTCGGTTTCGATGAAAAAAACCAGTTTCAAATCGTTGCAGAAGTGTCAAGGTTTCCGACGACAAGTACTTCACTCTTAGTCAGTATCTCTTCTAAGTGTCTTATATAAGTTCAATTTTGCCTGGCTTGAACGAGCCGTAAAAGTTTCTGACAAGACGGCGGATTAGCCGACAACAATTGTGCAACAAACCATGTTGCCGTTCTGTTTTTTGTATCGTTCTAACACGGGGTGCGCGGGCCCACAGTTTACGAAGGTATAGGAGTTTTAGTTATTGGATCAGGGCCTGGAACCACGAGGGGATGACCTTCGGTTTAGGCAATGATGGGCAGCGAGGTAAACGTCGATTCATGTTGGCGCAAGGTAAGTGCAATCACCGGTTCGAGAAGGTGTGAAACACCCAGCAACACCGTTACAAGAGCTAGACCAAAAACCTTGTCACTGGACATGCACCTTGAATCGAACTTCGCCTTTCTCCGGATTGATGCTGTCGATCATGACTTGAATGGTTTCACCGGGACGCTTATTGGGGGCCGCGATTTTTCCTCGAAGGTAATAGTCCTCAAGTTCGATGTTGCCCTTCGTATCCAGAGTTACAGCAGACAACGGTTCGTTCCGTTTGTAACGGGCGAGGTATTCCAGGAGCCAGTAGTTCGTCGACCGTTCCTCCAGCACGCGGATTTCCTGTTCCGCCGCTTCCGCGGAAGTCAGAACCCGTAGTACTTCATCCCGGCTATAGGGGATCACAGAGCCTCTCAGCAGGGCGGTAAATTGGCGCTGGGTGACGAGGTCTGCGTATCGGCGAATAGGTGACGATGCCTGAGTGTATGCCGACAGTCCGAGTCCGGAATGCGCGCCAGGCGTCAGTGAAAGACGGGACCGCTTGAAAGTCTTCCGAAGCCTTTCGAAAGCGATCGCCTCGACCACAGGAGCGTCCTCGATGTCGATTGCCTCTCGAGGCTCTTGCGTTCGGAAAATTACGGGCAAGGAGTTGGCGGCGGCGAAGTCCGCCGCGAGTCCATTGGCAAGAATCATCATTTCACTGACGAGCAATCTCGATGGAGATCGCGGATCGATTTGTTTGATATGAATCTCGCCTTCTTTGACACGAATCTTGAGTTCCGGTCGCCGGAATGTGATAGCCCCTCGTTCGCCCCTTGATTTTTGAAGCAGACCGGCGAGGTGAAGAAAATCCTGGAGACATGGGTCGCCGGCCTTGATTGCGGCGTCGGCCTGGTCATAGGAAAGCCGCTTCTGGACTCGAATTGTCGATCGCACAATGCGATATCCGACGCGAACGCCGTGTTCGTCAAACCGGACTTCAACAGTGAAGGCAGGTCTGTCGGTATTGGGAGTGAGACTGAAGAGGTCCGTAGACAGTCGGTCCGGAAACATGGGAACGCTGAGAGTGGGCAAATAGATTGTTGAGGAGCGCCGCCCTGCTTCAGCGTCCAAAAGATCACCCTTCGAGACAAACGCCGATACATCGGCGATATGTATCCCGACGATCGTTTCGTTTGCCGAACGATCCAGCGTCAAGGCATCGTCGACCTCGCTAGTGTCTTCATCGTCAATGGTGATTGCCGCCAGACTTCTGTAATCGACGCGCGATTCCTCATGAAGATATTCCGAAACAAGATCGGCGGCTTCAAGGACCGGTTTCGAGAAATGTTCCTCAATGCCGAATACGGCGAGAAAACGGTCGGCATTCGCATCGATGCGGCCTGCACGAAGAAGAATGTCATACGCTGCATCGCGCGCCTTAGCAGCTCCCGCCAATTCCTCGAGGATGTTTCCCACTTCATCGCCTGTTCGATGTTTCATCCAATTCTGAATACGATCGATAATCGGGAGCATCTCCGGCGTGAATGGGCTGTTTCTCTTGAGCATCGCACTGATTAGACGCGCCGCGTGGTCGCGGAATGCCTTTCGTTCGCTTTCTCGTTGGCGCCGGACTCGCTCAGTGGAAACCTGGTCGTCCGTTTTTGCAATGAAGCCTGCACCCTTGCGTTTGAAAAAGAGGCTGTCTTGGGAAACGGCGCGAAAGATCGCGGATATCGACTCAGGGCTTTGATCACCAAAGAAAAGTTCGGCGAGATCTTTTGATTCAAACTCCTGGTGCTTCCCAGTCAAGGCTTGCCATAGTAGCTCCACGTCGACATCCGATTGGCGATTCTGAATCTTTTCGGCAATCTGACGCGCAAGAAGGGGGAACGAGGGTTCGTCCGACCAACCGTGCACAACGACAACCCGATCGCTCTGTATGCTGAGATTTCGGCCTCGGGGATCGACCACTTGAAGGCGGTCGCGCTCGTATTTTCGAACGTAGCCCAGCTTCAGTTCTTCAGAGTCCAGAAATTCAATGATGCGGCCTTCAAGAGAAGTGGGGATCATCTGGATTATCGAATTGGAATCCAATGCTATCTTCTAGATTGGCGTCCTTGATGAGCCTCATGTCAGCAGGGACGACAACAAATCCACAATTCAGGTTTCTATTATGTCTGAAGACATGCTTAATCCGTTGATCGGCGCTGCACTGCGGGTGGAAAACAAATCGCAACTCGAAGAGTTCCTGACGAGGTCCGATGCCAGGTACGTCGTCAAGAGCGCGTCCTTTGAAGAAGTATTCTTTGCAGTCAAGCACATCGGGCTCTCCGACAGCCTTGATTTGCTGCCGTTGGTTTCCGGTAAGCAAGTTCGGGGTTTTATCGATCTCGATTGCTGGCGTAAGGATGCGTTCGTTCGCAAGCCCCTCATGGAATGGCTGGCGGCCTTTATCCAGGCCGGACCGGAGGAAACCATGAAAGCAGTCTCTGGTATTGATGATGCTGTCATAGCGCTCTTTCTCAAAGATCTTGTTAACGTTTACGAGGTCGAACGGGACGATCCGCCGGACGGCACACAACTGATCTTCACTCCAGACAACCGGTTTGCTGTCGAACCGATCGAGGAGGGAGAACCCACCACTATCGGTATGCTCATCCTTGATGGACTATTCAAATACAATCCTCCGCTTGGTTCTTTGATCCTCACCAAGGTCCGTTATACAACGCGCATTGAATTGGAGGAGATTGCGTACGAAAACAAGACGCGTCGTCTGGAGATGCACGGCTTCGTAGACTACTATGATGCACTATCGATATATACACGCGCCGATTCTTCGTCAAATCATGTTGGCGCCGACCGGGAGGAACCAACCGAAGAAATTCAGGGAGAGGAGAACCCGGGAAATCTCCCGGCTCTCTTTGCCGATTCGTTGTTGGGCGCCGTTTTCCTCATGAAAGCATTCGCGCAGATCAGTGATCCTTTGGAGTCCGATCGCCTCGGCCAGGAGCTAACTGCGCTGGGAAACCGCATTCTTTCCGCGAATCTGATCAACCTTGGCGAAATCGAGGGAGTGAAGCCTGCGCTTGAAGAGATGAGGGATTTTCTCACAATCGGCTTGGAGCATCTGACTCAAGGCCGTCCGGAACTCGGCCCGGAATTTTTGAGGAGAAACTACATCCAAACGATATTCAGGGTCGGTTTTGATCAGGTGGCCAAGCTGCGTGACGTCGCCGATCATCTTATCCTGACCCCAGGATTTCAGGTGGCGATGCTTGATCCGGTTGATCAGGAATTTATCGAAGGCCTTAGGCGATTCAAGCCTCTCTTTGTCGAAAGCGGGCGTGTGCGGAACTTTCAGTCACTCGCAGATGTCGAGCTTGCCCGAAAGCGTCTTGACGAGCTCGTGCCTATGGTGAAGTCCTTCATGGGCGCCTTCCGTCAGGTCAGAGGAACGCTTGCTAGAACTTTCAATACGGCGACCATTCAGTTCGCCCTCGGCGGCAGCTTTGAATCCACTCCGGTTACAGCGGCGCAGTTGACGGCCTTCGTTGCCGAAGGCTTCAAACTGCCTGAATTGGATCTTCCCGATCCTATTCGCAACTTTGCGGAGCGTTGGCATAGAGAACTGAGACAGGAATTGGAGCCTCTCATCGGAAGCAAAATTGATCCTCGATTTATTTCGAGCGTCATTGTGGTTTTATGAAAGGAAAGACCGTCATACTCGCCGGTGGATCCGGAGGTCTCGGTTCTTCCGTTGCTGACGAGATTGCGCGTCTCGGAGGCATACCCATTATCGGATGTCTTCGGAATGCGGAGCGCGCTAACGATCTTGCGCGGACAATTCTGAAAAAGCACGCCATTGAACCCCACGTCGTTGTTGGCGACCTCGAAAACCAGGATACTCGCGACCGGTTGCTTGATGCCGGTGCGCGGTCCGGAAGTCCCTATGGCGTGGTCACTCTGGTGGGGCATCCCGCGAGAATTCCAATAGAGGACGCGACTGTCGACGACCTTATAGATTCCATGCGTGCAAACTTCGTGGGACCCGTTCTGCTGGCGCGAGACTTTGCGCGAGCAGCCGGTGATAGGGATGGAGCGGTGGTATTCGTTTCGAGCATGCAGGCAATAGGTGCATTCCCGGGAAGCACCGTATATGCAGCTCCAAAAGCGGCGCTGGTGCACACAGCTCGAATTCTCGCAAAACAGTGGAGGATTCGAGTGAACGTGGTCGCTCCAGGAGTGACTACTGTTGGAATGGCCGAGCAGAGCGTCAAGAGCGGCAAGTATGATCGTTTTCTGCAGCAGAATCTCATTTCACGCCTGGGGAAGCCGGAGGATGTGGTCCGCGCGATCCTCTTTTTCCTGGCGCCTGATAATTACGTGACAGGGCAGATTTTAACTGTTGATGGAGGTCTCAGCTTGAAGATCTAAGCAGTCAGGCGGAAGAGGACGGAGCGAGGCGGGCTCGCCCCGTCCTCTCCTATTTCAAAAGGTCCATTTCACGCCCAGACGCGCCACAAGCCCTGTATTAAACAAATCCGGACGTCCATATCTCGGATCGAAGGCGTTGACGCCATCCGGGGTCGCCAGAATCCGTTCGTTATAATTGTACCCACTGAACAGATTGACTGACGTTAGGTTGATGGTTGAGGAAGCTCGCGTACCGGCGATTCCTCTGTTCATGTTGTCGTATTTGTGGCGAGCCGCTTGCTGATTGAAAACATTCAGGATGTTCAATTCGATTCGAAGCTTTTGTTCTTCGGTAAGGTTGATGTTGTGTCCGATCAGAAGATCTGTGTAGTTCAGCATTGGAGTTCTGCCCAAATCTCCCCTGCCATTCACGAATACCCGGTGCCTCTGAGTTGTGTTAACGGTCGTTGAAACCGGAGTCCCGCTGCCCAGATAAAAGAAGGCGCCAACGTCCGTGGACCCGATGCCGCCCCATGTTTTTTCATAGTAGCCGTTCAACTTCAAAACATGCGGTCTATCAGTCGCGAGCCGGCCTTTCACATCGAGATTGCCTTTCGAATCGAAAAGGAGGTCGTCGCCGTCCCATGCGGTGCTCCGATTGTCGCCGAACCGGAATACGCTGCTGCGTTGTTGCTGCGTGGTCGCATTCCCAAGCCCCGTCGCCGGAGTGAGGATTTCATCCGAGTTGGCTATCCCCGCATAATTCCCATACAAACGACTCCATGTGTAATTCGCGCTTGCGAACCAACCATTAGACAGGCGACGGTTCAGAGTCCATTCGACTGCGTCAAAGTTGCGAACTGCCTTGGGATAGTCAAACAGAGGAGTTGATGTGGAAGTCCTCCCGATCCGCTTGGCAAGCCCCTCACCAGGGTTTCCGATAATGAAGACGGGATTTCCATTCACGATAGTGCCGAGATCCTCAATCGCGCGTATAAGGTGGTTGTGAAGGTAGGTCACACCAACTACGGTGTGGTTGTCCAACTGGTAGTCCATGCCGAACACGTATTGATCCTGCGCCATTGGTTTAAGGTCAGGATCAATCATCTCGGGACCGAAGCTTGGGATGCGATCGTCCAGGAATGAATCTCCTGTGCGGCGGAAGAGATCGCGACCAGGTCGGTT
The DNA here is from genome assembly GCA_964541075.1 of uncultured Solibacteraceae bacterium. Taxonomy (GTDB): domain Bacteria; phylum Acidobacteriota; class Terriglobia; order 20CM-2-55-15; family 20CM-2-55-15; genus CAZIPZ01. The sequence goes on along the minus strand of CAZIPZ010000021.1, from coordinate 2,895 downwards.
GGTGAAGCTGAGGGAAAAGACGTCTGTCGTTTCTAGTGAACGGTACCAAGTCCTCTGAACATCGGCGCCGAAGAAACCTCTCGCCAAATCGTACTTCGTCCAGTCGAAGTAGCGGCCAAAGCTTCCGTAAACTTTAACTTTTCCATCCCCTCGCAGATCCAAGCTCGCACCGATGCGGGGAGCGATCTTCTTCCCCCATCCGAACTCAAACGCAAAATCCTGAATGTCTCTCCGGAAGGAAGGAATCCTCTCTTGTTCAGCACGTATGCCGATATTGAGAGTCAGCCGTGGATGGATATTCCACTGATCCTGTACATAGAAGGATTTGATTCCTGCGCCGGCGCTTCCAATCGTACCGACTTCATGGACGGAATAGTAGCCGTACTGGCCTCGATCCTGAATTCCTGTTGGACTCTCCCCATACGTGCGATCCCAGAAAACGCGGACATATCCGCCGCCGCCATATGAACGGCTGACATTGTTCACGCTCTTCAGCAACGAATATCCCGCCTTTAGATTGTGAAGTCCTGCTGCATTCCCGGTGATTGCGATCATACCGTCTCCGAATGCGCGCGTTGTGAGATCGTGGCGAACGGCAATAACGCGAGGTGTGTTAGTGAATCCTTGACCTTGTTGCAAGGGTCCCGGAACCCCCGGAACACCGACGGCGCTGGTTGCATATTCAACAGGGCTTAAGCCAGACACTCCAAGGGACTTGTAGTTGTCCCAAGAATAGCTGCCTCGGGAGCTGAGCATGATGTTGTTGTTGAGCACGAAATCCAGGCTGCCGGAGTAATTGGATTGAGGCTGAAAGAATCCAAGCGTGCGGTTGGCTTGCTGCGAGGCGACAGAACGGCTGTCCCAATTTGGGCCGGCGCTATTAAAACCCGGAAATGCCCCCATCGATTGCGTGGGAGTCCATAGCCAAGTGAAGTTGCTTCTGATTCGCTGAGTCGGGTCAAACGAGATTTTGTTAAATCCGCTGTAGTACGTCTGATCGCGTTCCAGAGTGTCGTTCGCAGTTCCATTAGCGAACCGGTAAAGACGGTCTTCGCGACTCCACCTCGGGCTCCATGCGGTGAAGAAGTACAACATGTTCTTCTTAATGGGCCCGCCCAAGACGAATCCCGGTTCAAACACACGGACTGCGTCCTCTTCGTCCTGAATCAGATTCACGGTGCGATCGTCACGAGGATCGAGATTCAATCGCTTGACGGGACCAGCGCTCAGCGAACTGCCGCCAAAGTAGAAATGCCCTCCTCCGTGGAATGCGTTTCCACCGGACGTCGATACCCCGGTGATGACGCCGCCTAACGCTCCGCCATACTCGGCGTCAATTCCGGCAGTCTTTACCTGCACCTCTTGCAGATATTCAAAGATCGCAGTCTGCCTGGAGTGACCATTGATGAGGCTGTTTACGGGAACACCGTCAACGTAAAAGAGATTTTCCGAACCGCTTGCGCCATTGACCTGAATGCCGCCTTCGATGTCTCCTGTTTGCACCGCAGGTGCTGTGATGGCCAACGACTGAAAGCCGCGATCTTTAGGAATGCGGTTGAATTCTTCGGCAGGAAGGTTATGAGTGACGAGAGTGCTTTGCCGGTCAATCTGGGGGACGACGTCGGTCACTTCGATGCGGGTTTCTACGCCACCGACCTCCATTTTCGAATCGAGTTTAAAGGTTTGTCCCACAAGGATGTTGATGTCAGGGAATTCCGTCAAGGCGAAACCCCTTAACTCAAACTTTACGCTGTAGCGCCCGGGTTCAACATTCCGGATGAAATACGCGCCATCAGCGCGAGTGGTTGCTGAAACGACCCGATTGGTGGCTTTATTCGTCAATGTGACCATGACGTTGGGCAGAACGGCGCCCGTCGAGTCATATGCGATTCCGTTTAGTCCTCCAACCTTTTCCTGCCCGAGTATGGGACTGGTCAAAAGGGCCAGCGCCAATACTCCGACGTACAAGACAACTCTCGATTGTCTCATTGGCTTCTCCTTGTGATTCTGAGGCAGGGCGTTGTTGGAAGATCCCCGCGCAAATAGTCCTTTATTTTTGCGATGACGGTTCATGACTGTCGTGACTCCACACGGCAAATACGATTGGCTCTACTGGTCGTCGCCATGACCTGACATCAATCCTGTTGCAAGTCCGGCGCGTGGACCAAGGTCTGGGCGTGAGTTCCTTGCACGCCAAGGGTGATCAGACCGAATCCTATGTTATGGATCGGCATTTTCATGTCAAGGGTTCAGTATTATCAGAGCAAACATCACCATCAGCATCTTGTATGGTCGCCAGCACTCACAGCTGCATTTGGTGTACGACAACGGCAAGGCGGGGCCGGGAGGCGCCGTGTAGGCTTTCTGCCAATCTCAGAGCCATTGACGCCGCATTGTGGCCTAACAACATCCGGCCGTTCGAATTCTCCCCTGAGTTGTCCTGCAGATTCGTAAATTCAATGTCGAGGAGTATGTATGGGACAGTTAACGACGCTGGTTGTGGACATTGAAACGGTCGCCCAGGACCCGGATTCGATACCGACGAGAGCTCGCGCGATCTTGATGGACGGCGAAAGCGAAGATGATCGACAAAAGGTCTTGGATACGCTTGGTCTCGATCCGTGTACGGGTCGAATTATATGTATTGGCGTTCATTGGCTCGAGCTCGACCGCTCTCGAGCATATTGTCAAGCCGACGAACGGGAGCTTCTGGCCAATTTTTGGTCGGACATTGGTCAAATCCGTCCACAGCGTTTCGTGACCTTTAACGGGAAGTCTTTCGATTTCCCATACATTAATATCCGAAGCGCGATTGCCGGTGTTCCTGTCCCTCGCGACCTTCTGCTCGATACAAGGCGTTTCACCACGGAGCGTCACTTCGATGTTCGTGAGATT
>CAZIPZ010000020.1:0-29205 GCA_964541075.1 uncultured Solibacteraceae bacterium | reverse complement strand
TCCGGCGCCGGTGTACTTCAATTACGGATCGCGCCCGAGCCGTCCGACAAGAATCACTTTGTTGACAGACTTTGCCATGTTGACTCCTCTGGTCGCCCTCAGCGACGTCGAGCCGCACTCAGTTCACGTATCTTCGCCTGCGCGTTCACGGCCTCACTCGTGTTTGGAAACTCCTTAACAACACGATTCAGAGCGTCGAGCGCCGGTTGAAGTTGCTTTTGATCAGCGAGGGCCAGACCTTTCTTATAAAGGGCAGTCCTAGTTTGTTCGCTGCCAGGATACTTCTGCAAGACCAAATCGTATTCGACTACGGCCGGCTCAAATTTTTTTTGGTTATAATATGCCTCCCCTAGAAATAGCTGCGCCTCAGACGATCGAGGATCATTTGGAAATTTCTGGAGGTACTCTTGGAATCCGCTTATAGCGAGGTCATAGTTGCCCGCGAGATAGTCGAGTTTTGCAGTCCTCATAACATCATCGGGATTCCCAAGGGATTCGACTGTAGCTTTTGTGGCAACCTGCTGCGAAACGGAGTTTACTTGCGTTCGAACGGCGGACATCCCTTCCTGAAGGTCTCCCACACTGCGATCAAGATTCGTAAGAATGATGCGCAGTTCACTCATTGTTTTGTCATTCGTTGTTTTGCTTGAACTTACTGCTTCCGAAATCCTTTGTACGTTGCCGGAAAGCCCGTTGACTTGATCCGCCATCTTTTCAACAAGCGTACGCAGTACGGCATTCTTTTCGTCAACACTGGCTTGAAGTTGATTCATCTGCTGTGAAAGCCGGATCATGTCGGCCTGAAGCTGAAGAATCAACTTTTCCTGGGAGTATGCCGGCGCCGCCAGGATAAGGCTCAAAATAAGGATTGAGACTAGGATTCGCATATTCGTGTATTGAACCTCGCGAGTCGGGCCCTACTGACGGATGGAGAATGCGGCCCGACGATTTCTCTGAAAACAATCTTCAGTTTGTTCGCTGCACTGCGGTTTGTCCTCGCCATAACTGACGGTGCTGATGCGGGATTCCGGGACGCCCTGAGATTTTAGAAATTCACTGACTGCGCTTGCCCGGCGATCGCCTAAACCGATGTTGTATTCTTGGCTGCCGCGTTCGTCGGCGTGGCCTTCAATACTGAATCGAACTGCAGCATTTTCCTTGAGCCAGGTGGCGCTGGACTGCAATTTGGAAACCTGGTCCGGCCTTATGTCGGCTTTATCGTAGTCAAAGTACACGTCCTGGACGTTTGTGCGAAAGAGTTCATCAACGGTAGGCGCAGGAGCGGCACGGGGCGCCGGTCTTTCAGGCGGGGGCGCAGGAGCATTGACGGTGATTCGTGCGGTGTCTGTTGCAGTTCCTCCCGGTCCGGTGGCTGTCGCGGTGTATGTAACCGATGACGTTGGACTAACCTGTCGCGATCCGGTTGCCGTTACGTCGCCGACCCCCGGCTCAATCCGTACAGAACCCGCATTGGTTGCGGTCCAGTCCAGAGTGACCGGCTGGCCGCGTTCAATTGTCGTTGGCTGTGCGCGCAGTACGATTCCCGGCGCCGGCGGCGGTGGTGCGGGCTGAGCCGGCGGTGGCGGCGGAGGCGCAGGCTGAGGTCTTCTGCAGGAAACCGCAAACACTGTTGTAAGGATGAGAATGAGCAGCGTAGTGCGTTGAATCCTTCTCGCCAATGTCATTGATGTACCCCCTTGCGATCAGTTTGGAGCGTAATTCGACCATGCCGGACCCTGATTTTTGCCGGTCCGTGTGAGTTGCCTGACCTTCGTTCCGTCAGCCAGCATCGTGTAAATCTCGGTCGGACCCTGTCGATTCGACTCGAAGGCGATATGCCGACCATCCGGCGCCCAGGTCGGACGTTCGTTGTTGCCCTGGCTTTGGGTTAGCTGAATGTTTCTTCCTGTGGCAAGGTCATGAATATAGATGTCAAAAAAACCACGTTCACGCTGCCATGCAAATGCGATTCTCTGGCCATCCGGAGACCATGCTGGATTTACAGCCGCTCCGCCTCCGTCGATGAGCCGGCGGACATTAGTGCCTTCAGCATCCATAATGTAAATCTGCGCGGAACCCGCTCTGTCTGAGACGAAGGCGAGCTCGCGGCCGGTCTTGGGATTCCAAGTCGGGGAAATATCGACGCCTTTCGATACGGTCAGGCGCCGCAAATTCCTTCCGTTCCAATCTGCAACATAGATTTCAGTGCCGTCATTATTGTCGCGGCTTGTGGCGAAGGCTATCTTGCTTCCGTCAGGCGACCACGAAGGCGTCGTTGTGGTTCCTCCCGCAGGCTGAAATGGGTAGATCTTACGGTCGATCGCCGAAATGACTTCAATGTCAGCCGAACCGCGACGATAACTCGTGAACGCCACCTTTTCGCCATCGGGAGACCAGCTTGGGGTCAACGCTAGCGAATTAAAGCTTGTCAGCGGCCGAGCATTCGCGCCGTCATAGTCCATGACATAGACTTCTTTAACTCCGCGGCTGCGCTCGGTAACATACGCAATCTTGCTTGTCGCGATGCCGCGTATCCCTCCGCCGATTAGTTCGACAATCTTGTCCGCCAGTGTGTGGGCGTAGAGGCGCGCAGCCTCTTCCGTAGCTCCGCTTCCGCGGTATCGCTGACCAATTGCTTCTCGGTTTTGTGAGGCTTTGAGGTCCCATAGGCGCGCTTCGACCACAAGGTCATTTCCCTGGACGCGAGTTTCTCCGAAAGCTATGAATTGCGCATCTACGGCCGCCGACGTCCAGTCTTGAATCTTGATGTCGGCTGGTTTTGAGAATGCGCCGAGCGGATAGAAACTCCGGCTAACCAAAGTCAATACGCCCGAGTATTCCAGGTCGTCCCAAAGGACCTTATTGAATAATGTGGTCAGTGCGGCAGCCTTCGCGTCGCCGCTGGCTTGAAACTCGGGCGCAGCGATTCGCACACCGACCACTCCGGTCCTAGTGCCCGCACGAATCTGCGGATCCTGTGCAGATGCGTTATTGCTTACGGCTAGTAGCAAGCAGGCGGAACTCGCAAGCACGGCCTGTAACACGGATAAAAGCTTTTTCAAGATCATCGTGAAAACTCAAAATAGAAATTCACGGTCACTCGAGAGCCGCGGTAATCGGCGGGCAATGATGGCAGGGGATTCGCGGCCATGATCGCCCTCAGGGCGGAACGGTCCAGTGAAGGAATGCCGCTAGACTGCACAACGTCTACGTTTTCTATGGTTCCATCGCGCTGTATGTCGAAGTTCAAATAGACGCGTGGCGCGGTTCTCACGCGGTCGTCGACAAGCGACTTGAGCCAGTTTTGCGAAATCCGTCGTGTCATAGAATCTACATACCACCCATAACGATCGCCGAAGGTTCCATCTCCAAACTGGATTCCGCCGGACCCAGCTCCAGTCAAGAACTGTCCATAAGACATGGCAGGGCGTCCCCCTTGTCCAAAGGGAACGGTATTATTGGGTGACGATGGAGGCTCATTCTTTGCGCTCCTGGCTGCTGTTGCGCGTTCTGGTCTTGAAGGCGTGGTTTTGACAGGAGCTTCGGTTTCCGGAATCGGCTCCGCATTCTCCGGCACTGCAGGAGTAGCGGCTTCCGTCCTGTAGAAGCCGGCAGATTCGTTGGCGGCGGCGTTCTCTTGAACGACTGTGGGCGAGGGGAGTGGAATGCCGGAAATGCTGCTCACGATCTTCACATCGATCCCGCCGGCTCCCCCTGTCACACTCCCGAAGGTATCGCCACGAACCGGAAACAGCGAAGGGGAGAATAAAGCGACTGCAAAGAGTACGACATGGAATACCGTCGACAAAACGAGGCATGGCTGAAGTTTTTCGCCGTCGACCTTCATTGCCGCTTCTTTTCTAAAGGCTGTGTGACCACGCTGATATTCTCCACTCCGGCCATCTTTAAGTGATCCATTACTACTGCAATCGTTCCAAAAGGAACGGACTCATCCGCGCGCAGATAGACGCTTTGACGGGTTGGATCGGGAAGCTTCTCGCGCACGCGTTGGACGAGTTCATTAATATTGACTGCCTCATTCTGGAGGTAAAGCTTCTGATCCTTGTCGACTGAGATCACAAGTTTTTCCTGCGCAAGCTCTCGAACGACCTGCGTTTTCGGCACATTCACTTCGATTCCTGACTGAATAACGGGCGCTGTGACCATGAATATGATCAACAGCACCAAAACGACGTCAATGAAGGGGACCATGTTGATTTCAGCAAGCGTCGTCTGCGTTTTTCCGTCTTGGGTTGTGATGGCCATCAGGAATCGTTTCGTTCGGCAAGGACGAGCATTTCGACCTGTAGATCGTCAAGCTGACCGCCAAGATTGCGAATTTGATAAACAAATTGGTTATATGCGATGACCGCTGGAATCGCGACAAAGAGTCCGAAGGCAGTTGCGATCAGCGCGTCCGCAATTCCCGGAGCTACGGCTCGCAGCGTCGCGACGTCACTGTTTGCAAGCCCCGCGAATGACGTCATTACACCCCAAACCGTGCCAAACAATCCAAGAAAAGGCGCAACGGTCGCGGTTGTCGCCAGAAAAGTGAGGCGTTGTTCGAGCCGCGTAAGTTGACCTGCCGAAGCTCGCTGAACACCTCGCTGTACGATACTTGCGCTGGCAGGAGGCCTCACAGCGATGCTTCCCTGGGATTTGTTGCTTGGAGGCTGCAGAATTTCCGCTCCGGCGTTGAACACTGGAACAAGCGGAGTGAATCGAAGCGTTTCACAGGCTGCACCAATTTCGGAAAGGCTCTGCCCCTTCCGGAATATTCGCCAAAACATTTCAGACTCTTTCTTGACCTTTCGCAAGAGCATTGCCTTCTGAAGAATGATTCCCCAGGACCACACGGAAAAAATCAGAAGAACAAGTAGGACGAATCGCGCGACCAGCCCCGTGTTTCGGAGCAGTGCAATCAAATCAAGATCATTCAAATTCGTCTCCTCAGAATAAAAAAGGTAACCTCTTCGTCATTGAAAGATCAACCCCGATGGCTTATAACCGCCGAGTATGCTGCGCTATCTTCGAGTTCGAAATTTTGCCCTCATCGATCAACTTGAACTTCACTTCGAAGAAGGTTTCAACCTGCTTTCGGGCGAAACGGGTGCAGGTAAATCCATCATAGTGGACGCTCTTGCGTTGCTCTGCGGTGCAAAGGCTTCCGCTGAAATGGTTCGCACAGGAGAAACGCGCTCAATCATCGAAGCCGTCTTCGAGTGTGATGTGAAACTCCACCTTGATCGCCTCGGTTTTGACAGTGAAGCTCCGGAAATTGTGATTCGACGTGAGATCTCCTCAGACGAACGAAATCGTGTTTACGTCAATAATCAACCTGGCACCGTAACGGCGTTGCGGGAATTGGCGCCACTCCTTATCGACATTCACGGCCAACATGAACAGCAAACGTTGCTCGACGTTTCGCATCAGCTTGAACTAATTGACGTTTATGCCGAAGCGAAGACCATCGGACAGAAGGTCCGCGAAGTCTACTCGGCGATGCAGCAAGCTGAACGAGAGCTATCCGAGCTTTCCGCTGAGCACGTTATGAAAAAGGAACGATACGATCTGCTTGCCTTTCAGCACGACGAAATTCAGAAAGTGAACCCTAAGCCGGGTGAAACGGATGCGCTCCGCGAGCGCGTATACGTACAAGCTCATGCGGGCAAGTTATTGGAAGCTGCGACTCGAGGCCACGAGACTCTTTACGATTCCGAAACGTCCGTTCTCGCAATGCTCTCCCAAACACAACGTCAGCTCCGCGATGCCGCGCAGCATGATCAGAGTCTTCAACCTATTGTCGATCAGACCGACTCAGTGCGCGTTGCAATACAGGACCTCGCTTACGCCCTTCGGCGATACCTAAGCCAGGTTCAGCTCGATCCTAGGGAACTCGAGCGTAATCAGGCCCGATTATCTGAACTCGAACGCCTCCATCGAAAATACGGCCCGGATCTCCTTGAACACCTTAAGACGGTAAGACGCGAATTGGACAGCATAGGTCTGACGGAATCGAGAAAAGATTTGTTGGAACAGCAAATTGGGCTTCTCAAGCAAACGTATGCTGAAGCCGCTCAGGCACTGAGCAAAGTAAGAAGAACGGCTACAAAAGGTCTAGAGGACGCTATTGAACGGGAGCTCCGATCTCTCGCAATGCCTCAGGTGCGGTTTGTCATCAAGTGGTTTGATGTCTCGCCAGGACGATCCAGCGGCATAGATCGGCCCGAGCTGCTAATTTCGCCAAACATGGGAGAGGAGTTGAAACCGCTGGAAAAAATTGCTTCAGGTGGGGAACTATCGCGCATCATGCTGGCATTGCGGACCGTGCTCGCCGTTGATAGCTCGCGAAAGACGCTCGTTTTTGACGAGGTCGATTCGGGTGTCGGCGGCAAAGGCGCAGAGAAAATCGGCCAAAAGCTGAAGGAGATTTCCAGCCGCTATCAGGTATTCTGCGTTACACATCTCGCGCAAGTTGCGGCTTTTGCAGACCATCAATATCGAATTGAGAAACTGGCGATAGACAACCGATCTGTAACCCGTGTCGAAAAGTTGGAAGGGGAATCGCGTATTGAGGAACTTGTGCGAATGATGAGCGGCTCTCACGTGACAGAGAGCGCCCGAAAACACGTTAAAGAACTGCTTAAAGCCGTAAAGGCGTAGAATTTTCTTAAGGATGCATGGGACAAGGACAGTTCGAGCGCCTTGCATTTTGAACAATAAAGTATATACATTGCACTAAAGCGTCTTAAGTGAGGAGGATTGCCCGTGGAAGTCGAAATGAAGATCCGGGGCTTGATGATGGATCCGATTACGAATATGCCGATTGTGATCCTAAAGGAGGCCTGCGGGAGCGGAATCCTTCCAATCTGGGTCGGTGTTTACGAAGCCAATGCCATTGCGCTGGAGATTGAAAAGGTCGTAACTCCTCGACCGATGACTCACGACCTCTTGAAGAATGTCCTGGTTGGCCTCGACGCTATCGTCAACAAAGTCGTGGTGACGAGCATCAAGGACGATACGTTTTATGCCGTCATTTGGGTGGAACGCAACGGCAACTTTCTTTCCATTGACTCTCGCCCGAGCGATGCACTTGCTCTAGCACTCCGTATCGATTGCCCGATTTTTGTTGAAGACGAAGTCTTGAAATCCTCTAAAAGCCAGGCTGGCGCCCAGGATCGAATCAATAATGAAGAGCTCAAACGGTGGCTTGAGAATCTGAACGATGAGGATTTGGGAAAGTACAAGATGTAGCAGTTCTATCGCTTCTGCACCGACTGCAGGGCATTGATGATTTTAGATATCCTCGCGTTTCGGGGATGCACGAGGTACCGTGACCTCCACTTTGGTGCGAACGTTTCAATCTGGTCTGAATGCAACACGGTCGACGGGATGCTTGCTTCGTCAAATTCCTGATTCAACATGCGTAAGGCCTGACCTAGAAGAATGTGTGTCGCTTCCGGTGACGCGTCCCGCCGCTGTCTCACAATGTCAAGAATCGCTCCTCGTCCATTGTTGTAGGTAAGCCATCCGCAAAATGCTTGAACACGTTGCCGATCGCCCAGAATAAAGACAGGTCCGTCTGAAATGGATTCAAGCGAGAAATAGCCAGTTGTAAAGCTCAACTCTCTTAAATGCCGCGTTTCCAGCCAGTCTTCACTCACTTCTTCAAGTTGCTCGTCAATCAATGCGTCCTTCTCTCGGGAGCGATCATAGCGGTGAATCGGCATTGCACTTGGAATTGCGACGGGGGCATCAAAAGACGCCAGGTCGATAATTGCTTCCTCGGCCACCTTTACCGATTGCATGCGCAGCGAGTGATAGAAGGCTAAATTTTCTTCTGCCGCCATGTAAATGCAGGGTATCCATCCGTGACGCCGGCAGTGATCAACGTACTCACGGAAGGCGACCTCGAACATTCCGGGCGGCGCCAGCGGATCACCACAAGCGAGTGCGATGGCGCCCTGGGAGGAATACGCCACGAGACCCTCATTATTGGCCACTAGTAAATGATGTTTGTCCCGTTGAATAGCGAACGCGGACAAAGGGTCTTTACCGCAAAGACGAAAGATTCGATCAATCTGATCCTGTGGAGCCTCTAGTCGATCATGAAGTATGACCGGTCGGAGCAACAAAACCAGGATGTATATGCGTGCAATCCAGCCGGCGATCTGAAGGGAGGTGAGGAAGAGAGCGGCGGATTGTGATGCGGGAACCGCGTGCGGTCGAATGATCAGGATGCCCGCACGCACCGATTCCGTTGCAGCATTCGCGCCTGGGTCCCAAATGAATTCTGGCCCGCTTGCGGCAAATCCCGTGACGCCGTAAAAGAACACCAGGAGCAACAAGAGTGGTGTAATGGCCAAACCCTTCTTCAACGAGGCGGGATCGGTCCGTGTGTAAAACCGGCGCCGGAAGTAGATGAGATACGTAAGGAGTAAGGCGGCTATTAGTGAATTCTGTACATCCAGGCCGCTCGTGAAATGAAGCATCAGAGAGGCCGAAAGTGAAATGACCGCCACATACCAAGCCAGTTGCTTACGCCTGGACAGATCCCATGTGACTTGCAAAAGCGCCACGCCAGCGAAAAGCATTAGCATACGGCTGCCTTGTGACACCTCAAGAGGAAGCCACGCACGAACACTTCGAAGCACGCTTTCTGGGCCGGGCCAGACTGCGGAGATGACATTGATGAGACCCATTAACCCCATCATCATGGGAACCACTGCGTGGAGGTCGGACCATTCGAATCGCTGAAAAATGGATGTAACTTTTCGTACGTGACGCGCGGCCAGAACAGCCGCTACTGCTAGCAACGCCGTAAGGAAGAATCCCGTGAGGTATCCGCGAGCGTCACGCACAATGGAGTCAATGCTGGCTCCAAAGTAGTAGCCAATGAAAACTGTGGGAATCATCCAGAGCAGTCCTGCAATTACGTTCAGGATTGCAAAACGCATTAAGGGCATTCCAAGCGCTCCGCAAGCCGCTGGTATGATGATTCGAAAACCAAACGCGAATCGACTTAGAACAAGGACCCAATTGCCGTGTTCGTTTACCCAACGAAGGATTGTTTGATATCGCGAACCTCGGTAAAAGCGGTTTTCAAGCCAGCGTCGCCCACGTACTCGGGCAGCCATGTAGTAAAACTGCGCGCTTATTGTATTCGCCGCGAGCGCAACGAGAGCCACCGTGAGGAGGTTGAAATAGCCACGGTTTGCCAGCAAACTTCCAGCGAGCAAGAAAGCTTCGCCTTCAAGAACTACCCCAAGGAAAAGTAGAAGGTACCCGTACTTGAGAAGAAGAAGCTCCATGACTAGATCTGGATTTCGTCAATCAAGCAATAGGAGCTAAAAAGCACCATCAGAACTTCACAACACTCCTTCAATCTTAATTGAACTGTCGTTCAGACCATTTCGCTTATTGATTGAAATCAAAAGGAGACCCATTCCTTCCAGAACCCAGGCAATTTCCATAGTGCCCGCATAAATCGGACGAAGACCCATACTACGAATGATGTCCATTGGAACATGTTTGCGTTCGGAGGGACCAGCCACCAGCACGTCTTGCAAACGGCCTGGACCGCGAAGAGTCAAGAAAGAAACGGTTTGGAAAGCGGCAAATACCTCCGACTCCTTGAGGGCGTCCGCTGTCTCCTCGACCGCCGATTTTCCGGATTCATTTCGAATCCTGGAACGATTTGCGGGATCGACTGGAACGGTTGTGTCGATGACCACTTTCTTGCGAAGGCTGTCCCTCATCGATTCAACTAAGGTGTTGCGGGCCGAGAATGGGACAGTAACAAACGCCAGATCACACCAAGAAGCGGCTTCCACATTAGGTTCCCCCCTTTCCGAGTTGCGAGAACCGATCACGACGTCATGTGTCGTTTGGCTCAATCGTATGGCGAGAGCCTGGCCGAGTTTCCCAGAGCCGCCAAGAATTGCAATCTTCATAGAAAAAGGTTTCCTTCCGGCTTCCGAAGAATGTCTGAAATTGTGCCGTTGGTGTCGCTCCAAACAAATCCGCGAATCAGTGCAGCCGGGGTGTTATTCGTTTTGCCCATGACCAGACCCGCCGCGCCGGCCAATGCGTCGACCGCAGCCAGCACGGTCGCTTTCATTTCACGTCCATAAAAATCGGGCTTGCCACGCAAGTCAACAAAGGGAGGAACGCGGGCTAAACCGATCGTCAAATCGACGAGACCTTCACGCCACGGGCGCCCAAAAGTATCGGTGACAATAACGCCGCAGCCAAGAGCATCTGCGATGACCCGAGCCGACCGATCAGGGTCCTTGGGCAACAGCGCCACATCATCAGGCCCCTCCACATTAGACCGATCGACGCCGGCGTTTGCGCAAATGTATCCGTGACTCGTCTCACAAATCAGAACTTCACCGCGAACTCGAACCACGCGTCGCGACTGAGAAAGAATCACTTCAACTAGCTTGGGATCTTTCCCAGTTTGAGATGCCAACCCGATGCTTGGGGGAGACGGTTGCACGTTGCTGAGCGTCACCAGGCGTCCTTCGGCCTTGGAAACGATCTTCTGCGTTACAGCAAGAATGTCATGGCGCTGGAGTTGCAGACCGCTTCTGCGGATTCCTTCCTCCAGCTCTCGTGTAAGGTCCATGCCTGGCCGGATCTCAGGCATGTATTGAACCGGCGTGATCTCGATATTCATTGCATACTCATTAGAAAGCGCCACGTGGCGCTCTCTTTGACCGGGGAATTGAGAAAAACTTTGAGGTCGGCCGGCGTGTCGATGTCGAAAGCAATGCCGGGTACGTTGAGCACCGCAGAAGGGAAACCGGCTGCCATAACCTTAGAAAGATGACGAGCGAAACTTCCTGGTCCGTATTCGACGTTGATTCGAGCGGGCGGCGTGAAAGCAATACCATTGGTGCCGTCGCCGTCGCATGAAGGGATGATTGTTATGGGCCATATGGCTTGCTGAAAAACAAAGTCGATTTCAGTTGGTGCAAGCATTGGAAGGTCGGCTGAAATTGAAAGAATTTGGGAGGATGTTGGAGAGAGTTCTGAAACCATCAAATTGACCGCTTCGGTGTGGCCGGCGACGCATGCTTCACGCACAACGTCGAAACCTAGCGGCAAGGCCATATCCCGAACGACGTCACTGGACGTGAAAACGACGATCCGACTGGGAGAGTGCGTCTGGGCCAATGTCGCAAGGACGTCGGCGCACATCGCTCGGGCGAATCCTGATCTCTGCCTCTGGTCGAAAATTCCGGAGAGCCGCTGTTTAGCGTTCTCGAAGTCTTTAACTGGCAAGAGAACTGTTTTCATGGAGGATAAAGCCGGCAAGGCGCTCAGCATGTTGGTCATCGTGCATCAGGATATCCGTCACTTGCACACCGATCGTCGTATTCCTAATCGCAGGCGCCCAGGCTGAATCAGCAGAGTCGACAACAATAGCATCCAAGAAATCATGGTAACAGCGGGCTACGCCTCCAGGCGACACCTCGAACCCGCATGCCTCCATCAACTTTCCTGCCGGGCCGCTGACTGCAGCCGAATTGATTATCGGGCTTATTGCAACTACGGGGGCTTGAGTGCAGCGCAGCGCATCACGGATCGAACGAATAGCGAGAATAGGTCCGATGCTTGTGATGGGATTGCTCGGCGCGACGATCACTAGTTTCGCCTCTCGGATGGACTGAATGACTTCGGCTGGAGCCCGCGCATCCGAAGCGCCTGTATATGTTACGGAGCGGACGTCAGGGCGACAGTGCTCGCGCACGAAAAATTCCTGAAAATCGAGCCAGCCGCTCGATGTTTCAATTTTGCTGCGCACCGGATCGTTGCTGGCCGGCAGGATCAAGGCTTTGACGCCCAGAGCAGAGGCCATGCTTTGCACAGCGTGCGTAAGATTCAAGCCTGAACGCAACAGGGAGGTTCGGGCCAGATGCGTCGCAAGGTCGCGATCTCCAAGCTGGAACCATGACGGAAGGCCGTAACGTTCAATCTCTTCAAGACAATGAAATGTTTCGCCTTTTAAACCCCAGCCACGGCCGGTATCCAGGCGGTTGGCGAGCGCATAAACGATGCTGTCGATATCCGGACTCACGTGGAGACCCCAAAATTCAGCATCGTCGCCAATGTTCACGACAACATGAATCTGTTCAGGCGGCGCCACCCTTGCGAGTCCGCGTAGAAACCTTGCTGCGCCACTGCCACCAGCGAGAACGGTGTAATGAACGGAAGTACTCACGCACCGTATTTTACGCGGCGCGTAATGTCGGGGGCCAGAGATCCTTCAGGCCGCGGGGAAGAATGTTCTGAAGGTTTTCGGTTTCACCTTCGGCAGCTTTTCGGTCTAGTAAACGAAACACAGCGCGAACTACGACCTCCGCATCGAGGGAATCGGAGCTATTCCGTTCCAGATAGGAACAAACTCCCTGGAAGAAAGCCTTTTGAGACCGGAACGGCGCGGGTTTGTCATTTGGACTCCAGTGCTCGAAGTAGAATCCCCTGATCAGTGTAGGAAGTTGTTCCCCAAACTGAACGGCTTGTTCAACTGAAAGATGATCCCTTACAGCCTGCAAGACGCAGCGAAGCGCCAAGTAAGCCCTCCTGCGATCTGTCCAATTCAGCTCCTGCATCAGTTCCTTGATCCAAGCATTGGTTCTCTGAATAGACGAATCGAGTGCTTCTAACCCGGTCAGCTTCATGCAAGTGGCGTTGCACGCCGACTGCCACATCCCTCGGTCCGCCTGCGTTAGGCCTGAGTACGACCTGATCCGTACTGAATGCCCCGCAAGTAAGACTCAAGTTCGGGACGCTCAACATTCTTTCGGATGACGGCGGAGAGCGACGTCGAAGGATCCTCAATCATCGCGGAAATTTCTTTGATCAATCCCTGAACGCGCTCGACCTCTGCCGTGACATTCGAAGGGCTTGCGGAAAGTATTTTGGGAGGAGCGGCTTCAATAGCGGCTTTCTGGGCGGCGACTTCATTCTTAAGTTGTTCCACTTCGGAGTTCAGCCTCATGCGTTCGCCTTCCCAGGCAGTGGCAGCCTGGGAAGTGCGGTCCAGTTCTTTATTCAGGCACTGGCGTTCGGCTTCCCACTCCGAGGATATTTCCTCCAGGCGGCTTCTGTACTGACCCTCAAGTCGGGTGCGAAGTGCATTGACTTCTGAATCCAGATGAAGAGCCGCCTGACTTTGCAGAGATACCTCAGTGTCATGAACAGCCTGCAGAAGGCGCTGCTGGAATTCGGCGTCGAGAGCCTCGACTTCATTGATGGTGCGATCTAGGAGGGCCGCGACAGTGGACAGGGCTTCGAGAACACGTTGAGGCGAACGGGATGCTGAGGCCGCCTTCGTCTGTGCCTCCATGTCGTTCTCTATCAACCTCCTGGACGTCTGGAAAGAGTTGGATTATAGCCAACATGTTCCAGAAACCGGTAAACCGAATTGAGATAGGTTATTGGATCCGTTGCAAATGCCTGGCCGTGGGCTGCGTTCGGGACCACCAGCAAATCTTTGTCAGGATTCGACGCGGCTTCGAACATTCGCTGAGCCAGTTCCGGAGGCATGCGCCGATCCGCGCCACCGGCAATGAACAAGATTGGAATGCCGATCTCTTTGACAGCCGCCTCAACATCACCCTGGTTCGGATCTATTCTCATACGTAATCCGGTGATGAACGTAATCATGTTGGCAATGGGGAACGACGGAAGTCGAAAGTAGAGCGTGAAGTGATGGCTTATGGTTTCACGAAACGAAACGAAGGAACTGTCGGCCACGATAGCTGAGAATCCGCCGCAGCGTTTCGCCGCCAATATGGCGGTAGATGCGCCCATCGAGACTCCCCATAGAAATTGGGCTCGGGTCGGCGCTTTTTCTGCTACCACCTCTCCAGCTGCACATGCATCCCGGCTCTCTTCAATCCCTAGTGTTGTGTAACCGCGTCCGCTTTCACCGTGATTTCTTAGGTCAAAAAGCAGGACTCCATAGCCGCGGCGGCTGGATTCTCCAGCCCGCTTCAATAATTCGAGCCTAGATCGATTCAGCCCATGACAAAAAATAATGACGGGCTTAGAACTGTCGCCGGGGTTCCACCATCCTTTGAGAGGAATTCCGTCATCAGACGAGAATTCAACGGGACTAACGGAGAGTCCGACGTCCTCCGGCCGCTGGGGACCGCGTTCCGGAAACCGAAAACGGCTGTTGGTGATGAGATAAGATCCGCCGATCGGAAGAATGATGAATAGAAACAGCGCCAGGAACGCGATTGTGGCCAGTAAGAGCCGCCTCAGCAAGCGTCCGATGCTTTTGCGATTCATTTTTCCTCGACGGCGTAGCTCGTTAAAACGGCGCTCTGATCCTCTTCACGAACCGTGTACGTCACTTTGAACGGAGGCTGCGCCTGAATGTTGCCCTCAAGAAAGTAGCGTCTTTTGCTTCCGGGTTCCAGTTTGTCACCTAAGACAACAACGAGGGGGAGAGGATGACCGGATCTCAAGATCACCAACTTTCTTCCAAGAAAACCCGCGACGACCTCCGCCGGTTTAATCGGCTCAATTTCCGCGGACAACTCAATAGGAATGTCCTGAATGGATGTAGGACCTGTGTTTTCCACCACGAGAGACAAGCTTTGCTGAAACTGATTGTCCTCTCGTAAATCCAGTTTTCGATCCATTTCCATGTTCCATTTGATTTGTGAGTAGTCCATCCGAGCCTGACGGGGGCCGACTGCCCATGCCGTAAAGAAAGCCACCAGCAAAGCAAAATAAGGGTAGGGCGTTTTGAGCCGGAGCACTGTGATGAGGTGTTGCAATCGCGGGTTGACGCGAGGACCGAGGCGTTTGCCGCATTTGGAGCAAAACAGACTATCGTCGAGAACGTGCGCCCCACAATATCTACAGAACATTGGCCCAGTCGCGCGGCTGATAGAATTCCAGCGCTCTTTCCTCAGGCGAACCCGGTTCTGGCTTGAAATCGTAAACCCATCGCACCAGTGGCGGAAGGCTCATGAGTATGGATTCGGTTCGGCCGCGGGTTTCAAGTCCAAAAATGGTCCCGCGATCGTACAGCAAGTTAAACTCGACGTACCGTCCTCGACGATAAAGCTGATACTGACGCTGCCTGTCGCCATACGGCTCGTTCCATCGGCGTCTAACAATCGGTAGATATGCCTCCAGAAAGGAATCTCCCAGATCACGAACAAAGGCGAAATGCTTGTCGACGTCACCCTGTAGGTAATCGAAGAATACTCCCCCTATCCCTCGCATTTCGCCTCGATGCTTAAGCATGAAGTACTCGTCGCACCACTTCTTGAAACGTGCATAGAATTCAGGATCATGCCGATCGCATGCGGTCTTCAGGGTGCGATGAAAATGGAGGGCGTCCTCAGCATAGGGATAGCATGGCGTTAAGTCGGCGCCGCCTCCGAACCAAGCGGCGTCTCCTTTTTCCAAGTAACGAAAGTTCGCGTGAACGGCCGGGACCATAGGACTCAAGGGATGGAGTACGAGCGAAACTCCCGTTGCGAAGAACGCAGTTCCGAAGCCGAGCGGGATCTTAGAGGCGAATTCCTCCGGGAGGTTTCCGTGAACAGCGGAGTAGTTGACCCCCGCCTTCTCGAAAATTCCCCCATTTTCCAGTATGCGCGTGCGGCCGCCTCCGCCGCCTTGACGTTCCCACCTATCCTCCCTGAAGCGACCTCCATCCAGTTCTTCGATACCGGCGCAGATCTTGTCTTGGAGTTGTTTCAGATAGAGTTCGGTGTTTTCGCGCCAAGTCATGGTCGGATTATATACAATTGTGATTTGGCTGGAAGGGTGCAGGGAAGTCACCTGCGTCCCGCGTTTGCACGATCGCTTTTCACTGAACAAATCACAGGACAAAGATCATGAAGAGCATATTCATTCTCACACTCTCATTGCTCGCGCAAGGCTCGCTTAGGTTCACGACGCCCCAAGGCTGGCAGTCCAATCCCCCAGCGTCATCAATGCGCTTGGCCGAATTCAAACTCCCTCATGTTCAAGGCGATTTGGAGGATGCCGAAGCTGCAATCTTCTTTTTCAGCGGAGGAGGCGGCAGCGTTGAAGCGAACTTCCGACGATGGACGAGTCAAATGGCGCAACCAGACGGACGTCCGTCCGGCGAAGTAGCAAAAGTGACTGAGATGACAGTCGGCAAACTTCAGACCAAGGTTTTGGATTTGACCGGGAGATATATTCCAGACGCCCAACCTGGCGTTCGTGGAAGGAATGGCAAGCCGGGATTCCGAATGATCGCTGCCGTAGTGCAAACACCGGCGGGACCCTATTTCCTCAAAATTACGGGTCCGGAGAAAACAATGGAGCGCTGGAGCAGCAGCGTTACGACCTTTCTTAAGACAATGCGGTTTGAGTAGGTGGATCGATCGTGGGTTTTTTGTCTGATGCAGAACAACAGGAAGTAATGCGGCTGTTTGGGCAACTTGTCGGTGACGTAAAAATCATCCTATTTACCCAGCGCGAGTCGCCTTTGTACATTCCCGGGCTTGATTGCGAGACTTGCAGGGATACGCGGTTGCTTCTCGAGGAGGTTGCAGCACTGTCTCAAAAGTTGCACCTCGAAGTGCACGATTTCGATGAAGGCAGTGATTTGGCGCGGGAATATGGGATCACCCGAATCCCGGCATTCGTAATGACTTCTCCTGGAGTGAAGGGAAAGGTTCGGTACTTCGGACTACCTTCCGGGTACGAATTTTCAGTATTGATCGGAAGCTTGATCGAAGTATCCCAAGCCGAGCCGAGCAATCTTGAGACGTCGGAAGCCTCAACCGGAGTTGAAGACTTCGATAGGACCGTGCACCTTCAGGTCTTCGTAACCCCTACTTGACCATACTGTCCTCCCGTGGCAAGGCTTGCCCACAAGATAGCCATAGCTAATCCAAAGGTAACCTCGGACGTAATCGAGGCGAACGAGTTTCCTGAATTGGCGCAGCGGTATTCAATTCGGAGTGTTCCAAAGACTGTTATCAACGATGTTCGAGAATTCGTCGGAAATGTTTCCGAAGGTGAATTCCTCGAACATATCCGACGCTCGCTGTCGGATTAGGCCAATATGCCCTCGAGTATCGATAAATACGTTAATTCGTCACGCAGCGAATTCGAAGAGCGCCTTCAGGAATGGGTCGAAATACCAACGATCAGCGCGGAACCGGATCATCGGTCCGATATCGAGCGATGTGCCGAAGCGGCCATTCGATACTTGCGCTCGTTGGGAGCCTCCGCGGAAAAGATATCAACCCCAGGAAACCCTGTAGTCATCGGTCAGTTCATCACAGATAAACGGAAACCAACGGTCACCATTTATAACCATCTCGATGTTCAGCCCGCTAACGAACCGCAGTGGAAACGGGCGCCTTTTGTGTTTCATAAGGAAGGAAACCGCTACGTAGGCCGCGGCGCCACGGATGATAAGGGACCTGCGCTGACGGCCCTGTTTGGGGCACGTTATGCAATTGAGCAGGGCGTTCCAGTAAACATTCAGTTTATCTGGGAACTGGAAGAGGAGATTGGGAGTCCTAACTTCGAACACTTCATGAAGGGTGCGGCGGCAAAGCTTAAAACCGATTCAATCGTCGTTTCCGACACGATTTGGATTTCTCGCGGTCGGCCGGCAGTGGCCTATGGCTTACGCGGCTTGGCCCCGTTTCGAGCAGTCTTGGAAACGGGAACAAAAGATGTCCATTCCGGCCTCACCGGAGGAGCGGCGCGAAATCCAATCAGCGAACTGTGCCAGTTGGTAGCCGAATGCTATGACGCACATTCAGGCCGCGTCCGAGTTCCAGGCTTCTACAATGACGTCCTCAAGCCAACCCAAAGGGAAATCGACAGCTTTGCAAGATCAGGCTTCAGCGTCAAGCGATTTAAACAAGACCATGAGCTAAGGACGATGAGAAATCTGGACGCGAGTGAAATCATGCGTCGAATTTGGACGTCTCCTACATTCGAAGTTCATGGAATTGTGGGCGGATATTCCGGTCCGGGAGTAAAGACGGCTATTCCATACAGTGCTGAAGCTAAAATCAGCATGCGCCTAGTTCCTAACCAGGATCCCGATAAGATTTACCGCACTGTCCGAAATTTCATCAAGGTGCGGAATCCTGAGGTGAAAGTAATACCCGAAGCTTTTCTTCGACCCTATTTGGGTCCCAACACCGGCCGGTATGCTGAGGCCGCCTGTGATGCCATGCGAACTGGTTTTGGAAAGGATCCAGCGTTCGTGAGAGAAGGCGGCTCCATTGGCGCCGTAGTCACAATGAAGAAGTATTTAAAGGCGCCCATTGTGTTCCTCGGGCTGAGTCTGCCCGAACACGGGTATCATGCCCCGAACGAACACTTTGATTGGGAGCAGGCCTCAGGCGGTATGAAAATGTTTGCAAGATATTTTGAGATTCTTTCGACGCTCACCGACAACGGATAGAACCGCAAGCATGAACTAACTGGCTTTTTGAAGTTTCTTGGCAGTCAGATTCTGAATCACATTCAAAAGTTCGGCCATGTCGATAGGCTTCTTAAGATAAGCTGCAAAACCGAAATTCAAACCCGCCTCAACCTCCTCACGGAGACAGAGCCCACTCAGAGCAACAACAGGAATTGCTGTCAGATTGAGATTCTGGCGCACGCGCTTCACAAATTCGAAGCCGTCGACCTCCGGCATCCGGACGTCGCAAAGGATCAAATCCGGACGCCATCGCTTCGTGGTATCGAGTCCTTCTTTTCCTCCGGCCGCGATCTCAACCTGAAACCCTTCCCACTCCAGTTCAGTTTTTAGTATGAACAAAATGTCTACAGAATCCTCGACAATCAGTATTCGCGTCATGGCCAGTTCCTCGCAATTCTTATACCGAACTATCTCAATCGCGGCCCACTGACGTTCGCGGGAAAATTTTCCGCCAAAGCGGTTTTTATTCCGCGGGTCCCGGTAAGCCGATTTCTTTAATCGCATGAGTTTAATAGGTGAATTCAATTGGCAGGGCTCGTGCAAAACACCACGCCGACACGAGGTGTGGAATGGAAGGGTCACCTGTACGAGGTCACGAAAAGGTATCGCGCAAAGACCGTTTGAACGCGGTCATCGACCTTCTGAGTTTTCAGAACGAACTTGTCCGACTAGTCAAAGATGATTTACACGATGGAGAAGTCTTTGTTGCTTTGAGAGACGCGCCCTCCTTGGATCTGCAGCTTCCCGTTTGGGTGAAAGCGCATCTTCAACGGAGCCCTGGCCTCAGCAAGAAATTAGAGGAAGGAGACTTTGTAGCGATCAGTCATATTGATGTTATTGGTGCTATTCGCCCGGCATCCACCAGCAAATCAAACCTTCTGCTAATTCCGATACTGTACGATTCGGTTCTGCAAGGAGCGATCGGGATTCTAACCCGGATTGACGACCTGCAACTTTCACAAGAAAGCCTGGATGCCGTTCGGCAAACGTCGTACTACTCTGCGCCGATATTGGCCCGCCTGTATCAGGTCGACCGGCTTCTTCGTCAAAACCGTGAACTTGCTGCTGCGTTCCAGTTGCGAACTCACCTACAAGCCAACCTGTCTCATGAACTGAGAACGCCTTTGGCGGCGATACGCGGGTATGCCCGTATGATCGCGGAAGGAAGGGCCGGCGAAGTCAATATCACACAGAAAGAATACCTTTCTGTTATCACTGAAAACACCAATCGTTTGATTCATTTGATCACTTGGATGACTCACGTGACAGAACTCAGTTCACAGCACCTCAAACTGACAAGTTTTGATTTACGCGACGTTTGGACGAGCTGCGTCAACGCCCATCAAAATGCCCTGAATGAGAAGGGAATCAAGCTTTCTCAAAGTATTCCCGATGAAACCTTCGCGATTATTGGCGACCAGGAAAAACTGGCGTTCGTCTTCAGCAATCTGTTGGCCGTCGCTTTGAAGTACTGCAATCCTGATGGAGCGATCACCGCGGAGTTTTCTCATGGTAGAGAAAAAGAGATCGCGGTGAAACTATCCGAGACGAGTTCAGGAATTCCCCCCGAAACGCTGCGAAGACTTCTTGAGCGTAATTACACCTCAAACACGATGTTGAACGCGGCTTCGACAGGCGTGGAAACTTTGAGCCTCTCATTGGTGCACGACATTGTAGGGATGCATGGCGGCCGCGTCTTCGTTAACAGTCGAGCAGGCGAGGGCTCAACGTTTTTGTTTACACTGCCAGCCGTCAAGTTGGACGGAGAGGAGATCTTAGGAAATGAGCAAGCGGTCAATTCTGGTCGTAGACGACGATAAGAACACACGGGATTATCTCGCCACTTTTCTGGCGTCCTGCGGTTACACGGTGGACAGTCTGGGATCCGGTGATGAAGCCATCAGCAAATTGGCCTCTGGATATTCACCGTCAATGATTCTTCTCGACATCCTTCTGCCGGGCAAAGATGGAATTGAAGTGCTTTCCAGCGTGAAAGCCATCTATCCGTCAATTCCGATCATCATTCTGTCTGGGATCGGACAGATTAAGACGGTTGTTGAAGCGATGAAGATTGGCGCTTCAGACTACCTCACGAAGCCTTTTGAAGAAGAAGCGCTCGAATTGGCTATAGAAAACGTGCTCGAGAAACAGAAGCTCAAGGACGAGGTCAAGACACTGAAGCAGCAATTGGCGTATGTCGAGCAAGGGAACATTCTCACATCAAATCCCCAGATGCTCCGCATTGTAGATATCGCCCGACACGTGGCGGCTACGGACGTTCCAGTCCTGATCCTTGGAGAGTCTGGAGTCGGCAAGGAAGTGTTGGCCCAATTCATTCATGAGCAATCGAACCGGTCAGAGGGGCAGTTTGTAAAAGTGAATTGTGCTGCTCTTCCGCATGAATTGCTGGAATCCGAATTATTCGGTTATGAACGTGGAGCATTTACCGGGGCAATTCGTGACAAGGTTGGAAAATTCGAACTTGCCGATAAGGGAACTCTGCTGCTCGACGAAATTGGCGAGATGAGTTCCCATCTTCAAGCAAAACTGCTTCACGTGCTGCAAGACGCTGAATTCAGCCGACTCGGGGGCAAGAGACCCGTAAAGGTCAATGTTCGCGTGCTGGCGGCGACGAATAAGAAAATCAAGGAAGCGGTGTTAAAAGGTGAATTCCGGAACGATCTCTACTTTCGACTGAATGTTATCAAAGTCGACCTCCCTCCCCTGCGGGAGCGCCGTGAGGACATTCCACTTCTCTGCAATCACTTTCTTGAAAAATACCGTGAACGCTATCAGAGCTCCGTCCAGCAGTTTCCAAGGGATCTCATGGAAAAACTGCTCAACTATGATTGGCCGGGCAATGTCCGGCAACTCGAAAACATTGTTAAGCGCTACTTGATTCTGCCCGATGCCGACATTTCGTCTGAACTGAGAGGCGCAAACAGTGAACCCGCCCCGGTGGTGCAACACGGCACTGTATCGCTGAAAGAAGTAGCCGGACACGCGGCTGAGACGGCAGAAAAGGAAGTCGTGTTGCGCATGCTCGACGAGACAGGCTGGAATCGCAAAGAATCAGCAAGAAGGCTAAAGATTTCGTATAAGGCGCTTCGAAACAAATTGAAAAAGTGGCAACTCGTGCGAGAACGACCCAGCGAGGTTCGGACTCTTGTAAAGAGTGCGTAGCCCCTCAGATTCGGAACGGAGCAACTACGTCACTGTTTTCGATGGATCACCTGGTGGATTTATCAGCAGCGTCGGCAGTCCATCAAGCACTCAAGCGGCAACCTTGCAGCGGCAATGACAAGGGGGACTGCCCACGACTGCCACGCTATTCCGAGAGTTGCCGACTACGAGGGAACTGATTGTCCCACCGAGATTCCCGAATACAGTCATGCATCCCGTGACAGTTCTCGCGCTTCTCCACCTAAATCATGACGAAGCGCTCCACTTGGATTTTTTTGACGCCTATGCAGTCATTCACCCCTGGGTGGCTCCTGCGATGCAAGAATATGTCGCGTGACGACCTTCCCGTCAGGCGTCAATGTACGCACGACCGCCATGACATCAATCCTTTCCGCACTTTGAAAAGTGGCCCAGCCTGTCTTGACCGCAACATCATCCTTCGCCTCATTTTGAACAAGTCCCAAGGTGATATATAAAGGCCGATCTGCGAGAACAAAAGCCTCAAAATTGGTTCCGGTTGCAGCCGATTCGCCACCTTCATCGGCAAAGCTCGCTCTCATCGGCTGGCCTCTATCAGTAAATAATGAGAGATTGAGGCGCGTGTTCTTGCTCGCGCGCACGAAAAATGAGGTTTCGTATCTTGCGGCGCCTGAGCCAACAAGGATATGACCGAAAAGAATTGAAGGGAAGTATCGAACCTCACTGTTAACCAGTAGCAGTAATAACAGAGTCGAAAAATGTTTCACCGGTTGACCACGTCCCAGTAGGTCTGAACTCTTCCCGCGTCATAGTCAGAAACGAAACGCTGCATCGGATGAACGAGCGACGTTGGACGATGCCCTTGTACATTCATGGGATGCGGCCGCCCGTACGTCGGGAAATACGCGCGTATCATCACGGATTCAGCATCCATCGGAAGTGTGTGAAGATTCGCCAAGTATGCGGCCCAACTAGGTTGCCCAAAAAGGTAAAACTCCACATTCGATGCGTAGAAGGCGGCTACGCGCAGACCATTTTGGCGAAGAAATGCTCCGGTCGATCTGATCGCATGCGAACCTGCGAAGTCGCCGACAATCGGAACCAGCCGATTTTCTTCCTGGAATCGTTTCAGCCATCGGAATGAGTCTTCAGATGCAAGGAAGCTCTGATGACGTCCTTGCCGATCTGTTTCCAGCAACAATTCCTCGAAGCTCGGATATCGGACTGAGGCCGCACGTCCGAGAGTCGAGAACCGCAGATCGAGGTGGTCTTTATAGAAGGCGCTATACACATATTCAATCTTCGAAAGATCCTCATCTGTGAGCCGAAGCTTGTAGTCGCTGCGAAGGATATTTTGGATTGCGGCGAGATTCTTCCGGAACAACTCCTCTGTCCCTATTGATCTTCTCACCGCCTGAAGCAAGTCATGAATTGGAGTGTCGGCGCTCACGGAAATAAGCGGTTTCGAGAAAAGCAACGTAAGATATCCCGCGCGGTCTGTAGCCTTCGAAAAGATGGCCTTGAAGAGAAGATGCTGAAGCATGTTCTGTCGCCGTATGTCGACAATGACTGCGAATGCGGGCTTTGTATGCACTATGTAAGAAAAATTTTGATCAGGCCCCACGCCGATGTAAACATTCCCCGGCTTTACTAGTTTATGAAGATCGTCAGTCACATGAAGGTATGAAGTCTCATTAGACACAAAGTTATCTGTGTCAAAATAGCCTTCCGGTTCAGACCACTCTTCAATGTACCGGGCAAATTGCTCGTTGGTTATGCGATCAAAAGCCGCAGCGCTCGATCCTTGTTGAGATGACGGAAGAGTCCGGACGCCGGCTGCGGCCAGAAGCAGCATCAGAGCGACAAGAAATTTTCCGTAACGCTTGGACATATGGAACATCATTAAGGCCCAAACACTATAACTCTTCGGATGGAGATTTTCGACATAGTGCGACGCTGACAGCCTCGCACCTCTAGACATGACGTCGTGCTTAATCGGGGCGTTTTGCGGATTCAGTATCCGATTTCGTCAAGATACTCATCCCCCATTCCGAAGAAATGGGCGACCTCATGAGCGATCGTGGTCTTGATCTCATCTTTGATGTCATCCTCGGTTTCGCATTCTTCCTCGATCGTTTTTTGAAAAATCCAAATCCGATCAGGATGCAATGGCGGTTCAAATCCACGTTCGGTCAACGGAGTGCCTTCATATAGACCGAAAAGTGTTTCGTGGTCATCAATTTCCAGTTCTTGGAGTAACGCCGCGGGCGGCCGGTCTTCAACAATCACGACAACATTCTGCAGTTTCTCGCGAAACGCGTGCGGAAGCTCGGCAATCGCGCCGGATACTAGTTTTTCGAACGTGTTACGATCCATAAGAATCTGCGCAGGAAGTCATTCGATGACATATGCAATCGAGAAACCGGATTCCTGGGATAGCCGCACCGCGGTCATTCTTGCACATGGGGCAGGAGCCGGAATTCAGACGCCGTTTATGACTTACTTCAGGAATGAACTCCGAAACTTAGGTTTTTTATCTGTTCAATTCAATTTCGACTATATCGAACAAAAAAGAAAGATGCCCGATCCTCAGTCCAAACTGCAAGCGCGTTACATGCAGGTCATAGATTCGGTTCTTGTGGAACATCGTCCGCAGCGGCTGATTATCGGCGGTAAATCTATGGGAGGCAGGGTCGCTTCTTATGTGGCCGGCCAACTGGCAGTGGTCGGCGGCCTTATATTCTTGGGGTATCCGCTGCATCCACCCGGCAAGGAAAACCAACTCCGTGATGAGCATCTCTACAAACTCGATGCACCCATGCTGTTTGTGAGTGGAACGCGCGATAACTTTGCACGACAGGTGCTTCTCGAAGGAGTGATCAAGAAGATTGGTTCTCGCGCAAGCCTCGTTCTTATTGAAGGCGGAGATCATTCGCTAAATGTCGATCGCGATAACACTTCCTTGAAAACGGCGGCAAAAGCAATTCAGGAGTGGATCATTCGACTATGAAGATCAGGCATTGATCTTGGCTCCCTGAAGGGAGGCCGGGACATACATGCGCGACGCATACTCCTTCACCATACGGCTTGCCGAAAACCGCGGCACTATCGACCGGATGGATTCCTTCGCCATCTGAATCCAGCCATGGGGCAAGCCTCTGTGGTCGCGCTCGTAATAGAGCGGAACGATTTGCTGCTCGAGAAGTCTATAAAGCGCGTCCGCGTCCTGAGCGTCGTCGTAATGAACGTCGAGATCGTCAGGCGCTTCTCCAATAGCCCAACCGTTATTTCCGTTATAGCCCTCATACCACCAGCCATCCAAAACGCTGACGTTGACAACTCCATTCATAGCGGCTTTTTGGCCGCTAGTTCCACATGCTTCAAGGGGCGGCCGCGGATTATTCAGCCACACGTCTGCGCCTTGGGTAAGAAAATGGGCGGCATGCATTTCGTAGTTTTCGATAAATGCAACATGGCCGGCAATGCCGTTATCGGTCGCCAGAGAGTAGATCTGATGGATGAGATGCTTTCCATGCTCGTCCGCAGGGTGGGCCTTTCCCGCGAACACGATCTGCACGGGTTTCCAGCGATCCAACAATATTTTCTTGATGCGTTCCATGTCTTGAAAGATCAATGAGGCGCGTTTGTAGCCGGTAAACCGGCGAGCAAACGCAATGGTCAGAGCATCCGGGTCCAACAATGTGCCCATTGCGATGATTTGCCGCGGATCGACATGATTGGCGGACCAGCGGGCCCGCGCACGCTCACGCGCGAATGCCAGTAGTTTCCGCTTAAGCAGAAGATGCGTTTCCCAAAACTCCTCGTCGGGTATGTCAAGGACGCGGTTCCAGAATGAAACGTCATCGTGTCTATCGACCCACTCCGGTCCAAGGTGACGACCAAAGAGACTTCCTAGCTCGGGCGCTATCCATGTCGGAGCATGCACTCCGTTGGTTACGGATGTAATCGGCACCTGCTCTTCGGTAAGTTCCGGCCAGACCACATTCCACATGCGTCGCGTAACGCGACCGTGAAGGTGGCTTACGCCGTTCCGCCAGTTCGCCATGCGCAGGGAAAGAACTGTCATGTTGAACGAATCGGCAAAACGTCCTAACTCCATGAATTGCTGTTTGGTGATGCCCAACTTGTCCCAATAGCCGGCGAAGTGACGCTCTGCCATCGGGAACGGAAAAGTGTCATGACCGGCTGGAACAGGCGTATGGGTTGTGAAAATGCTGGAGGCACGAACAACTTCGGCCGCCTCATCGAAACTGTGGCCAGATTCCACTAATTCCCGCACTCGCTCAACCATCATGAATGCGGTGTGTCCTTCGTTAGCGTGCCAAACGCGCGGCTGAACTCCCAGCGCCCTCAACACCCGGACGCCGCCAATGCCCAAGAGAATCTCCTGCCGAATGCGGTGATCCTTGTCACCACCATACAAACGCGCCGTGAGCTCGCGATCATGCGGCTGATTCTCCTCAACGTCCGTATCCATGAGATAGAGGCGCACGGATCCTAAATTGACTCGCCAAACTACGACAAAAACGTTCAGACTTCCCACATTCAATTCAACGAGGAAACGATCTTCATGCGTGGGGCCCGCCGACTCCATCGGCGCTTCGCTACGATTAAGCAGTTCATAAATGTCTTCCTGCCAGCCTTCAGGAAGGATGCGTTGGTGAAAGTACCCTTGAGGATAGACAAATCCGACGCCAACAAACGGGAGGCCCAGATCGTTGGACTCTTTGCAGTGATCACCCGCTAGAATCCCGAGTCCCCCCGAGTAGATCGGCAGGGAAGTATGGATGCCAAATTCGGCAGAGAAGTACGCGATGGGACGATCGGCGAGACCCGGAAACTCTCGCGGGAACCACTTATCCTCGCGCATACCATTTTTGTCGAGGCCCTTCATGGTCACCTCGTACTCACGAAGGAAATCAGGGTCACGCGCCTGCATTGCCAACCGCTGCGAATCGATTTCTTTCAAGAGTTTGACGGGATTGTGCTGAGTGATCGTCCAAAGCTGGGGATCCAGGCGCTTAAACAAGAGTCGCGCACGATAGTCCCAACTCCAACGCAGGTTATAAGCGAGCTCTTCTAATCGTTCAATCCGCTCTGGAATTTGTGGAAAACGTCGTTTGTACATGAGCTGTGTGCAGGATTTCTAATTGAGGCAGCGTTCGAAGCTGTGAATAAAGTAATCCAACTCCTCGTCACGCACGTAACCGACATGCCCGATCCGGAAGGTTTTGTGTTTGAGTCTTCCCAAACCTTCCGCAATTTGAATCGCAAAGTCGTTCTCCAGACGCCTGCGAAAGGCGGCGCTGTCAAAACCGTCCGGAGAAAGTACTCCTGTTATACCGTTGCCAGGACGGAGGGCGTACACCTCCATTCCCCAGCGCTTCACTAGAGCACGGATGCGATCGGCTACGCGCTCTCGTCGCGAAAAAATCTTCTCCAAGCCTTCGGAATGTAGATACTCCAAGGCCGCTTCGAGTTCAAACAGGAGGGAAGTGGCCGGAGTGAATGGGACGTTGCGTTTGTATTTCCGCCAATCCCAATAGAACCTTGAAGTTTTGGAGCGCTCGTATTTTTCCCATGCGCGCGGGCCCACGGCAGCCATGCCCAGTCCTGGAGGCAACATCAATCCTTTCTGAGATGCCACTACAGCAGCATCGATGTTCCATGAATCCATTTTCATTGGTGAAACCGCAAGACCCGAGACAGCGTCGACCACCAGGAGCTTTCTTTGAGATCTAATGTAAGGTCCTATTCTTTCCAGATCATTCAGAACGCCAGTCGAACTCTCGCTCCAGGTATGAAACACAACCTCGGCTTTCGGCCAGCGGTCCAATGCCGCAGCCGCTTCATCAAAAGTCACGCCTTTTCGCCAATCAGCTTCAACGACATGCACCACTAGTCCGTAAGCATTCGCGATCTCGGCCCAGCGCTCTGCAAATGTCCCACCGACAATTACAATGACCTCATCGCCATGTGACGTCACATTGGTAACCGCGCTCTCCATCGCGCCAGTGCCGGAAGAGGCAAAAAACAAGACATCGGCGCTCTCCGTCCCGAACAATGGCCGACAGGCTGCCTCAAGCTTTGAGATGAAATCGAGCATCTTTGCGGAGCGATGCGAAAAAAGAGGCTTGCGGCCGGCGGCGGAAATGAAATCAGGCACTTGCATGGGCCCCGGCAGAAAGAGCAGGGGATTCACCATCCGGTTATCTCCTTCGTTGAAGAGCAAAATACGATCATAGCAGAATCAGAACCCCGCGGTTTTCTCTAAAGTCCGCAAGGAAAGTGCCGAAAAGCATAGAAAGGCTGACTTTTGCCCTTCGTGTAGCTGCCGGGAAAATCACTTGACAACTGCTCGGCAATAGTCAAACTTCTCATCATTCTCTTGCTGCACGCGCTGTAAGAGTCAGAAAGGAATTCTGATGCCGAAGTTAAGAAGACTGAGTTCGGGTCTATGCGCCACGCTATTTTTTCTCCAGATCACCGGGCCCACCGCCCTATCGCAATCATCGAAAAATGAAAAAGTTATCATTGCTGCCCCAAAGCCTTACACGAAGTTAATCTCAGATATTCGAAACCTTGGGGGAAGGGTGGACCTCCAGTTCAAATATGTCGATGCGCTTGCTGCGGAAATCCCTATTTCCTCCATGCAAACGTTACGTGATCTTGTCGGCGAGGATTCCGTTACCAAAGACGTCATTATGCAGGCTCCCAGGCCGGCTCGCACTCGCCGAAACAACGCGCGAACCACTCCCACGAGTCTGGGTATCTACGCAAGCGCTCCAGCTTCAGCCTCCGGACCTGCCTTCCTCGGGAGCGCCGCCCCGCCGGCGGGTGCATACCAGGTGAACTACGCCGATATGGGCCTCCGCAGATTACACAGCACCGGGAAGACGGGAGCCGGCATTGTTGTCGCGGTGATTGATAGCGGATTGCGGCCCGGAAACCCCGCTTTGGACCTGGATAATTCAATCTTGGGAGGGGAAAACTTTGTGCCGGATGGCGGGAACTACCTCAGCGCTTCAAATGATCCTCATGGCACTTTTGTTTCGACGCTGATCTCCGGGAATGCAACATTTAGTCTTACGGGCTCCCCCCTCAAAACGTCACTAAACAACAATATCCCTGCCGCGCTTGGAAGCTCTTCCTCCTTGGCTCTATTTGGATCTGCGCCCCATTCCAAGATCTACATGCTGCGAGTTTTCGGGGCAGATCCTTCCTTAGGCGCTCCTAAAAGCCGGATTATGGCAGCCATGGAGCGTGTCATCGAGTTGCGTGAGCTCTACGATCAGGGAGACCGCACCAACGGCAGAAACATCAAGGTATGCAACCTCAGTTTAGGAACGTCGACGATCTGGGCAGGACGCACGGAGCTCGAGCGTTTGATCGATACAATGCTGAGGAAAGATATTCTTCCTGTGGTCTCGGCCGGAAATGTGGGTCCGTCCAGTTTGACTATAGGGAGCCCGGGAACCGCCTATAGCGCGCTGACCGTTGGAGCAAGCAGTCCCGCTGCGAACGAACGAATCTTTCACGATATCGACCAGGGCATCGGG
>CAZIPZ010000019.1:0-29677 GCA_964541075.1 uncultured Solibacteraceae bacterium | reverse complement strand
CGCGATCTGAAATATGGAATGCAGAATCATGACGGATGAGGAATCAAACCCAGCACGTCAGGATGTGACCATTCTCCTCGATGCATGGGGCAAGGGGGACAAGTCTGCGC
Source organism: uncultured Solibacteraceae bacterium (assembly GCA_964541075.1). Lineage (GTDB taxonomy): Bacteria > Acidobacteriota > Terriglobia > 20CM-2-55-15 > 20CM-2-55-15 > CAZIPZ01. The sequence goes on along the minus strand of CAZIPZ010000019.1, from coordinate 29,567 downwards.
TAGACAAGCTGACGCCGCTGATTTACAGCGAATTAGAGCGATTAGCGCGGCGGTACATGTCCAGGGAACAGGCAAGTCCGACATTAGAAACCGGCGTCCTGCTCAATGAAGCTTTCCTTCGCCTCGTTCGCTGGAAGACTGCTCGTTTTGAAAATCGGTCTCACTTCTATGGCCTCGCCTCCCAGATCATGCGTCGTGTCCTCGTCGATCATGCGCGGTCAAGGGGATATCAAAAACGTGGAGGCCCTGTCCGGCCCCTATCCCTCGACGAAGCCATTGCGGTTTCTCCTGAGCGGAGTTCCGACCTTGTTGCGCTCGATGAAGCACTGCAGCGTTTGGCTTCATTCGACGAAAGAAAAGGGCGTGTTGTGGAATTGCGTTTCTTCGGAGGCTTAACTGTTGAGGAAACGGCTGAAGTCCTGCAGGTCTCTCCCTGCACTATCATGCGAGATTGGAATTTAGCCAAAGCCTGGTTGCACCGGGAACTGCGTGGCGAGGGCATCGAAGGATAAGACTCTACCGGTATGCGTTGGTGATGAGTGTCTTTTGGGAGAAGGGAAGATAAGCTAACCCCGCGGCGCACGCCAGAGCCGCTCCAACTCCGATTCGATTGGCCAGCAACAGCGGCGACCCCGCCCATAATGCGTCCAAAAGCAGCAGTGCGGGGAAGAGCCGCCAGAATTGCCGTCCTGTGTCGGGATGGTCAAAAGCAAGCGCCGAAATCAGATAAATGCGGGCGGCAATTCCGGCAAGAGCAGAAAGCACCAAGAGTGGAATACCGAGGCTTAAAGGCACTTGGAGTTCCGTCTCCAAAACTTGCCCCGCGCGTTCAATGTAAAGCAGGGTTGTGCAATACAGAGCGAGATACCCTGACTGAATGGTCAGGAGCACTATGCGCGCGCGCCGCGGTTCCAGGATGTAGGCTGTTTCAGAAAACCAGGTGGAGTTCTTAGGGATGGCGACCTTGGGAGAAGAACCTGAACAGCTGCTTCCAGGCAAGGCGGCAAGAACTTCATCAACTGTCTGAAATCGTATAGCAGGATCTTTCTCAATACAATGCATAATCACTCCTGCCAACTCTGGAGAAAGAAACGGCTCTAGGGATCGGGGATCCGGAGGCGTTTCGCGGACCTGCTTGAGCGCGATTTCGATTGGGGTCTCGCCGCTGAAAGCGATCCTTCCAGTTAAGATTTCATACATAAGAAGGCCCAGTGAATATATGTCCGACCTTTGATCGACATGTTTGCCTTCCGCCTGTTCGGGAGACATATAAGACGGAGTCCCGGCCGCCCCTAATGTAATCGTACTTCCTCCTGAACTAAGGCGAGCCACACCGAAGTCCATGATCTTTACGTTCCCAGCTTCGTTCAGCATGACGTTTTCGGGTTTTAAATCTCCATGGATAATTCCTTGAGAGTGAGCTTCCCGTAGACCTTCGCAAATCTGCCGTACGACTTCAGCACCCTTCCTGAGCGTGAGCGCGCCCAGTCGATTGAGCGCGCGACGCAAGCTTTCTCCATCTACGAATTCCATCGATATGTATGTCGTATCCGCATGCTTGTTAATTTCATAGATTCTGCAGACATTGCGATGCGTGACTTTGCGCGCGAGCCGCAACTCTGTCTTAAAGCGATGAATCATTTGCTCGTCTGAGGCGATGTTTGGATGCAGAACCTTCAATGCGACGATCTCATCTGTTTCCTGGTCGCGGACGCGGTAGACGATTCCCATGCCGCCGCTTCCGGCTTCTGACAGTACGACGTATCGCGCTCCAAGCGAGGGCAGTTGCAGGCGTGGAGATGCATGGGCATCCATGTGTTCGGTTCTTGAATGAGCCATCGATTCGGCTTCAACATGGAGCGCAGGACGCTCCATGAAGTTCGAAGTGTCTTGAGTTTCAGCGAGCAGCGATTGCACTTGCCGGCGAAGAATCACATCTCCGGCCGCCGCCTGCTCCAGGAACGACTCTCTCTCACGCGGATCCTTTTCAAGCACGGCGTGATAGATTTCTTCGATTTTTTTCCAGCGCTCCGGCGTCATTTGGTTGGAAATTTTCGCATATCCTCGACCTTATTGCAGGGCAGGGGCCTCCACAGGCAGTTGTATTCATATTATCAACAACTTTTGAAAACGAAGGTTCACCAGAGGAGCAAATCCGGTTCACCTGGTGGACCTGCATTTTTTTACGCAGCCTTTACTTGTGGGACGGTTGATCGGGGCGTACCTTGAAGGAGTCGGCAAGCAAACTCCTATTCTCACCCGCGCCGGGCGGCGAGCCAAGAAGGCGAGCCTCCCGGCTTTTTCTTGTCTCAACCTCTGAAGCGACATCCGCACTTCGAAGAGAAAACTGAACTTCGACTGCCTTCTCAAGTTCTTTGGATAATTGGACGATAAGGTCCCTGTATGTCGCTATCATCTCTCTATCAAGACGAACTTAATGGGTTGATTCAAACAGATTTAAAGGACTTAGTGGCCCATTGCGAATGGGTTCCCAAGAGCATGCCTTTGGGCGAAGTTGCTGCGCGGTTGAACGACACGTCCTCATATGCTGCCGTGTTGGAGCACGACCGAGTGGTAGGCGTCATCTCGAGAGAGTTTATAGGCCGGCTGTTTGGAGTGCAGTACGGATTCGCTCTGCATTCAAGAAAAGAGGCAGAGACGGCGATGGATAGAGACTGTCTGATTATCCGGCGTTCAGCAAGCCTCCTGGAACTGCTTAACACTGCGCTTAACCGGGAAGGTTCTGCGTTCATGAATGACGTTGTCCTTGTGGATGATTCTGGCGCCTACATCGGCATGATCCCTGTCTTTCGGCTCGCGCGGTTGCAGTCGCGGTTGCTTCACATCCAGCGCGAACGCGATCTGGATTCCTCCCGCAGCGAGCTGTTTGAACAACGAGCCCTCTTGCAGAGCGTGTTGAACAGTATGGGTGACGGCGTCGTCGTTTCGGACGCGTCTGGGAAGATTCATATGTTTAATCGTGCGGCGGAGCAGATTCTCAAAATGCGACTAGCCCCGCAGCCTGCGGATGGCTGGCGCAGGACCTTGCGCCTTCTTGATCCTGTCACCGGCAAACCAGTCCGTCTGAAAGATACTCCACTTTTTCGCGCAGCACGTGGGGAAGCGGTCGAACCAACCGAGGTTTTCCTATGCCGTCGAGAAGCGGACGCTGGCATCTGGCTAAATGTCAATGCAATGCCCTTGCGCTTTCATGAGAACGGAATCAAATGGTGCGTTTTGGTCTTTCGCGACATCACGGAACAAAGACGAACGGAAGAAGGATTGAGGAGCGCAAAGAATCTGGCGGAGCAGGCGAATAGGGCGAAAAGCGCTTTCCTTGCAAACATGAGTCATGAACTCCGAACGCCTCTAAACGCCATCATTGGCTACAGCGAGATGCTCCTTGAAGAAATCGTTGACACGAATAGCGACTATCGCAGCGATGTCAATAAGATTCACACTTCAGGGAAATATCTTCTTTCCCTCATCAACGATGTTCTCGATCTTTCCAAAATCGAAGCCGGAAGAATGGAAGCGTTCATTGAGCCCTTTGATCTCCGACCGATGATTGATGAAGTTGTTTCAACTGTCGCCCCTTTGGCTCGAAAAAGGTCGAATCGCATATCGGCGACTGTTTCAGAAAGCCTGTTCATAAGATCCGATCAATCCAAACTCCGCCAGGTGTTGCTCAATCTACTCAGCAACGCTTGCAAGTTCACAGAGAACGGCTCGATTTCAATTACAGTGGACATGAAAAGCGACCTCACCCTAGAGCAATTGGAGATACGAGTTCGCGATACGGGGATCGGCATCGCCCACTCAAATGTGGAATCCGTCTTCGAACCCTTTGTTCAGGCGGATTCGTCGATCACTCGAAAATCTGGAGGTACTGGCTTGGGGCTAGCCATCAGTCGGCGCTTCTGCCGGCTTTTGGGGGGCGACCTATTGCTGGAAAGCACAATCGGGAAGGGATCAACCTTCACCGTTTGCCTTCCGCTTGCGTCGCCGCGTCCCATTCCAAGCTCCTATGCGATTTGCTCTGAGCAGGAGGCAGCGCCTTTCGGAACGAACCACGATTGTGTGGTTGTCATTGATGACGACGCTGACGCCCGGCATCTGCTCGCGCGGTTGCTTGCAAAGAGCGGCCATCATCCAATCATTTGCTCGAACGCCATAGAAGGAATTCGCGCCGCGCGGCAACACAACCCGCTCGCCATAACCCTAGATGTCATGTTGCAGGAAACGGACGGATGGACGGCTCTTCGCAATATCAAGGCTGATCCAGAACTGAAAGATATCCCCGTGATCATGGTCACTATTGTTGACGAGCGGAAGAGGGGGCTTTCCATGGGAGCTTTCGCTCACCTCACGAAACCGCTGAATCAGGAAGCCTTTCAGGAGACGATCGAACGGTGCGTCCGAATGAGGGCCACACGAATTGGTTCGAGCAACTCGTCGCAGGAGTCGGTTCGCGTGTAGGCGCTTCGCGCCATCCATGTGTGCATTGTTCAATTGTCTTCGAACTTGAGAGTGGTTCCGCCGACTTCAATGGTGTCTCCGTCGTGCAGCAGTTCCTTTTGCGTCAGAGGTTTGCCATTAAGCTTGGCGTAACCTTCAGTCAGCGGGACGAGGAAATACCCCTCTTGGCGGTTGGCGATCATGGCGGCGTTTTCAGGGGCTGATCCGAAGAATCCCTTTCCTTTGATTCGGATTTGCGCGTGGTCGGATTTTCCAATATAGATCGAAGGCATTCGTAGCTCGTAGTCTATCTGGTCCACGACACCCTTCACGACGCGAATGACAGCGGGCTTTTTCTGCGCGGCTTTAGTGGCAGCCACGGCGAGTTCCTTCTGTTTTTCGGGGGATATCATCATGGTCGCCTCTGCGGCGCCGCCAGAAGGAGGCTGCGCCGGAATCGTAGCGCCTGTCTGTGGACGATCATCCACGAATTTCAGTGCGTGCTTCACTATTCCGATAATGTCATCGTTCTTGAGTCCCGACTTGAGAGTTTTCTTGGCGTTAACGAAGATGCCGTTGCTGGAGTTCAAGTCTTCGACAAAAAAGGTTTCACCCACGAGCGAAATCTTGCAATGGCGTCCGCTCACAGCCGGATTGTCGATGACAATGTCGTTTTCGGGATTTCGACCGACGGTTAGCTCACCCTTGGTGATCGGAATTTCTTTGATCACCGCACCTTGAAACTGTAACAGGAGCTTAGGCATCGAGGACGACCTCCTTTGAAGGAACGCCGACACCCCAAACCGCTTTATCGTCGGCTGTTCTCCGCATCAACGACATAAGAAAAGACCAACATCTGCTTTGTGAACCTAACGACCTAAAATAGCCTTTAATAGTTTCGCCGAGTCCTGCCTTATCGACGCGGGCAACCGCCACGGTAATGTTGTCTCGCCCTCCGCTGGCGTTAGCCGCATCAATCAATCGCTTGACCAGTTGCTCAGGATCTGACGTCTGCAATGCGGCGTGCAGCACTTGATCATCGCTCATTTCTTTTCCTAAACCATCAGAACAAAGCAAAAGAATATCGCCCGGGAAGAGTGGATGCTCATCAACATCCACCTGAACGGAAGGCTGGGTTCCCAATGATCGAGTCAGGATGTTTTGGTTGGAGTTTGTTGCCGCTTCGGCTTTTGAAATGAGCCCTCGTCGGACCTGGTCCATCACGAGTGAATGGTCCTGGGTCAGCTGTTCAAGTTCGCCGCGACGTATCAAATAACATCGGCTGTCTCCAACGTGCGCTACGCTGAGGCGGCCATCGTTGATGAGCGCGGCAGTGCAGGTTGTACCCATTCCATTATCCTGTGGATAGCGTTTGGAAGCCTCGAAGATCAATTGATTGGCAATCTTTACGCAGAAGGCGAGCCGGTTGGTATTTGCTGAAAACCGCTGTTCGGTTATTTCGCCTGCCTGACCGTTCTTGAGCAGTTGCTTGAAATTTGCTGGAATCGTCGAGATGGCCATTCCGCTCGCGACTTCACCGGACTGATGCCCTCCCATGCCGTCAGCGACAATCAGAAGATTTAGATCCCGATCCACCCATACGGCATCTTCATTGTTCGAACGCACTTTCCCTTGGTCTGTCAAGCCGGCGATTTTGATGGAGAGAGTTGGCATTGTCTACGGATCGCGTGAGGGGTCGGTTTTGGGATCCCCGTCCGAGCCTTCATTGCGAACGATAAGCGTCCTTTCTGCCGAGCCGCTGCCAGTCGCCGCTGCCGCGGCCGGCTGGGCTTTGAAGGCTGGTCCTTCTACGGATTCCTTCGAACGATCCAACGCTTTGCGCAAGTCGGCTGCGAGTTCTGAGCCCCGCTGGTAGCGCTCGTCAGGATTCTTCTTGAGACACTTGTCGATGATCGCTCCTACTTCCGATGGAAGATCCGGCCGAAATTCATTTGGTGAAACCGGTGCGTCATTAGCGATCTGAAATAGCAAAGTGGCTATCGCATCGCCGCCTCTGAACGGCTTTTCCCCGGTGCACATCTCATACAGCATGACTCCAAGGGACCAGAGATCGCTTCGTCCGTCCACCTTCTTCCCGAGCACTTGTTCGGGGCTCATATACGAGGGAGTGCCCATCACGGCGCCCGTCGCCGTTTTAGACGATGCGGTGATTCGGGCGATACCGAAGTCGGTAATGCGGAGAGTCCCGTCTTTGAGCAGCATGATGTTCGCGGGCTTGATGTCGCGATGGACGACTCCTGCCTGATGTGCGTAATCGAGACCGTCCGCCACCTTCGCACAATAATCGAGAACAGTTTCCAGCGGCAACAGGGAAGACTTGTCGCAGTGCCGCTTCAGGTCATAGCCCTCCAGGAGTTCCATTGCGATATATGAAATCTCCGCTTCGTCACCCGCATCGAAGATGCGCACGATGTTGGGATGGTTCAGGCTTCCGGCGGACTCGGCCTCCCGGAAGAAACGCATTTTGAGTTCTTTGATCTGTTCGGGCGTGCCTTCCTGCTCGAGCATCATTGTCTTGATGGCAACGTGCCGGTTGATCTTGGGATCTTTCCCTAGGTACACGATACCCATCGCTCCGCGACCGAGCTCTTTTTCCACTTCATACCTGCCCAGCGTTGGTTTCATGCCCGCGCCATCGGTCATGATGGTCGCATCCTTGGCGCGGCCAACAGATCCACCGAAAACCGCTCCCTCCGCAGCCTTCTTGAGCGTATCCAGCTTGGAAGGTATGTCTTTGTAGTTTTTGAATTTCGTTCCGATGTATTCATATACGGCCACCGCTTTGTTGTACTGACGCTTGCGTTCGAAATCCAAACCAAGGTTGTAGAGAAGGTCAGCGATGGCCTCGTCAAGCGGACACGCCCGAAACTTTTCAAACGCAAGGTCGAGCATCCCTTGTCCCTGGAAGGACAATCCCAGCATCTTGCTCGTCTCGATCTGGGAGGCTTCCACGAGCTCTTTGCGCTTTTCAGTAGTCAAGAAGCGCTTTGTCACGATGACGGTGTATCCGGAAGCCAGCAGCACAGCCGGATAGGTCACTTTGAGCCATTGGCTCTGTGCGACAAAGAGCCAGACTCCAACTCCAAGTAGAACCAAGAGCATACCAGACGAGACGACAGCGCCCATGGCTGCCTTCAGACGAGGCAGCATCATGCTCACAAAAAGGCCGACTACGAGGATGAGGCCAAGTTCAACGACCGGCGCCCACGAAGGCCTTATAAGAAACTTCTTGTTGAGCAGATCATCAATTACACTCGCGACAACTTCAATGCCTGGGAAATTGGCGCCCGCGGCCGTTACGTATTGCGTGCCGAGTCCCACCGCCGTGGGTCCAAGGAGGACAATTCGGTCCTTGAAGCGGTCAGCTGCTACCTTGTCATTGAGAACATCGAAGAACGAGTATGAATAAAATGTTTGTTCGGCAGGTCCCCTGTAGGTGATGTTCATCCTGCCTGTAGCATCCAACGGGGCTTCTATGCGACCAAGTACGACCTTTTCATCGCGCGCTACCTTGAGATCCTGGGAATTCAGGCCCAAGTACACTCGCAATAGCTCAAGTGAATAGTCCGGATACATTGCTCCTCCGTATCCGACTGCAAGAGGGGCCCGGCGGACCACGCCATCGATATCTGGAATGACATTGATATGTCCCAGTCCGGCGGCGGCTCCGGAGAAAGCGCTCAAGGGGTAGGTTGCTTTTTCCGCCGTTAGGCCGTCATCCAGCATAGTGGCTGCAGGCAGGGCGCTCATTGCATACCGAGCCACCTCCTCGGGTAGAGGTTCAGGGTTGCCCCCCAGCCCAGCACCGACCTCAAAGAACATGGGCAATACGACTTTTTTCCCTTTCAAAGCCTCCGCGAGTTTGGCGTCTTCGTCCAGACGAGTCTTGGCGGCTTCGATGTCCGCCAAAAACGGGGATGATGCCTCCGGCGCAAGCGGTTTTGCAGGATCGACCGGGTCGCGTTCGATAACAGCCTTGGAACGGACCAATTCTTTATAACGGCCCGCTACTTCATCCAATGCGGCGATTCCAGGATTCCTATCGGGCTCGGAAAATAAAATGTTCAGACCGATGACCTTCGGTCCATATGAGTTAAGTTTCTCCAGCATTGCCGCAATCCGCGAGCGAGGCCAAGGCCAGCGGCCGAGCTGAGCGAGACTGTTGTCGTCGATAGCGATGATCGCCACTTCTTCCGGACGTGTCGATTCCTGACGGAATGTCGCACGGAAGTCATAGAACTTCAGCTCTAACGATTCAAGAACGCCGCTGCCCACGGCATAAGAGGCGGCGACAAACAGCGTCAGTAGGATTCCGAAGAAGCGGTCAGAAAGAAGAAACTTTTTCATACGTTCCGGCGTCTGAGAAGGAAGTCGGCTGATTGTAAGGTAAGCACTTGCAGGCCGCAAGTCCCCCTTTCGAGTTTCCCCCTTTCGAGTTTCTAGGACGCTGCCAATTTTGTGAGTTAGGAAGCTTGTATTGAGTGAAATCCAAAGCTGTTGTGAACCCGAAGCCTTTGGTATATTGCGTCGAAGTGATCGGACGCTTACCACAACAAATGAGGTGGCGGAGACGCCAATGAGTTCTGCGACATCATCCGACGGACTGGTTTGTCCTATCTGTAAACGTACATTTCCTTCCGATTTTGGCGGTCCCGACACAGCCTCCCGATGCCCATACGACCGGGCGAACCTTGTGCGTCCTGCATCGAATGATCCACGGCAGACGTTGCAGCCCACGCATGACTTTGAGGCGACCATGAGGATCACGGAGCCCGGAACTCCTGTTTCTCCTTCTGGGCAAGACACCGTCGTGAATACACAACACGAGGAAACTCCGGTGCTCGGGAGTGGGAGGTCCGCGGATCGCACAATTATGCTGAACATCGAGGCCTCACAGGCCCTTGAGATCGAGTCAGATAACTCGCCTGTCGCCCGGACCATCACGCAGCAGGGTCGTTCCGTTCTGGCAATGCTGGATTCGTTCGAAAACAGGATGGATCACGGCGAAACAGCCTCCAAGGACAAATACGAATTTATATCTGAACTGGGGAAAGGCGGCGTGGGACAGGTTTTGAAGGTGTTGGATCGCGATCTCAAGCGCGAAGTCGCAATGAAAATGCTTCTTCCGGCTTCACCCGGCGCCGAAACCAACCAAACTCAAGACGCGCTTCTGCGGTTCATAGAGGAGGCGCAGGCTACGGGACAGCTTGAACACCCCAACATTGTTCCAGTGCATGACCTTGGCGTAAACAGCGAGGGACGCATCTACTTCACGCTTAAATATGTCGAGGGCCATTCCCTAAAGAAAGTGATTCGGGGTCGAATTGAAAACAGTGTGTCCGAAGACGGGCTTACGCGATTCCGTCACGACTACTCTCCTTTGCGCATGATCCAAGTGCTCATTTCAGTATGTCAGGCTGTTGCATATGCTCACTCGAAGGGCATCATCCACAGAGACCTAAAGCCCGACAACATTATGTTGGGAAAATACGGCGAAGTACTCGTCATGGACTGGGGCCTTGCAAAGGTCGTGGGCAGTGATTCCGTCCATCGAACGGCTTCTGACGCAACGGTGCAAATTTCAACGAGTCGCGCGGAAGATTTGTCTCAAGCTACGATGGAAGGGAGTATTGCGGGCACGCCGGCATACATGTCACCGGAACAGGCTCAAGGGAAGATTTCCGAATTGGATCAGCGAACGGATATCTATGCACTCGGCGCCATTCTTTATGAAATCCTATCCGGAGAACCGCCGTATCGAGGTGCAAACGCCTTCGCCTTGGTTGCGCAGGTGGCGCAAGGTCCGCCTCCGCCTATTCGAAAACAAAAGGGCGCGTTCGGTTTTTCATCGATTCCTCGCGAATTGGCCGCGATTTGTGAACGCGCGATGGCGCGGAATCCCCGGGACCGTTACCAGACGACGGGAGCGTTGCGTGACGATCTCCAAGCGTATCTTGAAAACCTTCCTGTCAGCGCCGCTCCCGACACGTATTTGCAGCAGGTTGGAAAATGGTTGAAACGAAACAAGGCTCAGGTGCAGTCAGCAACCTTGAGCGCGGCGGTCGTTCTCCTAATCGTGTTTGGTGCATGGTTTGGGTGGCGCGCGTGGCGTCTTAACGATCTGCTCGGCGAAGGTGAAAACCTTCTGAAGATTGCACGTAACGAGTACAACGCTTCATCGGCTTCGGTCAAGGTTAGCGCCGCCGATCCGTATGCCGCTCAAATGCAACACAGCCTTCGCTCACAGCGTGCGGGCAATTTCCGAAAAGGAATCCAGCAGGCATTGGAGCCCCTTCGCAGAGCCATCGACCTTTCACCGGAGAATTTTCGAGCGCGCTCGCTGATGGCCGAAGCCAATATGGATCTTTGGCGATTAGCGGTGCTCGAGCAAAACAGAGAACTCGCCGACGTAACGCGCCGCGAGGTTGAAAGCCTGGCTCCGGATCCATCAGTCTTTGCAGCGGAGCTTGATGGATTGGGTTCGGTCGAGGCGACGTTTGATGCTCCCGATGCGGAAGCCTTTCTGTTTCGCTTTGAGACGCTCAATGTTCTTGATAAGGGTGGAGTTCCTCAGCCGCCGCGCCTCATCCCTGTGCCTTATGATTTGAGGCAACGCCGCGTTGAAAACCAATTTTTGTATCAAGAGCAGATGCGCATCTCCGCTGGAAAGCCGTTGCCTGTTGACAAACACTCCATCTTCAATCTGGAACCTACTCCCGCAAGTTTCGCCGGTTCGGGAGGCAAGGTGACAATTCCGGCGCTTCCGCCCGGAAATTACATGTTGCTCGTGCGGGCCCCGGGCCGTATCGAAGGAAGAGTTTCCTTGCGCGTGGATCGACTCGGTTCAGTGAAACAACAGTACGTTCTGCCCAAGACTGAAGACAATCCGCCGGGCTTCTTCTATATGGCTGGCGGGGACATCTTCGTCGGCGGGGAAACCGCCGGTGCTGCCACGCCACATTCCATGAAGGTTGAGCAAGCCTGGATCTATCACGATGAGATTTCGATGGGAGAGTATGGCGCGTTTCTTCAGTCGCTTTTCACAGAAGGCAAGGTGGTCGAGGCGCGACAACGTTTGCCCCGGGACTTTGGAAAGACGATGGCGATCTTGGACAACAGGGGAGCGCTGCTTCCCGCGGATCCAAGCGTGGATCCCGCTGCTTTTGCAAAAACGCCGGTCCGCGGTGTTTCATTTAATGACGCTCAGGCATATGTGACTTGGCGCGGCAGGAAGGAGGGCTTTCCCTATCGCTTGCCAAAGGATTGGGAGTGGGAAGCGGCGTGTCGTGGAGCAGATGGCCGCAAGTACAGTTGGGGGGAAATGCCAGGAAAGGATCTTGCTGTAGTCACACAAGGCTACGGCGATTCCGGCGGCGATATGAGCTGGAAGTGGGAAGACTACAAAGACGAATCACCATGGGGCATTCACAATCTTGCAGGAGGCGCGGCCGAGTGGACGATGTCTTCGTTTGATCCGGATGCCAAACCTGCGGATCCGGTCTTCGGGCAGTTTGCCATCCGCGGAAATGCTTGGGCGCTTCCTCCGGTCGGTCTGGAGTGCGCTTTCAGGACTTCCGGGCAGCCAGACTACTTCCATCCCACAATCGGTTTTCGCATGGCGCTTGATCACCCATACACTCGCACTGCAGCGCCAGAGGAGCCCGCCGCAGCGCACGATGATGCACACTGAAGAAGGGGAAGCGATCTGAAATCTTGTCAGCCGCCTGCCACTTCTCGCCTTCGAGTTGCACCAGTTCACAACTCCTAGGAGTGCGCATCAATTGGGGGTATGCTGCCAAGCTGATACAACCCCGCCTGTTTTTCAACAGCGCGGAGACTTACTAAGAACAACGAGGAAAGGTAAACACATTGGCAAAGAAAATTTTCGTCGGAAATCTCTCATTTCAGACTACAGAGGCGGAGGTTAACGATCTTTTCGTCCAAGCGGGCGCCGTGGAGTCCGTTCAGATCATCACCGATCGTGATACTGGTAGGTCCAAGGGGTTCGCCTTTGTACAAATGACCAATGATGAGGAAGCGCAGAAGGCCATCGCAGAATTGAACGGAAAAGAGTTCAATGGCCGCAACCTCACTGTGAGCGAGGCGCGCCCTATGGAAAGACGAGATTTCGGGAGCGGTGGGCCGAGAGGCCGCGACCGCGGCGGCAACCGCGGCGGCGGTCGCGGACGTTATTGAAGGTCGGCTGACTTGGTATCGGCGTATTGGGCGGCCTGATCAAGTTTCACTCTAGTTTCTTAACGGCGCCAATTCGGCAACTCACTCGGCTGAGGACGAAGTGCTTTTTTTGAAATGAAGCGCTGCATGAAGGCGGGAATCTGTTCCCAAACTCTGTGCAGGTTTCGAGATCGGCTTCCACCTTCTGAAATATAAAGCGGATCGGAAAAAGCAACCTCCCCGAGAGTTAGTCCTCTCTATATTTCCTGCCGTTGGATCGGACAAATTCTGACAAACAGATGTCCTTCTGTCCGATTGCCAGGATTTGACAGAAATGTAAGCTTGCGAGGCCAATGAAGCTGAGCGAGTCTCGCTATTTGCGAAATCTCCAAACATCAAAATGGTTCTTCTGATTGACACATGCATCGGCAATCAAGCAGTCCGCCACGCTTTTCAATCGGCGACGTTGTCCGTATTGTGGCTACTTCCACGAGATACTTTCATCAATGCGGAACCGTCGTAGAGGTATACCAATTCAGCGGCATGTACCGATTTGTCGTGACGCTCAAGGACGACGCGACTGCCGTCTTCTACGCACAGCAGTTGATTAAAGAGCGATCGACGAATGGAAGTTCGTAGCCTTGCCAGACTCGAATTGCGCGCCGTATCGTATTCCGCGGCCTAACCCATCTGCGCCGCGCGCCATAACCCACCTTTAATCAGTTTTCTTTTGTCATACTTAAGGGCATGAAGGCTTCCACGCTGCAGTTCGCAATCCGATCATTGCGCCACCGAAACTACAGGTTATTTTTCGTCGGTCAAAGCATGTCGTTGATCGGTACGTGGATGACTCAAGTGGCCACGAGTTGGTTGATCTATCGGTTGACAGGTTCGGCTTGGCTTCTTGGATTTGTCGGCTTTTGCGGACAGATGCCGGCATTTCTCCTTGCGCCGTTTGCTGGAGTCTGGGTCGATCGATGGGACCGGCATCGCATTCTGAAGATCACTCAAACGTTATCGATGTTCCAGTCGTTTTCTCTTGCCGTAATTGTCTTCTTGGGCGAGGCAAGCGTCGGAAATATCGTCCTTCTGACCATGTTTCAAGGCGTTGTGAACGCTCTGGATATGCCCGCTCGCCAAACATTCGTCATTGAAATGGTGCAGGACAGGGCGGATCTGGTGAATGCCATTGCACTGAATTCTTGTATTTTCAATACCGCGCGCTTGATCGGGCCTTCGATTGCCGGGGGCGTTATCGCTTATGCCGGCGAGGGTTATTGCTTCCTGATTGACGGTTTCAGCTATCTCGCCGTTATTGCGTCGCTTTTGTTGATGGTGCCTCCACCGAGCCGTCATGGGGAAAGGAAGGACATCTGGACGGAGCTGAAAGACGGGCTTGGGTATGTTTCGAGTTTTACTCCGATTCGCTCCATTCTCATACTTGTGATGTCGGTGAGCCTGTTCGGTATTCCGTATACCGTGTTGCTGCCCATCTTTGCGAGCGAGATATTGCATGGGGGTCCGTACACGTTGGGCTTTCTTACGGCAGCGACGGGTTTGGGAGCCTTAATCAGCGCCCTAACGTTGGCAACGCGTAGAACGATTGTCGGTTTGGGAAGAGTAATCGCGGTCACCGCCTTGACGTTCGGCGCAGGACTCGTGGCTTTCGGGTTGTCGCGATGGTTGTGGTTGTCCTTGCCTTTGATGCTGATTACAGGGTTTTCGATGATGCAGCAGATGGCCGCAAGCAATACGATCATGCAAACCATCGTTCAAGAAGACAAGCGTGGTCGGGTCATGAGTTTTTACACTATGGCGTTCGTCGGTGTAGCGCCATTCGGGAGCTTGATCGCTGGATTCGCTGCAAGCAGGATTGGAGCTCCTTATACAGTTATGGCGGGAGGTGCGCTCAGTATGTTGGCGGCGCTCTGGTTTTCTCGACGCCTCCAAGGAATTCGAGAGGTTGTCAGGCCCATTTATGTGCGATTGGGCATCCTGCCGGAGATGGCGTCTGGAATTCAGACGGCATCCACTTTGCAGACACCGCCAGACTAGAGAAGGCAGCAACAATTTTTATGTTCGGAAATTGTTCACGACCCTCTTCACAAAACCACACAAAGAGTTTGGTGGCACGGACAGGAACAAATCCCTCCTGAAGAACGTTCGGTGCAACAGAAAGGCTCTCCAACTGAGGAAAGCCAGACCGCGTCGCCCGACTTCCGAATGATCGTATCGGTATGCTCGTGTGAAGCCGGAAGTTTGATCCTTGGGTGCAGAATCGGAAGCGTAAGAAAGCCGCCGCGCGGGCGCCCGTCCACTGTCGCGCCAACTCAATGAGGAAGCAATTTGTCTTGAGGAGCGATTTGGACGGTGTCATGCGCCGAGAGTGGCGCTCGCCTCTTGCCGTATATTCTCCGAATTCTCGATCGGTCGTTCGATTGATGCGAACCATGGTGCGGCTATACCTCGTCCCTTTCTTCAGTTGCTTGTACGAATAGGTCCGAAGGACGCTGGCGGTATTCTATGTTTCGATGCGGTTTCGTATGCGGAGGCGATTCTGAGCAATAACGCTTCATCGAAGGGTCGTGCTGCGAAATCCACTCCCACAGGCAATTTCGCTGGAGTGGGTCCCACCAGGTGAGTCGTTCCTCCCGACAAGTCTCGAACCCGGTCATAAACTGTGGTGGTGAATCCAGCGGGAACTGTAATCGCTGGAAATCCATGCTGGCCGAACAGATTCCATGAGTCGCCGCGGCCGTTGAGTGAAGGCTCATCGGGTGCGCCAAGCTTCGCAGGCGGCAAATTGGTCGTTGGATACACCAGGGCGTCAATGTTCAATTCAGCCATGCATTGCAGCATGAGTTGTTGGAATGAAAAGCGGCGAAGCATCCGTTCCGCCATGTTCAGCTCCGTCGGTGTTTCGATAGCTTCGCGCTGCTTCTTCCGATCCGGAAAGTTGGGATCATTGTGAAAGTTGGACTTGTTGACCAGATCTGTATTGTTCTTGATATTCGAATCGCCGCGGCGCTTTAAATAGAGGTTTATTGAATACTTGTTCTCGCCTACTGCGCCGGCTGCACCAAAGTCTCGAAGGCTCACTTTGTCGGGTACAAGTGATGGATCGACGGCCATATTTGTCAGAGTCTCAATGTGGCCCTTTGCCGCTCTACCATCGGCGTCAACTGGGAAAAGATCAGGGAAGCGACGAGTAAAAAGCTTGTTCTCGGCCTGCGGCAGGTGCTGCTTAAAGCAGCTTGTAAAGAGGGCGCTCCCGGGTCCGGGATCAACGAGGGTTGCTCCTGTCTTTTTCAGGTCGGCAACCGCCCGCTCAACAATGTCGATTTGTTTCGGAGTCGACTTCGTTGAAAAGCTTCTTGTCCATGTACTCCCGGACGATCCCGATCCGTACGCCCTTTAGATCCTTTTCCTGCGCGAACGCCTGATAAGGCTTTGGGGGGTTGCGATTCACGCTGAACACCGTCAGAGGATCCTTAGGATCGTAACCGGCGATCACGTCGAGAATCTTTGCAGAGTCTTCGACGGTCCGACAGATAGGTCCAACGCGTGTGTTGATTCCCGCGCCCATCATTCCGTGCCGGCTGACCAATTCCTGAGTTGGGGAGAGTCCAACGGTGTTGTTAGCCCGCGCAGGCCCCCTAATCGAAGATCCGGTTTCTTCAGCGATGGCGCAAGTAACGAGATTCGCTGCAACACCGGAACCCGAACCTGAGCTGGATCCGCTCGGAGTTCGCTCGGTGTCGTATGGATTGCAGGATGTCCCGCCGAAGGAACTACGCGGTATGGTGCCGCCCGCGTATTCGACAAGATTGGCTTTTGCGAGAATGATGGCTCCGGCTTCGCGTAATCGCTTGACGAAAGTGGCGTCCTCCGGCGGACGATCATTGGCATAGAAAGCGTCTGCACCCCCGGTCGTGCGCATATCAAAGGTGTCATATTGATCCTTCAAGGCGATTACGACGCCCTGCAGCGGACCCACCAGCTTTCCTGTACGCGCAAGTTCTCGATCGTGCGCGATCGCGACTTCCAGTGCGTCGGGCATCCTCGAATCGTCGTCCGCCAAGTTCGTCATGCTGCGGGAAGTGTGGGATTCGAAGCCCAGTTCTTTTCGATGAGCCGGGCGCAGGTTGAGGGTGATAAAAGCGTTCAGCTGACCTGCATTGGGATTTGTCGTGATTGGCCCTAATATTCCATAGGGCTGAGCCACGCATGCGCCGTTGTATGCCTTGATGCGCTGAAGGTAAATTCGCACGATGCCTTCTGTCGTGACCTGTTTCGACAGGATCGCTGCTTGAATGTCGCCGATGCGCGCTTCGATAATGTCGAATTGTTTTTGCGCTAGCAAGTTTGAAACAGCCGCGAGGCTCATCAACAGGATGACTACCAGCATCCTGAAGGCATGGTGCAAATAGGTAGATCTCGGGACGTTCTTCAACATCATTGTCCTCCTCGTTTGGGCGCCTCTGCGACTTTATTGGATTTGTCTCTGATTTATCCCAGCGCTTCCGACATTGTCAATTGGACGCTGTTTGTGAAGACTCGTGGATAGGCAGGAGCCTATTGATAAATGGAATCTTGCAGTCTTGACATATATTCAATGATCTGTCGCTGACCTCGAACCATAGTCCAGTTATGATTCCAGCGGAAGATTGGTTTCAATAGGGGTGAGAGCAGCTTCACGATAGGTTTGTCGACTACCGGGTTCCAGTGGAGCACGACATGCGTTCCCGTGCTGTTTGAGGTCAAGATCCATCTCGAATCGTTTGTCTGAAAATCCCCGCTAGCCCTGAACGCGATGAATCGAGGCTTTTCGAGCGCGATTGTTTCTATGGTGAAGCGAAGCTTGTAGGGAAGCCAGCCTCTGGCGACCGCGGACACTCTGGCTCCCACGTGAGGTTGGGATATGCCATCGAGCGGTTTGGCTGATAGATAGACGCCCTGCCACCACTCTGGAAATTTGCTGGCCTTTGAAAGCACGTCCCAAACATCTTCCGCGGGGTACGGTACATCCCAATGATCTTCAAAGTGGTACTCATTCCAGCTCATCGAACAGCCCGATTCTCACAATATTTCTTCAGGTTTACCACGGGGTTTGACACATCTGCTGTTCGAGTTTCATTGCCAGCATTGCCACGAAATAGCCTTGCTGATCGGGTTGTGTTCGCCGCTCGCTTCATATTCGATCTTTGTCCGTCCCTGCGTGAAAGCGCAATTCTTCAATTTCTTTCCAAGTACGCTGTGATTTGCGTAAGGTCTGTCATGACGTGCAGATCAGCTAAGGCGAGCTTTGAGATAGCGCCTTTTAGAATGACCACGGTCAACGAAGTATAAAGGTTTTTTCAATCGCTCCGTAGTCAATTGGGATGACGGCCCGCGAGCTGAAAACCATGACGCTCGCAGGCACGTCAGCGATGCGGTTCTGAAATCAATCGTGTTTTCTAGTTGGACGCGGAATCGCGGTGGCCTCCGCTGTTTCCAAGAGAGTTGGAGACAAGCAACAACTCTTCGAATTCAGACGAACCGTTCTTGCGAACCGTCCAGGTTGCGCGTCTGCCGGAGTAGTTGCGCACCTGAAAGCGGCGGTTGATGGAAGTAATCGCGCTACGACTGCATCCCATCCTGAGAGCGATATCGGACAATCCCAGTTCGGTGTTTTCTAGCAGCGAGATGATTTTTCGGATTTCGGGTTCAGATAGGTGATTGCCTTGCTGCATGCCACGAGCCTCCTGCTCTGTTTAGGTGAGAGCTTCCGTGCAAATCCAAATCGAACGCGTGGATTGTCAGGGAAGGACGGAATTGCTGTCCACTAGAAAATACATAAATCTTTTGATTTTTTGGAGACTCCCGGGGAGGAATTTCAGTTTGTTCTAATTGTTCAATTTTGGGTTGCGGTAATGCTAAGCAGGCTCAATAGAGTCGTTATCGAGTGCATTTGGGTTGTCGAGCGTCGGAAGTTCGATAATAAATGTCGCACCGACATCGGTCGTAAGGAATGACACGCGACCACCGTGGCGTTCTGTGATGGCGCGGACTGCCGCCAATCCTACGCCTGTTCCTGATCCCGCCGTTTTGGTCGTGAAGAACGGTTCGAACACCTTCTTTTGAATCTCGAAGGGAATGCCTGGCCCGTTGTCACGAATTTCGACGCGTATTTGTTTCAGTCCGGAATAGTAGTCCAGCATGATTCCAACGCGAGGTTGCGATGGGCTCTGGCGCGATGCTTCTTCTGCATTGATCAGCAGATGCATGAAAGCCATCTGCAATTGTCCTTCATCACCCAGGACCGCTGGAACTGGACGAATGTCAACGCCGGTTTCGATTCCTAAGAGCTTCCACTCAGCAGTCCGCAGCTCGATCACTTGCTTTAAGAGGAGCCCTAAGTCGAGAGGCACATGTTTTCCAGGCTGTGGCTCTGCCAGCGTCACAAATTTGCGGGCGACCGTCGCAGCCCGATCAAGCGCCGACTCGATCTTCAACAGGCGCGTTAACTTTCTGTCATCAGTTGCGAGTTCGGCTTTGAACAGGCCGACATTTCCCATCGCGATAGCGAGCGGATTGTTTATCTCGTGACCGATGCTGGATAACACCTGCGCCATAGTTGTCAGGCGTTCGAGTTGAGCCAGGCGATGCCTAAGACGGACGAGTTCCTTTTCGACGCGCTCTTTCGCCAGAGCCTCTTGATAAAGCCATGCATTTTCAAGAGCGAGGCCGATGTATACGGACACACCTCGAAGGAACTCGATGTCTGTTGGTGTGATCCGGCGCATTCGATTGAGAAGTTCCAACACACCGACAACTTCACCCTGCCTATTGACGATTGGCAATGCGAGGAGATCGTTCGTTTGATAGTTTAGTGTGCGATCAAAACTCGAGTCAAAGCGGGGATCAGCGTACGCATCTGGAACGTCGAGAATTTCTCCTGTGGCAGCGACCACGCCTGCGATTCCCGAGCCGATGGACACCACGATCTCTTGTTCAACTTGCTGCGCTACAAGAGAACGGACAACCTGGTGCTTGCGATCCACTCGGAACGCGGTAACCCGCTCTACCGGCACCTGGTCGCGAACGATCTCGAGGATGATTTGAGTTAGTTCTCTCACCTCGAGGGTCGAGTTCAGCAGGACGACCGCGTCCAACAGGCGCCGTAGGCGCTGGTACTCAAAGTCTGTATTTAGAGGATTCCTATCAACCACGTAATGTCAGCGACATCCTTCATCGCCGGTGAAAATTAAAAACGATGAATGATTTTCTGTAAATCATTAAAAAGAACAGTCAACCATTTAGTCGGGCGTTTCATGATTGATGCATGACCTGATGGGTTAGCGTTAAGCGGGTGTTAGGGCGCCCACACGGAATATGGGCTATGACGTCATTGTCATTGGAACCGGACCAAACGGGCTTGCAGCGGCGATTGAGCTGGCGAGGGCAGGTCGTTCAGTCTGTGTTTTCGAGGCTGCCAATCGCATTGGTGGCGGCGTGCGTTCGGCGGAGCTGACCCTGCCGGGATTTCTTCATGACGTTTGTTCTGCAATTCATCCACTTGCTGTGGCATCTCCATTTTTCCGCAGCTTGCCTTTATCTGATCTTGGTTTGGAATGGGTTCATGCGGAAGCGCCGGTAGCTCATCCTTTCATCGATGGACACTCGATCGTCGTTGAACGAAGTATGGAAGAGACGGAGCGAAACTTAACAGAGGATGGCGTACGCTATCGCGCCTTGTTCGGCAATCTCACCGAAAGCTGGGAAGCGTTTGCCGCCGAGATATTGGCGCCGCTCCATTTTCCTTCCCATCCTATTCTATTCGCGAATTTTGCAAGGTACGCGCTCAGTTCTGCGCGCTCTCTTGCATTCGCGCAGTTTCGAAACCCGAGGACGCGGGCGCTTTTTGCGGGAATGGCCGCTCATTCGGTATTGCCGATGGAAACCCGTCCTAGCGCAGCCTTCGGGATAGTTCTTACCGTTTTTGCGCATGCTGTGGGATGGCCGTTTCCGCGAGGAGGGTCTCAACAAATACCCGAAGCTCTCGCCACATACCTGCGTTCACTTGGTGGAAGAATCGAAACGGGTATCCTCATACGATCGCTTGATGAATTGCCCAGAGCCCGGATGGTTTTTTGCGACGTGACACCGCGACAGCTCCGGACGATGGTCGGTGACCGGCTGCCTGATTCTTATCGACGCAAGTTGCAGCATTTCCGCTACGGTCCGGGCGTCTTTAAAGTGGATTGGGCTCTGTCATCGCCGATACCGTGGAAAGACAAGCGATGCAATCGAGCCGCAACTCTACATATTGGAGGGACATTTGAGGAGATTGCCTGGGGAGAGCATGAAGTCTCAAGGGGACGTCATCCGGAGCGCCCCTTTGTTATCGTCACTCAAACCTCATTGTTCGACGAAACGCGAGCGCCCAGCGGTAAACAGTTGGCGTGGGCTTATTGCCACGTTCCAAATGGATCCACCGACGACATGACTAACCGTATTGAAACCCAGGTCGAACAGTTTGCGCCGGGATTTAGAGATTGCATTTTAGGCCGGAGCAAGCTGAGCACAGCGGATCTTCAAGCTTATAACCCAAACTATGTTGGCGGTGACATCAATGGCGGATTGCAGAACCTCCTTCAACTCTTCGCACGACCTGTCTTGTCCCTTTCTCCATACCGAACACCAGCAAAAGGGGTTTACATCTGCTCGTCATCGACCCCGCCGGGAGGCGGAGTTCACGGAATGTGTGGGTTTCACGCCGCCAGAGCCGCCCTGTCGGACGGCTATGCATAACCGAGGATGCCTCGACGCAGGGCGGCGGATGTGCAGCCGAGTGCTAAGGTTGCCGTCAACGCCTTGAATCCGCTCCCAAAAACGCTCATTCCTTGGTCTTTTACATCGCTAGATCCAGATTCCGCATTGGGTCTGATCGGAACGCGGGCGCTTCGTCGCGCTGCGGCGCTATACTTTCTGTTAGAGCATTCCATGCAATGTTTGGATCAAAGCATATGAAGTCTTCGCTAAAAAATACGAACGTTTTGGTTGTAGATGACGATGCCGATATCTGCGATCTTTTGCGGACAGCCCTTGAAGGATCAGGCGCATCGGTAGCTGTGGCCCAATCCGTCAAGGCCGCGCTAGAAACATTTCGTCGCTGCCCACCGCACGTTGTCATCGCCGACATACGTCTTGGGAATTCTGACGGCTACGAGTTGATCGAAGGAATTCGGAAATGTAACGAGGAGTATAGGGGTTACACCCCCTTGGTCGCCGTAACCGGTTTCGCGTCTCCCGAAGACCGCGAGCGCGCGCTCGCCGCCGGCTTCGGGGCATATCTTTCGAAGCCATTTGATCCTTCAGAAGTCACACTAGCCGTCATTCGCTCGTTGCAAAGCCCAAGCGATGTGGCGGCGTGACAATTCAGCGCGAGAAGGCCTGCAATGATCAGCGGCGAGGCGGCATGCCTGGTCCGTAGGGCGATTATCCTAAGCGAACATTCTTGCGCAAAGCGACATGTGGTCGGCTTTTGGGGCGGTCGACTCGGCATTTGTTGGGAACGAGCGAGTTTCACCTTCTGCGAGTGCGCGTTGTCGGCCAGGTCAACGAATTTTCACAAGTACAAGATCTGAGTTTGCGGTTGAGTGGGAACAGCGCCAGCATGGCTCGATGTCTATCGAGCCTGCTACCATGGTTGAATGCCTCAGCAAGATTTGGGTCCATACCGAACCTCGCGGTTCGGATCGCGATGGGACTACCTCATCAGTGTGGGTTTTGTCCTTCTTTGCACAGCGATAGCCCTATTAGTTGGCCCCCGAATCGAGCTCACCAATTTCGTCATTCTTTATCTGCTCGGGACTGTTGTTGTGTCTCTGCGGTGCCGCCGTGGTCCTGCAATACTCAACGCCGTGCTTGGTGTGAGTGCATTTTATTATTTCTGTATTCCGATTCACGAAAGTGTCGTCGTTGAGGACCCCAGCTACATCATTCCTGTGATTGGAATGCTGACTGTAGCGCTGGTCATTAGCACTCTGACTGTCAAAATTCGTATTGAAGCGGTTCGCGCCATGAATAGAGAAGAACGGACGTGGGCGCTTTATCGGCTCAGTCGTGAACTGGCGAAGGAGACTTCATTATCGGGCGCGGTAAAGACTGCGACGTACACAACGGCTGACGTTTTCAATGCTCATGTTGAACTCTACATGCCGGATCAACACGGGGCTCTCCGTTATTCCATGGGGACTAACGGAGATGGTGCGGTTTCGAGAGACGCACGTGCCGTGCAGGCGGTTTTTGAAAGCGGGCAAAGGCAGATCAAACTCTTTACGGACCAATCCGCGGCCGCCTGCCTGTCCTTGCCGCTAGCGGGGTCGAATTCCATTCTTGGAGTCATGAGCCTCGTATCCAAAGATCGCGAGCGTTTTAGCGATGTCGAACAACTGAACCTGCTTGAAGTCTTTTGTACTCAGACGGCGGTCGCGATTGAACGGGCTCGCAACTCCGAAGCAGCTCGGAACGCCGAACTCGAAGTCGAAACCGAGCGTATGCGAAGCTCCCTTCTGAGCGCGGTCTCTCACGACATGAAAACGCCACTCGCATCGATTTACGGCTCTGCAACCAGCCTTCTCGAAGAAGGCGATAGGCTCGGCCAAGCTGATCGTCTGGAACTTGTCGAAAGCATTGCGGATGAAGCAGAGCGATTGAATCGCGTTGTTACAAATTTGCTCGAGATGACTCGGCTCGATGCGGGCGTTCAACTTCGGAAGGAATGGCATCCCCTGGAGGAAATCATTGGCGCAGCGCTGACGCAACTCGAGAAACCCCTCCGGGGAAGACCTGTAACCACACAAATTCCCGCCGACCTTCCGCTGATCTATGTCGACGACGTGTTACTTGAACAGGTGTTCATCAACTTGCTCGAAAACGTAGTCAAGTACACCGCCGAAGGCACCAGTGTCGAAGTTCTCGCTACGAAAAAGGATTCGCTTCTCACGATCATTGTTCAAGATCGCGGTCCCGGCTTTCCAATAGGCTCCGAACAACGTATTTTTGAAAAATTCTTTCGCGCAAATGCTGACGGCGTCCGTGGCGTCGGTTTGGGCCTAGCGATTTGCCGGGCGATCATGCAAAGGCATCAGGGCGTTATT
This sequence comes from uncultured Solibacteraceae bacterium, assembly GCA_964541075.1. GTDB lineage: Bacteria > Acidobacteriota > Terriglobia > 20CM-2-55-15 > 20CM-2-55-15 > CAZIPZ01. The sequence continues at coordinate 5,769 of CAZIPZ010000019.1, read as the reverse complement.
AATGCTGAGAACCGGTTGGGTGGAGGTGCGGTGGTTCGCTTAGATCTTCCAATCGGGGATGCGCCTCCCGAGATCAACGACCAGGAAACTTGATTGATAAAAGGGATGGTGAGGAACCCAAAAAATGTGTGTTCTGATCCACTCAGAGTCAGAACACAAAGACGGCTTGTGAATTTGGATCCAGGCCTCTTCGTGTCTATCCAATATCCATGAATCCGGTTCGGACGTGATAGTTTTCATCGACCGGCAGAACAAATATTCTTCCGTCTCCGATTCGCCCTGTCCTGGCTTTCTCGATGACAACCTTTATAACGTCATCCACCTTATTGTCATCGGTGACAATATCAATCATCGCCTTCGGCAGCAGCGTCACTTCATATTCCAGTCCCCGATACACCATTGAATGTCCTTTTTGTCGGCCGTGACCACGCACGTCTGCCACTGCCATCCCGGACACAATGCGTTGAAGCGCTTGAACGACATCTTCAAGTTTATCCGGTGAAACGATACATCTGATGAGCTTCATATAGGTTTGACGATAGACTACGGAGGGCCCGTAAATATAATCGAACTAGCAAAAGGATATCAAAGTCTTGATGATGAACAGAGGCATCAAAGACAGTCGTGAGCGAACGATGTGGCCTGCGAATGAAGGCATTCTGATTCGCATTCGGCAATGCATCTCACCGTTAAGCTTGCCCATTTCAGATGTACGTGTTCGCCCTATGAATACTGAGCCGCAGGATATGGGCGCGAATAGAGTCTGGTCGTCGAAAACACATCAATCGCAAATGCAGCGAAATGGAGCCCGTACAGGAACGGCAGATAGTCGCGAACTGAATGAACGAGGATTAACGGTCCTCAGAAACAAGGGTAATGAGGGAGCTCACAGACCTTCTCTGAGGATGAATGTTCTATGGCGGTCGCTTTCCCACCGCGTTGTCATCGACAGTACGGCGATGGAAGCAATCACCACAACAGTGCGCCAGGCTCGGAAGTGGAAATATGGCTGAAGCCCGGACTGGATGCATATCTCAGTGAACGTAGCAGCTTGAACGTTACTCCGTCTTCAAGCGATAGCCGACGCCGGGCTCGGTTCGAAGATGGCGGGGGCGCGCCGGGTCAGATTCGAGTTTGCGTCGGAGTTGAGCCATATATACGCGCAGGTAATGAGATTGTTCAGTGTGATTCGGACCCCACACTTCGTTCAGCAGTTGCTGATGGGTCAGCACGCGGTCGGCGTGGCGGATCAAGACCTGAAGCAATTTGTACTCGATTCGGGTCATATGGATTTCGTTGCCGGCGACCTGAACCCGACGGCGAGTTAAATCCACTTCGATATTGCCGGTCCTGAAGACGGCTGCGGTTCCGCCGTTCGGGAGCGAGGCTGCTCGCCGGAGAGCGCTCCGGACACGGGCCAGGAGTTCGCCAGTCGAAAAAGGCTTGCTAAGAAAATCGTCGGCTCCGGCGTCCAACGCACTGATCTTGTCTCGCTCATGCTCGCGGACGGAGAGGACAATGACTGGAATGTTCGCGCTCCACGTCCGAACGTTTCGTATGACCTGCAATCCATCAGCGTCCGGCAGGCCAAGATCCAGCAGGATCAGGTCGGGCTGCCGTGCAGCAGCGGCTGCGGCGCCGTCGGTCGCGGTAGTGGCCTCGTGCACCCGATACCGTTCGGCAGCCAGCGTCGTTCTCAGAAATTTTCGAATCTGGGGGTCATCCTCGACAACGAGTATTTCAGGAAATATTTCGACTGTGGTGTTTTCAGCCATGCAGCACCACGTTGATCTTACCCGACTCTCCTCCAAATTTTTCATGGATTTTGACCGCCTCGCCAGGTGAAAGACAGATACCTGCGCTTGTGGTTCGGACTGTGTTTTAGGCAATCTGTAATTGTTGGACGTCCTTTTTCATCGTTGTGGACGATCGCAAAATTGTGAAAAAAATTCTTACATAAACGTCTCAACTTCTGCGTTTTTGACCTTGTCATTGTTTTCAAATCTTATAGAATTGCGTTCGCTCGTTTGAACGGCCGGTCGTGGACTGATCAGGGTTACTTTGTAGTCGAGCATAGAATTTGGGCTGAAGAGCCCCGTCATCAAGTAAGACGACACAGAGCAAAATTTATCCAACCGAACGATCCTGAGCAAAGACGACATAGAATCTGGCAATATGAAGTTTGAATTGGCAAGATGCAATCGGCGCTCTTGCAGTTTGCACTCTTATAAATAAGGTTCCATGAAGCGATTTAAAATTGGTTTCGCCCTCACGGCGGTGCTTTTGATTCTGATCGCCGTCCTCTGGTCCCGCTCATCGTTTGGTCCGGCAGCGCCCGAACAACCCATCGCGTTCAGTCACGCACAACATGTAACAAAGGCGGATGGACCGCAACTTGCCTGCGTAGATTGTCATTCGAACGCGGACAAGTCGCCGCATGCTACCGTTCCGAGCGTTCAGTACTGCATGGGCTGTCATTCCGGCGTTATGACCGAGAGCCCAGAAGTTCAGAAGCTGACGAAGATCGCCGACGCCGGTCAGGAGCCTCAATGGGCGCGCGTGATTTGGATCGAGCCCGAAGCTGCTGTCTTCTTCACACACAAGCCGCATATTAAGGCTCAACTCGACTGCACCGCCTGCCACGGCCAGGTCGCGGAGATGCAAACGGTCGAGCGAGAAATCAATCCGACCATGGGTTGGTGCATCGATTGTCATGTGGAGCGGAAGGTGAGCATCGACTGCTACATCTGCCACCGCTAGCCACAAGAGACGAATTGCCACTATTAGGAGCGAAATGGAGCGACGCCAATTCTTGATTACGACGTTTGGCTTGACCAGCGCGTCCGTGCTGTCTTCCTGCGGCAATCCCGAAAACAAGCTAATTCCCGTCCTGATTCCCCATGACGAATGGATTCCTGGAATCGACTATTGGAAGGCGACTTCATGCGCGATGTGTTCCGCCGGTTGCGGCATTCTCGTCCGCACTCGCGATATGAAAGCGAATAAGATTGAGGGGAATCCCGCGCATCCCGCGAATCGCGGTGGGCTTTGCGCCCGGGGGCAGGCTGGCCTGCAGGTTCTCTACAATACGGATCGCGTGCGAACTCCATTGAAGCTGGCAGGCGCCCGTGGCTCCGGCCAGTTTCAGGAGATCAGCTGGGATGAAGCGATAAAAGCCCTTACCGACAAACTCAAAGAACTTCAGGCCCAGACGGACACTGCAGTGCTCTTCGCAACGAGCGAACCTTGGGGTGTTACGCGGTATGCTGCTACTCGATTGAAAGGTTCGCTGCCACAGTGTCAGATCGTCACGGAAGACGTTCGAGGTCAGTTGACACAGCGCGCCTACGCCCAGGTGTATGGCCGGACGGGCCGACCGATTTTTGATATCGGTAATGCCCGTTTCGTGCTTTCGTTCGGCGCTCGTTTTCTGGAGACCTGGCACTCTCCCACAATGTACTCGCATGCGTACGGTGAATTCCGTCGCGGAGAAGGCAGGCCCAGAGGGAAATTTGTCCAGATTGAGCCACGTCTGTCGCTTACAGGCGCCAACGCAGATGAATGGCTGCCGGCGCGGCCGGGGTCCGAGAGACTTGTTGCGCTCGGCATTGCCCAAGTCATCATTCGAGAGGGACTCATTAAGAACGTTGCCGCTCCGCAAGGACTCGATGATTACGCCCCAGAGAAAACCGCGCAACAGACCGATGTGCCAGCGGAAAAAATTATTAAGATCGCGCATGAATTCGCCGCTTCGCAGCCTGCGGTGGCCATAGCCGACGATGCTGTGGATAGTCAGGATACGGCTGTCCAAGCCCGAGAGATCGCGCGAATCGAAGCCATTCAGTTTCTCAATTCACTCGCAGGGAATCTTAACAAGCGTGGTGGAGTGCTGGTTACAGGCAAGGCGTCGCAGGCCGCACCAGAAAGGAATACACCAGCGTCGCGGCCAGCGGCCGTTCCGGACTTCGACCCATTGTTGCAGTTGCGCGAACCCGAGCGCAACTTCGGTGAGTTGATGCCGCTCGAAGCCATACTGTCGCAGTCGGGAAAGATCGGTGCGTTGCTCACGCACCATATCAATCCCGCTCACACCTCGCCCGCTATCTTGGAAAAGCTCAAAGCGATTCCGTTCATTGTCAGTTTTTCATCGCTAAAAGACGAAACGACTCAGTTGGCGGACTTGGTTTTGCCTGACCACTCTTACCTGGAGAACTGGGATCTCCGAGCGAGTGAGGTTGCCGAGGCCGACGAGTCAGGCAAGGTCTCGCGCACCTACGCCGTGCGGCTAAGTCAGCCCGTCCTTGCTCCTGAGTACAGCACGCGTCAAACCGCGGATGTCCTGTTGGCGGTCAGCAATGAACTAGGTGGTTCCGAGAACCAGTCCGCGCTGAAAACCGCAGAGGAAATCGTCAAACAGGCCGCCGGACAATTGCAGAAGCAAAAAGGTTCGATTGAGGCGGCGACGCCGGACGATTTCTGGAAGACGTTGGTTGAGCGGGGTGTCTGGGTCGGTGAGGTTGCAGAAGCGGTTCCTTCTGTTGCAGAAGCCAGGCCCCGCTCTATCATACTCGAACCGTCCCAGGCTGCCGACGCCGCTGGCGGCCAGTTTCCGCTGACCCTTCTCGCATACGAGCACAATGCGCTGGGCATTGGTGAAACTGCCAATATTCCATGGCTCCAGGAAATGCCAGATCCCATGACATCAGTTATTTGGGGCAGTTGGGTGGAGATCAACCCGAGAACAGCCGCGTCTCTCGGTGTCGCCGATGGTGATTTGGTTGAAATCAAGTCGACTCAAGGAGCAGTTCAGGCCCCCGCAGTCATTTATCCGGCGATTCGTCCCGACGTCGTGGCCATGCCACTCGGGCAGGGTCATACACAGGGATTATTCGCAGCCAACCGCGGCGTGAATGCCGCCCTATTGCTTACTTCCAACCGGGGACCAGGGATGACGCCTGTGAGTATCTCGAAAGCTCCGGGCGCGGTTGAACTCGTACGTTTCGGGACAATGCTTCCGGAAGAAGTTCCAGCGAAACGGCAGTAATCATCAGAGGTGATAATGCAAGCTCAAGAGCAAGCGCAGCTACCACAGGAAACACAGAAGCCGCAATGGGCGATGGTGATCGATCTCGACCGCTGCACGGGCTGTGAAGCGTGCGTGGTCGCATGTCGCGTCGAGAACAATGTCGCCATCGCAGGCGCCGAACAATCCGCCAAAGGACGTTCCATAAACTGGATTCGGATCGAACGGTATTTCGAAGGCGAGTTTCCAGAAGTGCGGACAAGGTTCAGGCCCGTGCTGTGTCAACACTGCGGAGATGCTCCGTGCGAACCGGTGTGTCCGGTTTATGCAACCTACCACACGGAGGAAGGGCTTAACGCACAGATCTACAATCGGTGCGTCGGCACCCGCTATTGCGCCAACAATTGTCCGTACACTGTGCGGTTCTTCAATTTCTACAATCCGGAATGGGCAGAGCCCCTGGGGAAGGCGCTGAATCCTGAGGTTTCGGTTCGATCAACCGGCATCATGGAGAAGTGCACCTTCTGCATTCAGAGGATTCGCAAGGGCGAAGAAAAGGCGAAGGATGAAGGCCGTGCAGTGAAGGATGGCGACGTTACACCAGCATGTGTACAGTCGTGTCCAGCAAATGCGATGTACTTCGGCAATATAGCGGATCCACAGAGTAAGGTTTACGAACTCTCTGAGAGCAACCGTGCGAGCCGGTTGCTGGAGGATCTGAATACGAAACCACGGGTTATATACCT
>CAZIPZ010000018.1:7647-29812 GCA_964541075.1 uncultured Solibacteraceae bacterium | reverse complement strand
GGTGTAGTTGGCGATGTAGAGCCGCCGCCGCGGAGCATCCATCTGCAGATCGACACCCACGCCGGAAAAAGGGACAATCGAGCCTCGATCCGTCACATCCCTGAAGTTGAGATTTACCAAAATTGCAGGTTCGACATTGACGGCTTCGGGTGAAACCAGCACCACGGCATATTGAAGCGTTCCCCTCGTCGTTATGCTGCGGGGGTCAAAACTGATGCTCAGGTTTGCCGGGGCGACTCCAGACCGCTGGCTTAAGATTACCGGCGCCGCAAGATTGCTGACCGTAGCCGCATACGTCATGCGCCCTCCTCCTGCGTTGCGCACCTGAACGGTTGTAGTCGCGACCGTCCGATTGCACATGTCCACCGAGAGCACAACATTCGATGCGCTGACGTCCAGGATTGGAAGGCTGTTCAGGTCTCCTATCGGAATGGCGAGCAGGCCCGATGTGGAGTTTGCGAAGAGGTGTTGCCCGTCCGGAGACGCAATGATTTTCGACGTGATTGGTTCGGGAATCCGCAATCCAAGTTCGGGAGTCAGACTGGATGCGCGTAACACTTGCAGCACCGATTGAGCAGGCGGAGGGGTTTGACCAGGAACAGCGCCGGGAATCGTTGCTCCGCCCTGATTCTGAGGATTGTTCGTGTTCAGGGGATTGATGGGCGGCTGTGTGGAAAACGTGGCGTACACCGCGTTTCCATCCACTGAAAAGGCGCTTCCTCCAGTAAGCGTTGCGGCGACTGTTCCCGTGCGTCCGATGATGGTCAGCGTTTCTGTATCGAATAAGAATGGCCCGGCCATAAACCTGGAGCCATCTGTAGACGCCGAAAGGGTGGCCCGCAATCCCGTTACATTACGGCTGCGCAAGACTGTTCCTGAAGCGACCTCGTATACGAAAAGTCGATTGGTCGAAAGTCCTATGATCAGATTCCCGTTCGCGGTGACCCGCAGCCCTGCGAGAAAACCAGCAGGAGTCGGGCTGGCGGGAATGTTCGGAAGGCCGGCCAAAGGCGTGGGCGGGGGCGATATGGCGATTGTGAATACTTGCCCTGTGCTTGGATCAAGCCGAAGAAGCCCTGCAGTGCCCAGTATAACGACATGCCCATCGCTCCCGACGGCGATGGAATCGGGACGAGACCCAATAAAGTAGTCGCCGACCACACGTCGCGAATCCAGATTGACTGCGCTCACCGTAAAAGACCCGATGTTGGCGCAGTACAACGTACTGCCGTCCGGACTGAGGGCGAGGCTTGCGGGTTGAAGTCCGGTCAGGATGGCTCCCGTCAGGCGCCCTGCATCAACAGAGTAAATGTCGATTTCATTGCGGGGAGCGTTGGCCAGATAAACGAGATTGCGCTGCGCGTCGTAAACCAGATCTGACACCTGGCCTACGACCGGAACAACACTCCCGATCGTCGCGCCCAGAAGGGTTGCGCAGAAAAACAACGAAACCACGCCGACGCTCAAGCACCGGCGAAAAAAAGATGTCATGCCTGTTCGGATCCAGTCTCCGTGCTCACATCAGGAACGACTTCTGCATTCGGGACGAATGTCCAGCCCCTGGTTCGAGCCTGCGCCAGCACAGCGGATAGGATTTCTTTTTGCGTTGTGGGTCAGCACCGGTCGGAAATATACGCCAACACTTCTTGTGCGTAAAGTTGTGTGCAGTTCCTTTTACACATTTTTACGTTACGCGACTAACTATTTGGATATAAGATCGGCGCGACTTGTAACCGTAATTCGACCCAATGGAATCGCCAGTGTCGTTCGTCGTTCATAACCGCACGCGCGGGGGAATCCTCGCAACCAAAGTGCAATTGGCGGATACGCCGCATGCCCGCCGAGTGGGTCTACTCACGCGCAGATCTCTCGGAGATGGGGAAGGATTGTGGATTTATCCGACTAAGGCGATTCACACGATAGGGATGTGTTTTTCAATCGACGTCGCCTTTCTCGACCGACGGCTTTGTGTGGTGCGCATGTACCACGCTCTCCCGCCATATCGATTGACGCGGTTTGTCTGGAGCGCGCGAAGCGTATTGGAACTCCCTTCCGGATTTCTTGCCGCCACCGAAACGACCGTGGGCGATGAGTTGCACTTTTCTCCCTGGAATGAACAGGGGGAAGGCGAATCCTTGGTCGCGTTCCCGAGAAAACCTGAAAGCGTTCCAGCGAGGGCTACATAATGACCCAGATTCGCGCCAACAAGTGCGCAGTCGTTGCGTTGAGCGCTGTGCTTTTGGCAGCAGGTTGCGTGCGCAGGACCATCAGCGACGGCCTCGGCTTGCCGAACGTCCCTTCTGTTAGGCGCTCGTCACCCGACGAGTTGTTGAGAAGCATCTTCGAGCAACAAACGCACGGAGCGTTCAACCCGCTGACGGACGACCGCCGCGTTCAAGCGCTTCAAAAGCGCTTGACGCTCAATCCCGCAGATTCTATCGCTCGATCCGAGCTGGCTGGGATCTACGAAACATACAACCTTTTCGATGACGCTTTCGACCAATACGTTGAAGTTCTGAGGTTGACAAAAGACTCGAAGATCGCAGATTCGCGACGGCTGACCGATTCGGCCTTGCTTGGACTTGCGCGCTGCGGAAGAGCCGGCGGCCGCGCCAACGCGGCTTTGCCGTTTTTGGAAGAATCTCCGAATGAGTTTCGATCGGTCGCCTTCTGGAACGAGTTGGGTTTGCTATACGACGCAGTCGGGGATCTGGTTGCTGGCGAGAGAGCGCTGCGGGAAGGCGTTGCTCAAAACGGCGCATCGGATTCATTGAAGAACAATCTCGGATACAACCTGCTCCTGCAGAACAAGTACGAAGCGGCGGAAACTGAATTGCGCAATGCGCTCGAGCTGAATCCGAGATCTCAGACCAGTCGAAACAATTTGGGCGTCCTTCTAGCGCGGACCGGAAGAGTCCAGGAGGCATTTGAACAGTTTCGACTCTCATCGGACGCCGCGACCGCGCACAACAATCTGGCGGTCGTCCTGCTTGAAATCGGTAAATATGAAGAAAGTCGCCAAGAGCTCGTGAAGGCTCTTACGATTCGACGCTACTTTGCTCCCGCGCTCGCGAATTTCAGGCTGGTGCAGGAGCGCATTCGTGACCGGTCCGAGGCATCAACGTCAGACGGCGCTCCGCAAAAGTCTGATGGAGTGCTCGCCACGGCCGGAGGCGCGCCGCCTCTCGACTCCGATCCGGCAGCAAAGGTGAAAGACGGCGTATTAAAGGTTCGCGAGGATACAAAATGAAAACATTCTGGATTCGTTTTTGGAAAGAGACAGAGGGCCAGGACCTGGTTGAGTATGCGTTGATCGTTGCGGCAATCGCGCTGGGTATGATTGCGGCGGTCCGCGGCGTAGTTACCGCGCTCAACAGCTTGTACGAAAGTATTTCAGCTGCTCTGGCGCTTACGAGCTAGATGCGAAGGACGGTGGGCGCGTACGCGTGTCCACTGTGGCGGTATGAGCGATTACCCATCAGCAATCTCAATGCTCGAGTCGGCGTCCCAGCCGAAGACTGGCGCCGCCAAAGCGTCTTTCCCTGCGTTGTGGATACTGCCGAACTTTGGAGTTGTCGTTTTCGCAGTCGCTTTGTTGCAGGTCCTGTTTCTGTCTCAGGGTGCACAAGGTTTGTTTCGAGACAGCGACACCGGCTGGCATGTCTTGAACGGTGCAACAATGCTTGCCACGGGTGAGATTCCGTCGGCGGATCATTGGTCCTATACGAAGATCGGTGATGAATGGTTCGCATGGGAATGGCTGGCGGACGCGGCGCTGGGTCTAGTTCACCAATCCTATGGCTTGGCCGGAGTCGCATTCGTCTCCGCCATCACCATCGCCCTAACTGCATGGGCATCGGCCCGGCTCGCTCTTTCATTGGGTGGAAACTTATTCTTCACTGCAGGCGCCACAGTTCTTTTGCTGGGCGCAACAAGCATTCACTGGCTGGCGCGCCCTCATGTTTTTTCCTGGCTCATCGGAGTTCTCTTTCTTTCTATCGCGGAGTATGACCGCCGGGGTCCGGGCAGAACTCTCTGTCTCTTGCCGGTCTTGGCGCTGTTGTGGGCGAATCTTCATGGCAGTTTCTTGCTCGGCCCCCTTCTTTTGTTTTTGTATGGGATTGGTGAATGTTTTGAAGGCCATCGCCGCCGGAGTGCAAGAATCCGGTTTTTCGCCGCCTCATTGGCTTCGCTGCTGGCAACGTTCGTCAATCCTTATGGGTGGCGTCTGCACGAACACGTTTTCGCATATCTAAACAACGCCTATTTGATGGATCACATCGCAGAATTCCGAAGCTTCAGCTTTCATTCGGCTGGCGCCCTGTACGTCGAGTTGTTCATGTTGGTTGCGGTGCTCGGCCTCGTGGCGCTGCTGCGGCAGAGGGCATTCGGCCCGGCATTGCTAGCGCTTGGATTGCTCCACATATCTTTGTATTCCGCGCGGCACCTGCCCACCGCGGCGGTAATGCTGCTGCCGCTGTCTGTCGCCGCCCTTACCGCAGAGGCGCGAGCCTGGCCGGGACTGCGGTCGTTCATGGACTATGGAGAGCGGCTTCGCGCGATCGATCGGAGGGTGCCAGGCGTCGCGCCGTTTGTGCTCGTGCTTCTGGGCGCGACTATTGGGCTCGGCAGCTTGGCTGCCAAGGGCGGCGTCAGTTTTGATTCCGCTAAGTTTCCTGTTCGCGCAGCGACGTTTCTCGAGCGAGAACTCGGCGCCGAACGAGTATTTGCGAAAGATCAATGGGGAGGGTATCTCATTTACCGGTTCGGCGGGCGCACGAAGGTATTTTTGGATGGACGCAGTGATTTTTACGGCCAAAATATTTTGGAAACCTACGCTCAGGTCGTTGAGGTTAAGCCTGGGTGGGATGCCATCCTCCGGCATTACGACATCCGGTTTGTCCTTGTTCCGGCGGATAACGCCTTGGCCTCAGCTCTGCAATTGAACCCGGAGTGGAAACGGGTGCACACGGATTCGGTGGCGGCCGTTTTCAAGAGACTTGGTTAACCATGCCGGCGGCCCTCAAAATCGTGCTCATTATACTGGTCATCGCTGCAGCGTTCAGCGACCTGCGAACAAGACGAATTCCAAATTGGCTTACCGCTCCGGGTGCAGCGCTGGGAATTGCGTTGCAGATTTGGTACGGAGGCGTGGAAGGCGCCGTTCTTTCCCTATCCGGTGCGGCTCTTGGATTCATAGCTTTCATGTTCTTATACATCGCAGGCGGAATGGGTGCAGGGGACGTGAAATTGTTTGCCGCCGTCGGCGCCTTCGCAGGTCCTCGGATGCTTGTGGTGATCTTCATATGCACAGGTTTGCTCGGAGGAATTGCAGCAATCGTCATTTCCTTGTCACGCGGTCGATTGGAGCAAACGCTCGAACGAACCAGAGAATTGTTGGCAGGATTTGGAGGGTTGAACTGGCGCGAGGTGCGACGAACGAGTATCGCCGCTCCACCTGACGCGCTGCGTCTGCCGTATGGTGCAGTGATCGCGGGAGGAGCCCTGCTGTCACTCCTGGTCGCCTCTTAAAGACAATGCAACGTCATCGGGTGCTACTCGCATTTGGAATCGCGTGGCTGTCAGCTTTGATACTGAGTTGGTGGATCTATCGGCAAAGCAGCGCGCCAGAGTCTCGCGACACTGTAGCAATTGTCGCCGCGTCCCAAGATCTGCCGGTCGGCAAACGCATCCTTGCCGCCGATGTGAAGACAATTCGGTTGGATCGCAATGACCTGCCAAAGGGTGCATTCTTGAAGGTTGACGATGTTGTGGGCCGAGCGACGACCGCCCCAATCGCCGCAGGCGAAATGGTATTGGAGGGGAGGCTTGCCACCCAAGGAAGCGGCGAAGGTCTTGTGGCGCTAATTGAGCCGGGCGCGCGAGCCATTTCCGTCCAGGTTAACGAGATTTCGGGCGTGTCTGGATTTGTTCAGCCAGGGACGCGAGTGGACGTACTTTTCACGCGACTTTTTTCAAACGGTGACGCGGCAACGACAACAATCCTCCAGAATGTCAAAGTGCTCGCTTACGGAAGGCAACTCGATCCCGCGGCAAGGATCGATCCGCGCGACACGTCGAGGCCGACGGTGGCCACCCTGCTCGTCACCCAAGAACAAGCCGAGAAGCTGGTCTTGGCGGCCCAGCGCGGCCGGATCCAACTGGTATTGCGCAATGCGCTGGACGACGTGATCGCACAGTCAGCGCCCGTGCAGTCCGTCGACCTTGGAATTGAGGAGCCGCGCAGACCTGGCTCAGGGGGAACGCGAGTTGCAACGCCTGTCGTTCGGCCTGGGTCGTCGACAGCAAAGCCCGGCATGATTGAGAACGAACCGCGCGTAGTCCGGATATATCGGGGCGACAAGATGACCGAGGAGTCTTTTAAAGAATGAGAAGACGAACAATGGTTCTCTCCATTGCTCCTGGCCTTGTGGCCGCCCTGTGTTGCGCGATGGTGGCGCAGGTTCAGGGAGTGCTTCCTGCCGCCGATCCGGCCCAGGGGCCTACGGTGCAAACACCAGGGCCGGCCACTCCGTTGGAGCCCCGCTCTCTGAGGCTCACCGCGGGCCGGGGCGAACTCATGCAATTTACGAATGAGACTTCGAGAGTATTCGTTTCCGATCCGACTATTGCAGACGCGGTTGTGGTGTCGCCTCATGAAGTCGTCTTCAACGGCAAAGCGCCAGGCAATACGACGATCATGGTGTGGCACGGTGAAAACGTTTCGCAGTTCAACATCGCGGTGGAGCCGGATCTGAGTGAGATCCAGAAACAATTGCAAGCCACTTTCCCAAACGAGCAGATCGAAATCTCCAGTAGCAAGGACGCCATCCTGCTGACGGGTGTCGTGAGTGATCAGGCGATTGCCACTCAATCGGCGGCAATCGCTGCATTGCATGCAAAGTCCGTCGTCAATCTGTTGCAAGCCCCGCCTGCGGACAACCGTCAGGTGATGCTGCAAGTAAAATTCGCAACCGTGGACAGGACCACGCTGAATCAGCTTGGAGTCAATTTGTTCAGCGTCAATAACAAACTGGTCGGAACCACAACAACTCAGCAGTTTCAGTTTCCTCGCATTGGGCAGCTCCAGTTGTCCAGAGGTCCTGATGGCCAGCCTGAACTGGGCAACCAGCAGGTCACCGTCACCGATTTGTTGAACCTGTTTGCGTTCCGTCCCGACATCAATATCGGCGCCACTTTACGCCTGCTCGAACGCAACAATCTGCTCGAGATTCTCGCGGAACCCAATCTGATCACTGTTAGCGGACGCGAAGCCAACTTCCTTGCAGGCGGCGAGTTTCCTTTCCCGGTGATCAGCAGTACAGGCAGCGGAGCTCAGGCCGCTCCCGTTGTCACCATTCAGTTTCGTCCGTTTGGCGTGCGGTTGGTTTTCACTCCGACGGTTGAAGCAAACGGAATGATTCATTTGAAGGTGCGGCCTGAAGTCAGCGCGCTGGATTTTGCGAATGCCTTAACCATTCAGGGATTTCTGATTCCGGCTATCAGTACGAGGCAAGCGGAAACTGAGGTGGAACTGCGTGAGGGTGAGAGCTTCGCCATTGCCGGGTTAATCGATAACCGTGCAATACAGGTGATGAGCAAGATTCCGGGGATCGGTGATCTTCCTGTGCTCGGACACCTTTTCCGCACGCGCGAAGTTCAAAAAACCAACTCGGAGTTGCTGGTTGTAATTACTCCCCACTTTGTCAAACCGTTCGCTGCAGGGGCTATGCCGCCTCTTCCGCAGTTCACTCCTGGTTTTCCGGGAGTTGATCCGGCCGGATCGCCCGGAGCCGATCAAAGGCCGCCAACGTTTGTTGGTCCAAGAGGACACGAGCCTTCAGGAGCAACGCCGCGATGACGCGCCCAAGACGAAGTATCCAAACGGTTGGCGGGAGTGAACAGGGAGCGACCACAGTTTATTTTCTTTTTTTTTCGATCATCGCCTTGGGACTGCTGGTGATGGGAACGGACTTTGGAAGAATGTATCTCATCCAGGCGGAGCTTCAAACTGCGGCGGACGCCGCCGCGCTCGCGGCCGCGACTCAACTCAGCGGCATCTCTAACGCTTCTCTCCGAGCCGGCGATCAGTTGACGGCCTCCCTTGACGCCACGACCGGCAATGACAATCGTTTCAATCTGCGCTTGAACCAAATCGGGCTTTCGGGCGGCGCAGGCCTGATCACAACGACTGACATCGATTATTTTGCGACGCTTGCGGATGCTCTTGTAAACACAAACGGAGGGCAAGTTTCCGGTGTCGACTGGGGAACGGGCGCCTATCCAAAATACGTTCGCGTTCAAGTCACCGCTCAAGCGCCGGTGCTCTTTGCACAGTTCCTGAATCGCTCGATCGGTTCTTTGCCCACAGTCGCCGTTTCGGCGGTTGCGGGTCCCAGCGCCCCAGTCTGCTCGGCTTGCGGAATTGAGGGGGTGGCGGTGCTAGATCAGAGCGCCGGAACAGACGCTGTTAACTATGGCTTCCTTCCCGGCGCCTTCTACACCTTGTATCTCAGTCCGTCCCAACAAACTCCCAACGCTCCTTCCACACCAGGCCCGTTAGTGGGCACGGATGCGGCTGTTCCGTATGCAATCCTGAATCACGTTCCCAGCGGAGGGTCCGAGTTGGGTCTCGATAGTTCTTTGTTCGAACTGGGTGCAGGTCCTATTTCCAGGAACTCTGGACTGACGCCTGCGGGAATTATCTCCGTGGATTCAATCGAAACTGGATATCCGGACCTGCAAGGCAATACCGGCGCAGGCGCCACGGTGGGCCAGGACTTTCTATGCGGCTTGAACACAAGGTTTGGAATTGACCCTTCTCTGAACAACTGTGGCGCGATCAATGGCGGCGAGTTCGCCGCAGTCGCATCGCTCTTTCCCGCCGACACCGATATCGGGGGGGGGGCGTACGCAGCAGGCGTTGGGTTGCAGGACTACGCAACGGAATACGACGGGAACATGCGCCGGGTCGTGACGATCGCGGTCGTGGATTCCCTCGACGCGATCGACTCACTAACTGTTCTGAGTTTTCGTCAGTTTCTAATTGAGACCTCGCCCACGACGACAGAAGGCCTCGATCCCAGCCTTGCGACCGGGGCGTTTCGTGCTCAATACATTGGCTCGCCAGCGCTGCTTCGGTGCGGAACTCCTGGCGGAATGTGCAGCGTGTCGCGAGGGCCCGGCAGAGCCGTGTTGCACTAGTGTCCAGAGGTGGGAAGGTGACAGAACATTTCAGAACAGATTATGGAAGGCATCTCAAACGGCAGCGAGGCCAGGCGGTCGTCGAACTGGCTTTCCAGATTCCGTTGATGCTTGCGCTTCTCTTCGGCGGCGTCCAACTCGGACGAGTGTTCTACGTTTATCACACCCTGCAGAAAGCTTTGCGGGCGGGCGCCGGATTATTAGCGCGTTCGGTGAACGTCGATTACTGCAACACGGCGGATCCTCTGTTAACGGACGCTCGCAATTTCATCGTGTACGGAAACCTTCAAGGGGAAGGTGCACCGGTCGTCCCAGGCCTCACACCCGACCTGATACAGATTCTTCCTGAGCGTCAGGCGCCCGGAACAACCGGAGTGACGGAGTGCCCCTGCACGGAAGATGGTGAAAGTTGCCAGCTTTCGTCGGTTGGTCGCGCTCCGGACTTTGTCGTCGTCAATTTTGGAAATGGATTTCCCATGACCGTCCAATTTCCGTTTGTGAATTTCGGCACGATAAACCTGAGGGTGTCTGTGCGCATGCCTGTGACCGGCGGTTGAGATGTTGCGAAAGCGTTCAAGCGGACAGGCGACCGTCGAAATGGCGCTGGTGTTGATTGCAGGAGTGCTGCCGTTGACGTTCGGGTTGCTGGCGTTCACCGAGATTGCTTGGACCTATCACGCCCTGGCGACGATCACCCGCCAGGGAGCGCGCTATGCCGCCACTCATTGCTGGCAGGATGGCGCCGGATCAAACGTCGTCACGTGGATGCAGGCGAACTCTCCACCGTTTCCAGACCGCGCGCGGTTGTTAACTGGAGATATTCCAATTCAAGTCAACTACTGGATGCTTGATGCGGAAAATCCCGATCTAAGTGTTCCTTTTTCTTGCTCCGGTGGTTGCAGTTCGAATTGCGTGCCTCATTCTGTGACTGTCAGCATCACTGGATACCAGTTTAATCACTTTCTGCCGCTGCTCGGCTTGCAACCGTTACAGGCCCCCTCGTTTTCGACAACAGTCGCAATCGAGAGCGCAGGAAACGATCCGGAATCATCGACCTGGTCACCATGAGGAGTAATGAATTGAGAACAGTATGCCCGTGCAATTGATTGTAGCCAGCACAGAGCCTCGCTTTCACGATTTCGTACGTGAGCAAATCGCCCAAGCGGCAAGTGTACAGATCGTTGGGCGCCATGAGGACATGGGGCCCAATCTATACGTTCGTATTCTGCAGGACCTGAACCTCAATCCTCAGGCGGCGGTCCTGCTGGATATAGCGCCAGATCCGGAGCATGGTCTGCGCACGCTCGAGCAAATGCGCCTGAGCATACCCGGAGTGTATGTGATCCTTTCTGATTCTAAGGCCGGAGAAGACTTCCTGCTGCGCTCGATGCGTTTGGGAAGCGCGGATTTCCTTCAGCAGCCTCTTAAGCGGGCGGAATTCGAAGAAGCGCTGATTCGATTCGACCAGCATGCGCATCGGATTCAAAGGCAGGGCCGACAGTTCGGCAGAATGTATACCTTTGCCGGCGTGAAAGGAGGCGTGGGAACGACGACTGTCGCGGTTAATTTTGCGGCGCTCTGCGCCCGGCAAAACAAGTCGACGGTGGTGCTGGATCTTGATACGGATTCTGGCGATGTTGAATGTTATCTGGGCATGCGCCACCAATATTCACTCGCGGATGTGGTGGAAAACCTCAATCAACTCGACCAGGCTATGCTGGAAGGCATCATGGTGCGAGATCCATTGGGCTTTTCAGTGCTATGCGCACCTCATGAAGTGGAACGCTCCAGAATGATCGAAGAGCAGCATCTGCGCGAGATCGGCAGTTTCCTTATTGAGCACTATGACGTTGTCATCGTCGACGGTTCGCGCGACCTGGATCCTCTCCTGCTAAGTTGCCTCGAACTGTCCGAATCCATCTTTGTGGTGCTCACACAGGAATTTCCTGCAGTACGCAATGCCCAACGATATCTCGGAGCACTTGCTCGCGCAGGCTACGGTCAGGAGGCGGTAAAGCTGATCGTTAACCGGCACGAAAAGCGCGCGTCCGCGCAGGTAAATATGCAGCAACTGCAACACACCTTGGGAGTGTCGCCATTCTGGGTGCTTCCGAACCGCTATGACGAGGCGATGCAGGCGATACATGAAATCCGTCCTGTCGTAATTCGCGGCAATACGGAATTGGGCCGGTCTTATCGGGAACTAGCAAAGAAGATGGGAATGGATGGCGCCGCGCCCGCTAAGATTCAGAACGCGGTGCAAAAAACGTAGAGGCAGGACGATATGCCTATGTTGCCATCGGAGAGACAAGCGCCTTCAACACGGAGGAGCGCTGCCTCGCCGGAGCGCCACTCGGACTTGAAATCGAAAGTGCACCGGAAGCTGCTTCAGTCGCTGAACAGCGACACGTTAAGGCTGATCAGTAAGGAACGCCTGCGAGAGGAAATTGGACGGGCGGTCGAGAAACTCCTCCTTCAAGAAAATATTCCGATGACGCTCCCAGCGCGTGATCGTGTTATCGAAGAGATTCTCGACGAAGTATTCGGCCTTGGCCCGCTCGAGCCTTTGATGAAGGATCCGTCGATCACGGACATCCTTGTCAACAAGTACAACAAGGTCTATGTTGAGCGTCGCGGCATCCTGCAGCGTTCTTCAATTGAATTCAAAGACGATAAACACCTTCTGCATATCATTGAAAAAATGGTGACGGCGGCCGGTCGGCGAATTGATGAAGCCAATCCCATCGTGGCGGCGCGGCTGGCGGATGGCTCCAGAGTGACTGCGGCCATTCCTCCTGTGACGCTCGATGGGCCCGCGCTCTCCATCCGCCGCTTCGGCGGTCGGGTAGTGACTAATGAGGAGCTCGTTGCAAACGGAACGCTGACGGGCGCGATGCTTGAATTCCTGAACGGATGCGTGCAAGCGCGACTGAACGTAGTGATCTCGGGAGGTAGTGGGAGCGGCAAAACCACGCTATTGAACGCGCTATCCCGCGCCATCCCTGAGACCGAACGAATTGTCACAATCGAAGACATCGCCGAATTGATGCTTCAGCAGCGCCATTTGGTGCGACTTGAAACCCGCGATGCAAGCATCGAGGGTCAGGGAGCTGTGACTCCGCGCGACCTGGTCATCAATGCTCTCCGTATGCGGCCGGATCGCATCATCGTTGGTGAAGCACGCGGACCTGAAGCATTGGACATGCTTCAAGCGATGAATACGGGTCATGATGGCTCGATGACAACAATGCATGCCAACTCTCCTAGAGACTGTTTTCATCGGATCGAGACGATGGTCCTTATGGCAAACGTCGGTCTTACCGAGCCGATCATTCGGCAACAGGCCGCTTCCGCCATTCAACTTGTCGTTCAGATGGCGCGATTTCACGACGGCTCCCGCCGAGTCTCAAGCATGGCGGAGGTGACCGCGGTAACAAGCGACGGAGTCGCCCTGGAAGAGATCTTCCGTTTCGAACGCACCGGTCTGGATGAGGAAAACCGCGTTCTGGGGCGATTTGTGGCGTGTGGATATCGCCCTCAATGTCTAAGCCGCCTGCGTGCCCGAGGCGTTGAAGTTAATCCGGACGTTTTTGAGATCTGACACAAAACTATGACAACGCTCGTCACGCTACTCATTTTTACCGCCTGCTTCGCGATGGCGGCCGAATTCGCCTGGTGGCGCCCGCAGCGACGGGTTCGCCTGGAAATCGAGCAGAGGTTGCGGGGATTGCGAGTCGCGAGCGGCCGCCGGCCTGGCTCGCTACTGCTACAGCAACAGCTCAGCAGTGCATCCTTCTTTTCGCGGATGGAGCTGATGAAGCAGCTTCAAGCAATGATCGACCAGGCAAAGCTGCAATATCGGGCGGGCAACGTGGTGGCATTCAGCGTGTTTCTTCTGGCGGCGGGATATTTTGCAGCGGATGCATTTCAGTTGCTCCCATTTCTGATTTTGAAGGTTCTTTTTGCAATGGGTTGTTCGCTGCTTCCATTGCTCTTCATCCGAAATCAACGGGAGAGGCGCATGCGTCAAATCGAGGAGATGCTGCCTGACGCCATCGATCTGTTTACCAGAACGATGCGGGCCGGACACAACATTCATAGCGGCTTACGCGTGCTGGCCGATGAAACTCCGAGTCCGTTGGGAGGAGAATTCAAGAAGCTTGTAGAAGACTTGGATCTTGGTTCAACAGTGAGCGAAGCCTTGCACGGTCTTGGTGATCGCGTGCCGCTGCTCGATGTGCGGTTTTTTTCGACTGGAGTGATTTTGCAGCGCGAGACCGGCGCCAATATTGTTACGGTCATGGAGAACCTTTCGGCAGTGATTCGAGAGCGGCTGCAATTGCGTGCTCGCCTTCGCGCTCATACGGCTCAGCAGCGTTTTTCGGCGGCGCTGCTCTGCGGCCTTCCAATCGTGACGGGTCTGGCATTCTATTTCCTTCGCTACGAATACATCTCGGTGCTATGGCTGACTCCGCTTGGCTCTCAGATTTTGACGTACGGCATCATTTCGGAAATCGTCGGGATTTTGATCGTGCGTCGGGTCGCCACAGTGAGGCTCTGAATGTCGATACATCCTCAATACCTCTTTCTCTTCAGCAGCCTTACATGCGTGACGCTCCTGGTAGCCGGCGTCCTTTACTATCTCAGAACACGCCAGGATGCTCTCATGCGCCGACTTGAGGAGCTGCAGGAGCAGCAGCCCTCGGACGTTTCTTCTTCCTTTTTTATTGGGGGCGACATCTGGGAGGCGTTGCTGCGATCGACTTACGGATCAATCTTCGGGAAGAGCTGGTTTCGCGAAAAGGAAATTGAGCTCATGCGAGCCGGATTCCGCGGTCCCAGGGCCGTGAAAATCTATGGCATCCTCTCGCTTTCGTTCACAGCGGCCGTCATCCTCATCGCTCTGGCGCTTCTGCAGAACCAGGATCTTTCGATGCAGTTGCTTGGTCTCGCAGGCGCCTTCGTCTTGGGCTATTTCTTTCCAGAGCAGATCCTTGTTTCGCTCCGCAAACGGCATCGGCTAAGTCTCATGGCGGCTCTGCCGGACACGACGGATATGCTGAGCATCGTGCTTGGGGCCGGGCTTTCCCTCGACCAGGCGATTGCGCGTGTAGGCGACGAGATCCGGTTCGTGTATCCGGAGCTGGCAGACGAATTCTATTGGATGACGCTCGAGGTTCAGGCTGGCCAAGAGCGCGCCATTGCGTTTCAGCACATGGCGCAGCGAACGGGCCTCTTGGATATTCGTTCGCTCGCGAGCATGATCGTTCAAGCCGAACGCTTCGGAACCGGCCTCTCGAATGCCTTGCGGATCTATGCGGATTCGGTGCGCACGAAGCGGCGCCTTGAGATTGAGTCCACAATTAACAAAGCTGCTGTCAAAATGGTGTTTCCTATCGTGCTGTTTATCCTCCCCGCGCTTTTTGTCGTCATTTTGGCGCCGGGTATAATTTCGATCCTGCGAGACCTGCAATTGATGTCTCAATAAATAAGGAGGCTTATGAACCTGGCTTTGTGGCTTCTTCAAGCAACCGAAGAAGGCGGCGATCCGACGCTCACCATTCGCGTGATCGCGGGGATCCTCGCATTGGCTTGTATCGTTTTCATTATTGTCCGGCGGAAGAAGAAGGCATCAAAAGAGGACTGGATGTAGCAGATCAGGACTTCACTTTGAACCCGCCGCAAATGACGTCATCGTTCTGGGTTCGATACGCTTGGTTTTCCCATTCCGCCCGATTCGTCTGCAAAGAAAACTGAATTTGATTTGAACGACGGTTAAGGGGCGACTTCAGCTCACGTTTGATTTTCATCTCTGCATAACTCCGCGCGGACCAACTTTTCGCAATGAAAATGACGATCGGTCGTGGGCGTATATCTGTGGGTGTGCCATCACTGAGGAAACCGACGAGTACCAGTCAGTCGCCAAGTGCGGCATCATCTCTCCGTCAACGAGGACGACATCCGCGTCGCGACAGCCGGCCTCAAGC
Source organism: uncultured Solibacteraceae bacterium (assembly GCA_964541075.1). Taxonomy (GTDB): domain Bacteria; phylum Acidobacteriota; class Terriglobia; order 20CM-2-55-15; family 20CM-2-55-15; genus CAZIPZ01. The sequence goes on along the minus strand of CAZIPZ010000018.1, from coordinate 14,621 downwards.
GCCGAGGCGTGACCTTCAAAAATCCAGACGGCGTGGCCAATGTATGACAATCCCAGCAGCAGTCCTATAAAGGGAATGGTTCTCGCAATATCTGTCTGCATGGCGAGTGTGTCCGTATAAGCAATCACCGCGACTTTCCTTTGTGGATCCGCTGGTATGAGCTGCTCCATGTTCGCCACGATGCTCGCATCCATCGTCCCAGGAGTCGGACACGCTCTGTATAAGAGGTTCCGTTCGGGCGTGACAATGAGGAGGTGACGCACCGACGAGCCTTCCGGAGGACCGCCGGCCGCAGCGAACGCCTTCGCCTGTTTGAAAATATCTTCCAGTTCTAAAGGAGTTTTGACCTCAGGCATGCGCGGTCCGTAGAGCGCACGACCGTCCGGATTGAAACCAACTGATCGAAGAAATTCCCGCAGCATCTAAATGGAGACTAACTGCGCGGAATGGTCTGATTCAAGGGTTCTCGTTCTGCCGAGAATAGAATTTACCGATGACCCCGGCGTCAGGTCATCCTTGGAAATCTTCCATGTTTGGCAGTCGTGGCGTCGTGGATGAATTGGATCGCCACTGCAATTCATTGAAAAGATGGGATCGAACGAAAGCTCGAGTGGCGCCGGCGTTGCATCGCCTTCCGTGCAGAAAAAAACTGGAGGCATCATTCAGTGTTAACAGCAAAATCAAAAGGCATCGCATTCCTCATCGGCGGATTGCTCCTTGCAGCCCTGCCCTTCTATGCAACTCACACTCTCCATAACGAACTTGACGAACGCATCCGGGTAATCGAGCGCGATATTGAAGAACGGCATTCGCAGAACAGAGCCAATATGGACAAGATCATGGACCAACTCGGCGCCGTCGCCGAGCGTGTGGACATCACTGTTCGCGACGTGAAGCAAGATCGGAAAATTGCTGAGACCTTGAAGTCGGAGCACCGGCAAGCCACACAGCAGCTCCGGAGCCGGCTAGACTCAAGTGCAAAAGACCTGGATCAGTTCAAGCAGGAAGCTGTTTCGAAACTCGAAGCGGTACAGCAGGACACCACCACAAGGTTCGGCACGGTCTCGGGAGAAGTTCAGAACGTCCGGACAGACCTCGACGCCACCAAGACGGATCTCATGGCCAGCCGCCGGGAAATTGGGGATGTTCGCGATTCGCTGAGCAGACAAATTGCACACAACTCAACGGAACTCGCAGAACTGCGCCGTAGGGGCGAACGTGATTACTTCGAATTCGACGTCCGCAAGTCCAAGGAGATGGAACGCATCGGCGACGTGATGTTGCAGCTGAAAAAGGCCGATGTCCGAAGACAGAGGTACGACGTTGTCGTGCTCGTTAATGACAACAAAGTGGAGAAAAAGGACCGGATCGCAAACGAACCAGTCACTTTTCTGATGGGCCGTGATCGGCTGCGGTATGAGTTGGTCGTGAACTACGTCGACAAAGACAGAATTCGTGGCTACATCAGTGCGCCCAAGGACAAGGTGCTGTCGGCTGAAGGTCCGTCCATGGCTAAACCCTAACAGCAGCCTACGAAGGGAGAACGATGCGATGCTTGCTATTCGGCGAATGTTTCCGATCGCTGTCTTGCTCATCGCACGAGCGCTTGGTCAGACCGCTTCGGCGTCTGATAAGGAACAGACCTGGTCGTTCTCCCAGAGTTCCAAGGCGGCGTTAATTCAGCAGGCGCTATCCTGAAGACGAACTCCGAAGCCGAGTACAACCTGAATCAGTACTTCGAAATTTATGGAGGTTTGCCGGTCTACTTTACAAAGCCTTCGGCGGAGACGGCGGCCTCCAGATCCGGCGAACAGGAGTTCGTGAACGGCATCGGCAATCTGTATGGAGGTGTTGTTTTTTCCGCAACTCGTCCCGCGTTCGACTATTCGTCGGATTTGGTGTTCACCATACCGACCGGGGATCGCGCACGAGGATTCAGCACCGGCCGCGTCACGGCCGATTGGACAAACACCTTTAGCAAGACGTTTTCGATAATCACTCCTTACGTTAGCGTCGGCGCCGCTAATTCGATTTCCGACACCTCGTTCTTTGTGCGTCCGTTTTCGTCAAGTGGAATGGTCGGCCATTTTGAAGGCGGGTCCTTGATGAATGTCTCGGCCCTAATTGATGTAGGCGTTTCGACGTACTCCGTGAGAGCCGCAGGTGAACAGGAGATTTTGAGCAGAGTTGTGGATAAACCGGCGGCCCAATCGGAGTCGCAACAATCCGGGGGCGCGGTTTCTTCAGTTGTCCGTGGCATTGGACTCGCCCGCCGCTCAGAACCGGCTCCGGCGTTCGAGACGCAGCGCGAAACGTTCGGGACTGCAGAGATCGCTAACGATCACGGTTTTTCGACCCGGCTTACCGTTCGTCCGACCAGCGGCACAGACCTGCAGATCGGCTACAGCCGCAGCGTCGCCTACCGATTCGACACACTATTTTTCGGAGTGGGTTTTCGGACCCGTCACTGACATTTTCTCGTCACGAAAGGAGGACTGGTAGATGAAAACAAAGAATCTCGGAATCTTCGTCCTGTTCGCATGTCTCGTCGCGATTCCGACATTTGTTCAAGGTCAAGGCAAGGGCATTGGCCTCGGCGTCGGGAACCAGACTCATGCCGGGGCAAATACCAAGATTGGCGGCCAGAACGCTGGTGCGAACGTCGGAGCAAAGACCGGCGCGGACGTCAGGATGCCTGAGCGGCGTAAGGAGCACCAAAATGAGGAAGCCAAGGGCCCTCGCACGAAAGTCCGACCAAAGACCGACATCACCTCCCAGCTCGACAACAACACCCGCCTGGCTGCTAAAATCCGAAACAACTTGCCGTCCGGCGTCTCCATTAGCGACGCGGCTGCGGGATTTAAGAATCAGGGACAATTTATAGCCGCGGTGAACGCATCGCACAACTTGGATATTCCGTTTGATCAACTGAAGGCCAAGATGACCGGAGAACATGAAATGTCGCTCGGGGCCGCCATCCATGCTTTGCGGCCGGATATGCCTGAAGACCGGGCGAAGCAGGAGGCGAACAAGGCAGAAAAGGAGGCAAGAGAAGCAAAGGGCGTAGAACAAAGATAAAATCGCTTCACGCGGAAATAGCCGGCAATCTTTCCGGCTGTTTCCGCCAAAGCGTTTATAAAGGCTGTCGCCCCAACGTTATTAAGCCCAGTCTGGTTTCCTGCCTGCTTGACCTTTTGGGTTTTTCTTTTCCCGCTTTTGTTTGTCTTTACTACGATCAAAGTATGCCAAGGCTTCGGCCATGCCTCCATGGCGCGTATACGGCCGCCAGGGTTTCTTTACGCGGGAGTTTTCGACGTCTTTCCTCATGGATTTCAAACCAACTCGCACAGTAATGGCGCCACATTTGAATTACTGAGGACCTGATTTGTCCAAATAACCTATATATAGAAATTGGAGGTCTAGCGATGCCTTACACCGCTGAAATCAGCCGTATGCGTCCGTCTTGTTTCGTTTTCCTGATTGATCAATCTGGATCGATGCAGGAAGGTTGGTCTGCCGGATCCGGTATGAACAAAGCGGAAGGACTCGCGACGATCATCAATCGGCTGCTGCAAAACCTTGTCCTGAAGTGCGCCAAGTCAGAAGGAGTTCGCGACTATTATGACGTAGGGGTGATCGGTTACGGCGCCGCGGTTGGTCCGGCGTTCGGTGGACCGCTGGCGGGCAAGGAACTGGTTCCAATCGGTGAGATTGCTAACCAACCCGCGCGCATCGAGGAACGAAACAAGAAGACCGACGACGGGGCCGGAGGCCTGGTCGACCAGAAAATCAAATTTCCAATTTGGTTCGACGCTGTCGCGAACGGGGGAACGCCGATGTGTCAGGCGATGGCCCGAGCACACTCCATTCTCAACCGCTGGGTTTCCGAGCAGCCCACAAGTTTTCCGCCGATCGTGATCAATATTACTGACGGGCAGGCGACCGATGGGGATCCCACCGGCGCTGCGGCCTCCCTGAAGGATCTAAAAACAGAGGATGGACACCTGCTCCTGTTCAACATTCACGTATCATCGACAGCAGCCTCTCCGGTTGAGTTTCCAAGCGATGAAGGAAACCTTCCGGATGATTTCGCAAAACTCCTTTTCAGGATGTCCAGCCCCCTCCCTGATTACATGAAGAACATTGCCAGCGAGGAAGGAATTCAGGTAGGTGATTCTCCAAAGGGCTTCGTTTTCAATGGTGACATGGTTTCAGTCATTCGGTTCCTTGATATTGGAACGCGGCCAACCAGTCTTCGATGAATTCAGGTCACGTTGTCGAGGATCTCTCGATGCGACTTTCGCTGCGCGCGTTCTGGCTCCCTAAACGCGGCAACACGGCTGAGGAATATGAAGACGCATTTTGGCCGCACGAATCTCTGGATGTGGATTCGGAACTCTTTCGCTTTGCGGTCGCCGACGGCGCAACGGAAACATCGTTCGCCGGGTCATGGGCGAGGTTGCTCGTTCGCGCGTATTGCCGCGATCATTTGAGTGAAAAGAGAATCCGAAAACAGATTCCGCGCCTTCAACGCCAATGGCGATCTCAGGTCGGAACAACGTCGTTGCCATGGTATGCAGAACAAAAATTGGATCAAGGCGCCCATGCGACAGTGTTGGGTTTGACGCTTCACTGCGATAAGGCTTCCGCCGGCCTTAGATGGGACTGCATCGCCGTCGGCGACAGCTGCTTTTTCCAAGTCCGTGAGAGCCGGATTGTGGCGTCGTTTCCCATGATCAATGCCGAACAGTTCGGCAATCACCCGCCGCTCATTTCAAGCGTCGATTTCGTCGAGGACGACGGCAGCAAACTGGTGTCTCGATGCCGCGGCGCATGGGAACACAGAGACTGCTTTTATTTGATGACCGACGCGATAGCCTGCTGGTTCTTTCGCGCATGCGAACGAGGCGAGGAAGCCGCAACCGTTCTGGAATCATTTGAGGACCCGGAGGAATTCGAGAAGTGGATCGGAGTCCTGCGCGATTCGGGTGAGATGCGCAACGACGATGTCACGGTTTTGCGCATCCGCTCGCCGAGAGGGTGAAGCCATGTCGTGGCCCACACCTCAGGATTACAATGAGGCGCTCCAAAATCCCAAGCTCAACCTCGATGATCCGGACCTTCGGGACGGTTCGCCGGAACTAACACCGCTCGGCCTACCGCGCCCAATCACGGGCGGTTTCGCAAGCGTCTATCGGATAGTAGCGGGCAGGCGTCAGTGGGCGGTCCGATGCTTTCTACGCGATTTTCCCGACCATCAGGAACGCTACGCGGCTATCGGGCGGCATCTGGCTGCGGCTCGCCTGCCTTACACCGTCGAATTTCAGTTTCTCGAAAAAGGCGTTCGCGTTCGCGGGCAATGGCATCCAATTCTCAAAATGGAATGGATCGAGGGCGTTACGTTTCGCGAATGCCTTGAAGCCAACATCCACAATCCTGTTGCGGTTTCCGGCCTAGCTGAACGCTGGCTTTCGATGCTGCGTGCTCTGAAGAAACACAATATCGCCCATGGCGATCTTCAGCATGGAAATGTTTTGATCGGCGGCGGTGATTTCCGGTTGATCGATTACGACGGCATGTTCGTGCCCGCACTTGCGGGACGCTCCAGCCACGAAGTCGGCCATCGCAACTATCAGCACCCGGCGCGCATAGAAAGCGACTTCGGGCCGTATCTTGACAACTTCTCCGGCTGGGTGATCTACCTGACGCTGGTCGCATTAAGCGTCGATCCGAGTTTGTGGACGCGATTTGGTCAGAGCGAAGAACATCTTCTTTTCCGGAAAGAGGACTTCGGCGAGCCGCGATTTTCTCGTTTGTTTCGTACGTTGGAAAACCTTAAAGACGATCGCATTAGGAGACATCTCCCGCTGTTTCGCTCATTCTTGAATACCAAACCCGCATCGATTATTTCTCTGGCGGATGCTCTCGGAGATGCCCCGAAAAGACGAGAGAATCATCGAACCGTACTTCCCAGTTGGTCCCGGGACGCTCAGTTGGAGCTATTTGTCCGCAGGCAGGAGCCTGTGGAATACGCTGCCGCAACGACGGTCGCGGCAGAACCAGTGTCCGAGATGATGACGGAAGAGGTTCCCAAGTACGCACGGCTCGATGCGGAGGAGACACCGATTGAATTCGGTTTGTCGTTCAAGAGCGAACGGTTGATGTTGTCGGCCTATGCCGTGTTCATCGCCTTCATCGTTGTTCTGGCCGCGCGAGGCGCGGTGCCGGCGGGAGGTGCAATCTTCGTTTTCTTATGCGGACTGGGATGCATCGGTGCATCGCTCGCATGCTCATACGCCATCTCGAATCAGGTGCAATCGAAGGTTCGCATTTGGATGGCGCTTGAGTGGAAGCGCGCACAGGTTGCCGCAGCGACCATGGCTGTCCGCCGGATGGACGACTGGATTGCAGAGATCGATGCGAAGGAGTCGCACAGGCTGCTTCAGATCGCCGAGCGAGACCTCAAGTGGGACGACCTGCAGAAAGAGGAACTTTCAGCAGCAAAGCAAGCACTTCGTGGTCGTGTGAACAGTTTCACGCTAAGAACAGACGCCATCCGGAAGGCTGAGGAAGAGGAGGCTGCGCGACTCTTTTCAGAAGCAAATGCCGAGCGTGACCGACGGGTGCAGGACATGGTCGTCATCACATCGGTGTCCGGCGTCCGTTTATCCACAAAGAAGCAACTTTGGAACGCCGGGGCCCGAACCATTGACGACATCGTGGCGATTGAAGGCGAGAACATCAAGCTTCGTGACGGATCAAAGGTCGCAATCGAAGGCCTGCGGGCTGGAGAGACAAAGAGGCTGATCGCGTGGCGCGAAAATGTTGAGTTCAATCGTTCTTCCCGAGCAATGGGCTCGGAACTCGTTCCCGGCGAGGTTTCGGCGCGTTACCGGTTTGAACGAATTCAAATTCGCCGGTGTATTGCTGCGGAACGCCTCGCGACAAGGAGAAGAATGGAAAAAATCCGAGCA
>CAZIPZ010000018.1:0-7637 GCA_964541075.1 uncultured Solibacteraceae bacterium | reverse complement strand
GCCGGAAGCAGTTGCAGCGGCGCACACAAACTGACATCGATGCCGTTCGCCAAAAGTTTGCACGGCGCAGGCAAATAATTCAGGGGAAGCGCGAGTTTGTTGCGGGATGGCGGAGCGTCACCCAAGCCGAACTGGATCGCCGGCAAAAAGAGATGAATCGATACCGAAAAATTCGCTTTTCTCGTTACGTGCCGCTGATTTTGGGCGCGTCTCGTTGGACGCGCTACATTTAATTCCAGTGAAGCCACTAGATACTGTCGTCCCTTTCGAATCATCAACAATGGGTAGCTGTGATTTTAGTAGCCGAAGCTTGCCCGTCATTCAGGGAGGGTATATACTTCGAGCGCTTAAGGCCCGGCTTGCAAAGAACTTGCAAAGCATGCGTTCTGGCGAGAGGGGGAGTACTGTCGCACTCCAGGAATTATTTTCGTGTGATGTTGGCAGCAACGTTCCTGCTCTTCACCCTCGCCTCGTGTGGAATCAAGACCCGAGTCCGTGCACTTTTCGGGGGTGATATTCAGGTGCGCACGAACATCGCGGCGAACGCCAACATGAACAACCCGATCGCGGTGGAGTTTGTGCTGGTCTACGAGGAAGAACTGCTGAACACTTTGGTCAAGACCACCTCGAAGGACTGGTTTCTGAACCGGGAACAGATTCGTAAGGATTTTCCGGAGGGCTTCCGGTCCTGGTATTGGGAGTGGACTCCTGGTCAGGACGTCGATAACCAGAAATTGCCGCTCGTTCCGAAAGCGAAGGCGGCCCTTCTTTTTGCGAACTACGTTGCTGGTGAGAGCCGCATCCGGTTGGATCCCCATAAAAGCGTCGTGATTGATTTGGGCGAACGGGCCATCACCGCCACCCAGGAGTAAAACAAATAGGTATGGCCACCGCGCGTGAGCTTCCGCTACCGATCCAGTGGCATGAAGGGATGCTGCTGGCGCCCCAGCACTTTCAGCAACTGAGCCTGCGTCAGGAAGAACTACTTCACTACCATGTTCGAATGCTGTCTCCCTTCCACTGGGGGATCACGCATGTCAAACACGACCCCGTTCTCTTAGTGGGGGGCTCCTACCGCATTCTGGAGCTCGAAGGCGTTATGCCGGATGGCCTCATCTTTTCCCATAGTGCGGATGATGGACCACTCGAAATCGATCTCACGTCGTTTTCGGAAGAGATGAAGCAGCACCCCGTCACGGTGAACCTTGTGGTCGCCTCGCGCAAGGTCGGGGATCCTCCAGTAAAGGGGGACTTGCCACGGTATGTTTCGATGGATGGACATCCTATCGTCGACGAAAACACGGGCGAGACGGAAGTGCGCATACCTCGGTTGCGTCCAAGGTTGAGCCTTCTCGCAGGCGATGTCATTCCAGCCAAATACACTGGATTTCCGCTCGTCAAGATCGGTCTCGAGGATGAGACCTTTTCGACCACGAATTTCATTCCACCGATGCTCTCCGTGCCGTTGCAGTCCGGACTGGGCGAGTTGTGCTCAACTGTTGCGACGCGATTACGGCAAAAAGCTGTTTTTATCTCGGAGCAAACAAAGTCTCCGGCCTTAGCGGGTGAGACGGCGGCTCTGGTCGAAATGAAGGAAATGATCAAGAGTCTCGTGCTGGGCCTGCCTTACTTGGAGGCCTCCCTTTACACAGGAGTCGCACACCCTTTGACCCTCTACCTTGGGCTGAATCTGGTTGCTGGCGAACTCGCCGCTTTGGGGCCGAGCATGGTGCCGCCGCTGCTGTCGCCATACAACCATAACGATCTGAGGAATTCCTTCAATCAGCTCCGGGACTTTCTCTTCAAGATGCTCGATCTCATCCACGAAGGTTACAACGGGATTCCATTCAAGTACGAAAACGGAAGATTTAATCTGACCTTATTTACTCCGTGGATGCGAGACAAACTGACCATCGGCGTGCGCGCCAACGTAGGGCAGACCGAGAGCGCGGTTGCGGAATGGTTCGAACAAAGTCTTGTCGGCACGGAAGTGCGGATGGAATCCTTGATGAGCCGCCGTATTCTGGGGGCGCAGCGCCAAAGAATCGACCGCGACGCTGAGTTGGGCTTGACAGCTGGTTCAGGAGTGGTGCTGTACGCCGTGAAATTCGATCCGGCTTTTATCGAGCTGGGCGAAAACCTGCAGGTGTTCAATCCCGAGGCTGGAGAGTCCAAGAAGCCGGCTGAGGTCATTCTCTACGTGAAGCCATGATCACCGAGGAAGGCTCGTCCGTACTCCTGACACAGTTCCGCGATTTCTACTGCGAATTGATCAACATCAAGAAGCTCGCGAACTCCGGAATCACCGCGAATGCCGTGGCGGAACGAATCACGGTTGTGATGGAGCAACAATCGATTCTGGCGGGACGCCGTGGTGTGGACTATACCGGCTTCTACCGCCAGGCGGAATACGTCATGGCCGCGCTCGCAGATGAAATATTGCTGCACCACCTGGAGTGGCCAGGCAAAAATGTGTGGAATAACCATTTGATCGAATATCGCCTCTTTAAGACCCGCGTGGCCGGCGAGGTCTTTTTCGAAAGACTCGACCGCCTCTTGCAGACTCCTGATCCGCTTTACAAAGATCTCGCAACGGTCTACCTGCTGGCAATCATGTTGGGATTTCGCGGAAAGTACTGGGGAGGAAATGACCAGGGCAAGATAGCGTTCTACAGGCGACAGCTTTTCACTTTTATTTACCACGGTCAGCCGGAGCTGAAAAAAGAAACGAAGAAGCTTTTCCCTGAAGCCTACCTCCATACTGTCGAGGAAGGTGCAGGACGAAAAGTGCCGCAGGTCAAAATCTGGTATTTCGTGCTGGCGGTGCTGATAGTGGGCTATTTCTTTGTGAGCCGGTCGATATGGCTCCGTCACACAACGGACCTTGAAACGACGACGAGGCGGATAGAGCTGCTTCAGCAGCAATAAAGAGAGTCAATCGTTGATACCACTATTAACGAAATATCTGCCATACATCCTTGGCGGTGTGGGCATCCTCATCGCCGCCGTCGCCGGTGCCCTGCTCTTCGTCGTTAGGAGTTCCCAGAAAAAACAATCAGCCGCCCAGGCGATCTCGGGCGCGATGAAGCAAAAGGCGGTTCTTCAGAAGCAGTACCAAAAGTACAACCTGTCGCAAGCCTCGGCTCAGGCATCTGATGCCGCCCAGTCCGCCATCCCTCCCGTTCCGGAAGCGAGATCAGGTTGGAAACAGCGCTTTGCCGGACTCTTTGGATTCCAAAGCGGTAAGATGGCGCAATCGTTCAAACAGTCGCTGAAGCTACTGCGTCTCAAAATCAGCGGTCGCGATTTCCGCTATAAGGTTCCGTGGTTCGTGATGATCGGCGAGTCCGGAGCCGGAAAAACCACGATCCTGAACAATTCAGGTCTGGCTCAGCCTTTTGGGCGCGTTGGTGATGACCCCTTCGTATTCAGGAATCCCTGTACATGGTGGCTTTATACGAACGGCGTCATCCTCGATGTCGATGGAGCGATGGTGCTTTCGTCAGACGGCCACACCTCCGACGACGCGACTTGGAGATCTTTTCTCGCGCTGCTTCGCCGCAATCGTCCGGAACGGCCGGTGGATGGCTTTGTGGTCGCGATCTCCGCGGCGGATTTAATTGGACCGACGAAATTGAGCCCTGAGAACCTCAGGCGAAAAGCAGAGTATCTGTATCAGAAGATTTGGTCTGCCCAAAAAAATCTGGGAATGACGTTCCCTATCTATGTATTCGTCACGAAGTGCGATCGGATCACCGGCTTTCGGAGTTATGTTAGCGAGCTTCCTCAGAATCTGCAGGATGACATGTTCGGCTGGTCTAATCCGTACTCGGTTCATGCGGCCTTTGTCCCGAGTTGGGTTGACGAAGCTTTCAAAAACCTGAACAACACCATCTACAAAACTCAAATAGAAATCTTCGCCGAAAGCGAAGTGGTCGAAGATTCGGATGGCGTGTTCCTCTTTCCATCCGAGTTCCAGAATCTTCAAGAGCCTCTCCGGGTTTACTTGAATCATTTGTTCAAGGAAAGCGCCTATCACGAAAGCTTCATGTTTCGCGGAGTCTACTTCACCGGTGACGCAAAGCTGGACGCGCCGGTCAGCACGGAAATGGGCGGCGCCTACACAACGTCGGGCGGCGAGGCGGCCTCACCCGTATTTGTCAAGCATACATTCGAAAAAAAGATATTCCCCGAGTTCCGATTGGCGCGCCCGGTGTTCCGATCGTTGCTCGCGCGAAACCGGTGGGCTGTCGCAGGTCAGATTGCGTGTTTAGCGGTTTTGCTGATCGGGGGAATCGCGCTGTGGCTTTCGCGGAATTCCCTGATACGCGACACGGACGCATTCCGCCCGATCCTTACACAAGTCGAGCAGAATCTTGCCCAGATTCGCGACGTGGAGAATTCGGAAGGCCGTAGACTCACATCAACCGAATTGCTGCAGCGCCTGCAGGGAGTTGATCCAACAAAAGTATTGAATGGAATGCAGAGCATCAACTCTGCAACGTTGCAGTCACTCTTTCTGCCTGCATCCTGGTTGAGCGATCTCGATGATCGCATGGATACGGTTCTGTTATTGACCTTCAACAGAATTGTTCTGGGATCTATCTACCTGAATCTGAGTCAGCGCACGCAGGAGGCGTTGGAGATGCAGTCGCCTCCGCCCACGACAGACGATCCTTTGCGCGCGTTGAATGTGGCGGGAATGCCCGAGTTTCAAACATGGAGGCGTTTTGTCGAGCGCTCCTCCGAGATCGGCGAATACACCAACATGTATAACTTCGAGGCTATGCCGAATTCGGGCGACCTCCCGACACTCGGCAAACTCGTGAAATACATTTATGGAGTCGAGCTGCCTCCGAACTTTTACGAGAATTCCGACTTTTATTTTCGGGCTCTCAAGCGCAGCCAGCAGGAGGTGATCGATGTTGATGCCTTGCGGAGGCAATTCCGGGCAAAGAATGGCGTTTTCGCACAACAGTTCTTCGACTCCCTTATTGAACGACGATTGCCTCGTACACAACTCGATATGCTGCAGATGCAATTGGATGAACTTGCAATGGAGCCAACGACCGCCGATAGCGATCCCGAGCCGTATCGCGGACTGATGGCCTCTATCGACTCGCTGAACCAGGTTCTACAACGGCCTGAAATGGCATGGTTGGGGAAGGAAAGATTCGATCCCGGCCCAGAGTACGGTCAGCTGATGGAGCTTATCGACAAGTCCCCTCTGCTCGGTTCCGATGCTCGCACCCAAATGGAGGACATGTCCGTTGCAAACTTCTCCGTCATGCAGCGGACTCTTCGCGATTATCAAAGCTCGTTGACTGGACCCTTGCTTCAGCTCAGTGAAGGGATTTACAAGCCCGCTGCGCCTATCATGGCTCTGCGTCAGGGACTCGAAGATTTTCTGAACCAGCGATTTATGGCGACGGCGGTGAGCCGCAGGCTGCGGACTGTTCCGCCTCAGGGCTCGGAATTCACATGGGATTCGACCGGACTCCAGCAGGCGTTGCAGCTCGTGGAACCCTACAATGCGTATATTGCGGCAGGTTTGAACACCTTCCGTCCTGCGCTCCAGAATCGACTCCGAGTGCTTGCACTGAATCGTCTCGAAGCGAACATGATGTCGCTGGTTTCTGCGGCGGAGAAAACCCAGACGTCAATTCTGCAGAGCACAAGTCTGGAGCAGGACGTACAAGCAGAGACAAAGCAGCTCAGCGACGTGACAAAGCCCTTGAGCGATCTGCTTACCGCTTTTCAGCGGCTGGGATTCTCGCAGTCCTATAACGATCTCTCGGACGCTGTTCAGTCCAGCGCCTTCATTCACCTTCGTGCGGTGGACTTGCTGTTCAACCAGAAGTCACCCTACGCCTATAACGAAAAAGGGCTGTCGATCTGGGATGGAACCGCCCCGCTAATCACGGTTGCATTTGCCGTCAAGGATGAAAAAGGACTCGTCCCGTATCTCGAGGCGCAGCGAGATTCCTTGAAGCGGATGAGGGAGTACATTCAGCCGGCGCTTGCGATCATCAGCAGCTTGAGAAGCCAGCGCCGCAATGCCGCTGACACTCAAGTTCTGGCGAAGTGGCAGGATCTGGTCGTCGAAGTGGACAAATACGACAACAAGAACCCTTCGAGCACCCTTGCCGCGCTCGAAGCGTTTATTGGAGCCACTTTGCCAACAGTGACCTTGGAGAACTACCCGGAGAAGCTCGCTGGACTCACGGGCGCGAGAGTCGAAAACGATTTCTTTTCTGAGACGCAGAATGATCTTGCCGACCTGATATATGGCCGGCTTGAGGTCATCGCATCCAATCGCGTGGTCCGTCAGTATCGCGAATTGGAAGCTTTCTTTAATCTAAATCTTGCATCGAAGTTTCCATTCTCCGTGAGTATCGCAGGCGAACAGGCCGATCCCGGCGCGATCCGAGACTTTTTTAAGCTTCTCGACGCCTCTGCGCCGAATATCACGAGATATTACGAACGAAATACAGGTAGGTTCCCGACGCCGACTAGAGTCGTTGAGTTCATCGATTCGATGATGGCCGTGCGCGAAGTGTTCGCAACCTTCCTGAATGACCCGAAAGCCATGGTTCCGGTGTTCGATTTTGAAGTGGACTTTCGTGTCAATCGGTCACGGGAATCAGGTGGCAACAACGTCATCGAATGGGCCCTTCAGGTCGCGGATCAGACGATTACCGCAGGAGACACGCAACGGCGGGGGCGTTGGGTTTTGGGCAACCCGGTGCGGTTGTCGCTAAGATGGGCTAAGGACGGCACGATTGCGCCGGCCCTCGCAAGTTCTGCGGGCGTGGTCGTCCAGGACAGAACGGTGACGTTTGAGGACCTTACCCGATGGTCAATGTTCCGCATGCTCAAGGCTCAAGCGAGTACGCCTGCCGATTTTGATCAACTTGCCGATCCGATGCCGAATACTTTGAAGTTCGTCATTCCGACAATGCAAACGACGACTGGGATCACTACTCAGACACGCGTTTTTGTACGGGTGACGCTTCTCACGGATAAGCAGGCGCCGATTTCTCTTCCGATCTTTCCGGAGCGGGCGCCGTCCATTGCAACAAATGTAGGGCCATGACAGAAATCGAAACTCTTAAACGACCCATTTCCCCGGAGAGTCCTTCAGGAGAATCTCTTCGCTATTCCGATGTATATGATCGGATCAAGGCCGCGCGCCGCGAAGACGATGCCGCCCTCCCACAGGGTATTTGGCAGAGGAAGCTGAAGAAGGCTGACTGGGCGGAGGTCAAGTCTCTCTGTCTCCAAACGCTTGAAACTCGTTCCAAGGACCTGCAGATTGCCGCCTGGTTCATGGAGGCATCCATACAGCTGGATGGCTTTGCCGGAGCGTCAGAAGGGCTAAGGGTTCTATCCACACTTTGCCAGAATTTCTGGGAAACTCTTTACCCGCCGCTCGTCCCGCAGGATCCCGAAATCCGAATCGCGCCAATTTCGTGGGTGGATGAAAAATTGACGCTGAAGCTGAAACTCATTCCAATCACAAGACCGAAATCCGACGAGGACCCCTGCTATTCGTGGGCGGACTGGGAAAACGCGGTGTACGTAGCAAGGATTTCGCATAAGGGAAAGCCTACCAAGCAGGCGGCGGATGCTGGCGA
>CAZIPZ010000017.1:0-29819 GCA_964541075.1 uncultured Solibacteraceae bacterium | reverse complement strand
AAACCCGCCAGTCACTTCGCTCTTCGCGTAACGCGCCGGCGACAGTTCGGCGAGCCTGCCCAGACTCTTTTCAGTCCACGCGTTGAGTGCTCCGGCGTGCAGCATCTCCATGTTCTTTTCATGAACACTGATGGCTTTTTCCTCGAACGGGAAGGCGGCCTCATCGAGGCTCAGTTCGTACTCCGCCAATTGCGCCGGCGACAGTTCGTTTGGTCGTTCCGATTCCACGAGTGAACGGCTGTAGCTGAAGTAGGTCTCGGCAATGTAGTACGTTGCGGCGGCAGTCATCTCCGCAATCTGGTAATCGACCAGATGATTCAAAGCTTCAATGGCGGCATCCATGGCGTTCTGCTTGGCCTTCAGAGTGACCTCGAACGGTTGCTGCAGCGTCACGGCCAAAAACTTCATGTAGAGAAACTCCGCGAGAACGAGCGACGAATGTGCGGCGAGTGTCCGCGTGCGGCCTGTTCTTTCCGGCCCTGCGGCCGCATCGATTCGTACGATCTGCTTTAGTTCCTCGTGATAGCGCTGTTCATCGTGCGCATTGAGCATCGCGGCAATCTTGAACCGGATCTCGATAGCCGTCTCGACGGGATCGGGAAATTCCTCGACGTAGCGCGTGTACACATCCAGCGCGCGATCCAGCGCGTTGGCCTGGGCGTAGAAGTCTCCCGCCAGAAGCAGGGCCTCGCTGCGCAGTATGGGATCGGGCGATTGTGACGCGAGATTGTCGTACTCGCCCGCAGCCAGCGCCAGTTGGCCATTCTGCCGGTGGGCGTGAGCGATTTGCTTGGTCGCCTCGAGGCGCAGTTCATGGTTCGGGAACTTGCACCGAAACGCTTCCAGTACGCTCACGGCCGCTGTCCACTCCTGCAACTGGATGAGGGAGGCGCCTGCGTCGTACTCGGCTGATGCACGAATCGTGGACGTCGGAGCTACGGAGCGAATCCTTAAGAAGTGGTTCGCTGCCTCGCGATAATCCTGCGCCGCATTTGCGCGTTCACCCTGTTTGTAAATGGAAGCGGCGAGGTTCTCGACAAGCACGGAGCGCGATGCATCGCTCTCGGGTGTGGAGGCAAGCGCTTCGCTATAGCCCCGTTCAGCTTGTGGGTATTCGGCCAGCTCGAACGAGCCGTGAGCAACCACAATCCATGCGGAGCGCCGTACGGCTGCGTCCGCCTTCGGATATGTTTCGATGACGCGCTGCGCTGAATCGATGGCCGCACGATAATCCTTCACCTCGTACATGTCATCCGCAGCCGCTCCGAGGACTTTCGCAGTCTGCTCGTGATCCGGGAATGTGTCGGCAAACCGGAGTGAGCTTGCGATTGTCTGGCGTTTGGCCGGGTCCTTCTGTTCCAGGCCGGAGGCGTTCAGTTGCTTGCGATACGCATAAACCGCAGCGTAGCCCGCGGCTGCCGACCGCGGATGCGGTGCATAGTCATAGGCCGTGCGTTCGTACTGCTTGCCCGCTTC
Organism: uncultured Solibacteraceae bacterium; assembly: GCA_964541075.1. Taxonomy (GTDB): domain Bacteria; phylum Acidobacteriota; class Terriglobia; order 20CM-2-55-15; family 20CM-2-55-15; genus CAZIPZ01. Next base: position 28,343 of record CAZIPZ010000017.1, on the reverse strand, counting down.
GCCGAAATCCTTGTTCTCCAGCATAAGGTCCGCGAGTTGGTAGTTGACTGCCGGTGAATCGGCATCCGACCGGAACGACTCCAGGTAGTCGCCGTACCACCGGCGGGCTTCCCGAAAGTAGGCAAGCTTCTCAGAGGCGTTCGTCGCGTTCTGGTACTCCGCGTGGTAATGCGTCGCAAGGTCTTTCAGATTAGCTTTTATGTAAGTGAGCACTTCCGGTGCTTCACTGGTTTTGAAATGTCGCCAATATTCGGCTTTCAGTCCGTACCTGGACGCGAACTCCCGTTTCGACTCCAACACGAGTTGAGGGAAACCCCCTTTGGTGAACGTTTCAATGGCGCGCATACTGAAACGCGCCGTTTCCTGATGAAACGGATAGAGTGCGACGAAGGCGTTGTAGACTTTCGCGGCGTCGTCGTAACGAAGATTGTCCAGGTAGAGTTCGCCAAGATTGCTGTAAACGCGGTTCTCGTAGAAACGCCTTCCGAACGTGGAGTAGTAATGCCGGACCGCATCCGATCCGCCGAGGTTGCTGAAACTCAGACTGATAGCACGATAGGTATCGGCGACACGGCGTTCATCTTCCTCCGCGTGCGCCTGATCGAAGTCGTAGCCGGTGGACAGCTTGTAGTCGAGCAGCGCCATGAACGTGTGCAGCGCTTCCTTGTAGCCCTCCTGTTTGTAGAAGGCCCACCCGAGCTTGTACAGAGCGAATTCGTAGTACGCCGAAGCGGGGCCGAGCTTGACGATCGAGGCATAAGCATCGGCTGCGTCGCTGTAACGCGTGCGAGTGAAAAAGTACTCTGCTCGTCTGAACTGCACTTCCTCGTAGAGTTCGGAATTGGGGTTCGCGCGGATCAGGCTGTCCATCGTTTCGAGAGCCTGTTCGGTGAGGCCGAGTTCGTCGTAGGCGCGCGCTTTCTGATAGAGGACTTTGTCTCGCTGCTTGTAATCCGGATACTCCGCGAGCAACCGGTCATAGAGAGCAATCGCTTCAACTGGATCATTCGAATCCGCACCGGCGTGTTCAACCGTGTGTATGCCGAACTGTTTCTCGACCAGCAGGTCCGCAAGACGCCGCATCGCGTCCGGAGTAAGGTTGTTCCCGGGTGTTTCGGCAAGAAAACGGCGGTACTGCTGCATGGCATGTCCCATCGCCTGAACGGCGCCGTCTTCGACGTCATGCACGTTAGATCGTACGTCTTTCACATCCGGTTGCAGGGTGCGTAGTTCCGCCACCGTTCCTGTAGTTCTGACAGCACGGGCGGAGCAGCCCGCGATTATTGCGGATGCGAGCAAAACGGGAATGGCAAAGCGGCGCATCATCTTCCTTCCGACGGAGATTGCGCGCGCGCCGCGCGATCGTAGCTGTCGGCAAGGCCGAAGCGCGCCTGACTCTGTTGTTCCACAAGGCGTTCGCGGCGGGTTTCGAGTTGTTTGATAGCCGCGGTTTCGATCATGTCTCCCTGCCGCGCGATGAGGGCGTCGATGCGTTGAATCGCTTCAGCGACGCGTTCGCGGAGACGTGCAATCTGGACGTCGTATCCGGCGTAGCTGTGCGTCGCCGCCTGCCTGGTCCGGATAAACGCCTCGTACTGCCGGGCAAGTGCGTTGATGTATGTAGTCGATTCCTTGAGGTGCGCGTGGGCCGCGGTCAAGCGCTCGTCGTATTCGGTTTCCAGACGCCATGTGAGCACGCCCTGCAGTCGCGCCACACGCCGCCGAAACGCATCCAGTTCCGGCGAGTCCGAATCGCCCAGCTGCTTTTCAATGACCCCGAGGTTTTTGGCGGCAGCCCGCTCCTCTGCGTTTGCAAGATACTCCGGACTCGGCGACGTCAACATCGATTGCAGCCGTCGATCCAGGCGTTTTTGTTCTTCGAGGCGGAACCGCATCCGAACGTCCAAGCGGCGGAACTCGGCATCGACTTCCGGCAGCAGCGGCTCGTAGTTCTGATCGCGCAATCGGACAATCTCGTCGAAAGCTTCGAGGCTGGCATCCCATTCGATGAGTTTCGATCTTAGCTCCTCCAAATCCAGGTAATTCTGAAGTGCGGTCTGGAAATCGTGAGAGGCCATCAGCTCCATCAGGTAGTAGGTCTCGGGCGTACCGGTAAGGCTGCGCAGACGGATAACCCACCCTTCGTCCTGACGGGTTTCTTCGCGAGTCAGCGCTTTGAGAAAACTCCCTGCCCTGATGCTGCGGATCGAAGCATCGACTTTTTCGATCTGGTTGCTGAACAGGTCGAGCGCGCGCCCATATCCGATAGCCGCACGGATGTGCAGATTCAGGCTGGCGTAGGCATGCGGCGCCGCGAGCATCGCTTCCTGGACCGAGACGTCCGTGGATTCGCGATCGACCAGGATATTCCACGGAATGAGAGCACGTTCATATCCCTGGATCGAAGCTTCGGACATGCCTGCCAGCAGCAGGACTTGGTTTGAAAACGGTCCGTCGAGTTGTACGCGATCCAGCGAACGATTGGCCCGCTCAAAATCCCCGGATTCGAACAGGACGGCGCCGAGCACCAGATTGGACTGGTCGCGAATGGCTAGACTTGCGGCATCGCTTGCCGGCAGCTGCCCTGCCTTATCGAGTTGTTCGATTGCTTCTCGCGGCCGGCCGTCCTGCAACAGCGCAATGCCGAGGTTGTAGGCGACAAATCCGGCGAGGCTCTCATCGCTGCGTGCTCGCTGGAGCAATTTGGCGGCTTCGCCCGGTTTGCCCATTGCGAGGTGTACGTTCGCCAGCAGGAATTCAACGTCGTTTGCGATGTGCTGAGGCGCCGCACCGTGGATCCGAAGGAGTGCACTCAGCGCATCGTCGAACTGTCCCTTCTGGTAATGGATGCGGGCGAGCCTGTACGCCGCTTCGTTTCGCACGCCTTCATCAACGGCGCCATCGAGCAAAACGTTGATGGCGCGCCGTGCGCGTTGGTCCATACGATAATGGAGTTCGAAATCGCCCACCGAGAATTCGGCGTTATTGATGTGGTAGTGCAGCGTATCGCGTTCGGGCTCATCCAGCCCGCGGTGCATATTGAGCTCGGCGTCTAGTCGTTGAAGCGCCTCGAAGTATTGCCCCAGGAAGGCGTGATAGAGCGCCTCACCGAAGAAAAGGTCTCTCAAGTCGCCGCCTGCTGCGGGAAGAACCGCAACGGCGAGCATCAGACAGAGAGCGATGAAATGGCGTCCTGCGCGCCCATCTCGCATGACTCACCATTCTCCAAGGGTGATCGGCGGCGCGCCGGAACCCGGTCCAGCCAAAGTCAATTCCACCTGCTTGGGCCTCACCTCTTTGCGGATCGTAAATCGTTCCGTCCGGCTGAAGTCCGCACCGCCATCCTGTTTGCCGTCGATAAGCGCTTCGAGTTGGTGCTCTCCCGTGGCCAAGTTGCCGACGTAGAGCCGCTGCACGCCGCCCTTGCGCAGCGCCTCGAGTTCTTTGGCGCTGTAGATGTGATGCGCGACGATCTTTCCGTCGATCTGAAGCCGCACAGCATCGAGTCGCACATGGTCGCCCTTGGCCAGCGCGATGAATACAGCGACCTGCGTCCCGGACGGGTACAACAGTTTTTCCTCAAGCCGCCTTAGCTCTGCCGCAATGTTCAGAACATCGGATTTCATCTCCTGGACTTGTTCATCGAGGCCCTTCGCAGCTTTGTCCTGTTGCGCGAAAATCGCCGCCGGCATCAAGAGAACGACCGTAATCAGAACTATGCCTTTCAAACTTCTAAACTGGATTCTGCATCCCATTCCGTCACTCCTCGCGGAATCTAGAACGCATTCCCAAAGCACTCTGCTTTCCATAAGGCTGATTGCGTGATTTATGAAGCTTACGTGGTGTGTGAAGCGACGGCGTCAAGCAACTAAGTTGCTCAAGCCGTCAACATCTGGAATCCGATGCTGGCTGAAACGCGGGCTAATAGGACCGACCCTCTTGCTTAATCAGCGCATTGCCGTTGGACAATCCGCCTTGTTGCTGAAGCCTGAGCCACCACGTCCGTGGACCACAAACATGAACACAAAAGCGCGATAATCAAGGCCGAAAGATATCGATGAACTAGAGAACGCATCAGTGACGCTCTTTTGCGAGCGATTGGAATAACATTCAATAAAGGACCCCGGAAAGGAGTGGTTCACTATTGTTGATGTAACCGACCATGGCGAGGCGGCAGATCAAAACGCAATCGAAGGAATTCCGTGCAATCCTCCAACGGTTCGGCAAGAAACTGAATTGGGTCGTCGTGCGCTTGCCGTTTTCCGTTGAAAAGACCTGGGGCGCGCGGGGAGCGTTGAAGATGCGGGTGCAGGTGAACGGATTCGAATATCAAACGTCAGCTTTGCCGACCAGTCAAGGCGACTATATTTTGATCGTCAATAAGAAGGCGCAAAAGGCCGCTCGGATTTCCGCGGGATCCGCAGCTACGCTTGTCGCAACCCCGATATTAGACCCGCCGGTGCTGCAGCTACCCGCCGAACTCGCGCAAGCGCTGAAACAGGGTCGTGCTTTAAGAAAGTGGTTTGATCAGCTCAATTCGTCCCTCCGCAAGTGGCTTGCAAATTTCGTTGCAGAGGGAAAGTCTGTGGACACACGCCGCCGGCGCGCCGAACGCGTCGCGGAACAGGTCATGGAGGCCATGGAGGCCGAGATCGAATTGCCTCCAATGCTCCGCCTCGCGTTTAACCGAATTCCCGGCGCTACACGCGCCTGGCAACGGATGACGGAACGCCAGCGCCGTCACAATCTGCTGGCCATTTTTTACTACCGAACACTCGATGCCAGACTGCGCCGCATCGAGAGAGTCTTCAACGATTCGAGGCGGGAAGAAGATTAAGCGTATATAGTGTCCGGCATGCCGTCTTCGTGGGAAGAAAACTACGCGCAGGGCTTCATGCCGTGGGATACCGGCGTGCCGGAGCCGCTGCTGATTCAGGCGGTCGAGTCGGGCGTCCTTCCTACCGGGCGGGCGCTCGATGTGGGCTGCGGCACCGGCACAAATGCGATCTGGCTTGCCCATCACGGCTACGACGTTTATGGCGTGGATGTGGCGCCTCGCGCCATAGAAAAGGCTCGCGCCAAACTTCCTCCAGGCTTGCGCTGCCGGTTCGACGCACTTGACTTTCTAGCCACGCTGCCGGAAGGCGGCCCCTTTGACCTGGTATTCGATCGCGGCTGCTTCCACGTGTTTGACGAGGCGACCGAGCGCGCGAAATTCGCAGGTCAAGTCGCTGCCGTGCTGGCGCACGGCGGCGTGTGGCTGAGTTTAATCGGAAGCACCGAAGGGCCGCCGCGCGACGCAGGACCTCCCAGACGCTCACTGCGGGACGTGACCAATGCCATCGAACCGCACCTTGAAATTCTGTCGGTGCGATCTGCCGACTTTCGTGACGCGCCTGAGCCCGCCAAGGCGTGGATCTGTCTGTCCCGTTGGCGCGCGACGCCGGCCCAGCCATCGACGCGACACGGCTGAAAGCCTGACGCTACGGTGCGTTCAAGCCGGTCTCGATTGGCACACCGGTCCACCTATTGAGTTCAACCGGTGCGCCCCCCGCGTGGATGGGCCTTTTTTGCCAACAAAGCTGAATTCGTAAGAGAAAGCTCCCAATCATCAGAGGAGCCACACTCGTTCAATCACTTCTCATTCCAACTGCGGCATGAAGGTTTCGGAACTTTTGCGAAATCGTGGAGTCGCTCACAACAGCGCCAGCATTATTGATTCCGCGAGGAATCGCAAACGCACCTGGATACCTGTCCTTAAGCCAACCACAGCGAGAGATCATCGATCCTTCATTGCGAGCCGCGGTGCATAGTAGCCAAGCTTGGTTCGAACAATCACCTTCGTATCTGGAATGGCGACTTTAACTCCAATGTTCCGCCATGAACCGTCACGGCTTGTGTTTAACGGCGAGTAACCGATGGTATAGCGGCTTCGAGCGTGCCTATTGATGCGCATGCACATATCCTCGAGTTCATTGGCTGACTTGGGAAAATACGCCTCACCTCCGGTAGCCTGCGAGATCTTGCGCAGTACCCGTTTCGCCTTCCCGGATGGCGGAGCGACTACATTTCCGCCATGTTGGAGAGGGTGAAATAATCCTATTGCGTAGACGGTCACTTGAGACTCTTGCAGCATCTCGATTGTCTCGTTCAAGTCGTATCTGCTTGCGGTGTCCTCTCCATCGGATATCAGCAAAATCACCTTCTGATCCCTCCGGCCCTTACGCATGTGATCAGCTGATAGATAAACAGCGTCATACAAGGCAGTTTGACCCGACCTCCGTGAGTACTTGAGAGCTCTCGCGACTGCGTCAGCGCTGCCCGTGAAGTCCTGTTCAAGAAAAACGTCGTTATCGAACTTCACAATGAATGTTTCATCGTTTGGATGGCTTTCTCGAAGAAAAGTCACGGCAGCCTGATTCGCACCCTGACGGTTTCCGGTCATGCTCGAACTGTTGTCAACCACGATGCCGAGACTAATGGGACCATCTTCCTGGGCGAAGGCGGTTATGCTCTGCTCGACTCCATCCTCAAACGCTTTGAATTGATCCGCAATCAAGCCGGTCACAGCTCTCCCGTCCTTATTCACAACCGACACTGAGAACTGTACGAACTGGACGTCTACGTTGACAACGTAGCCTTCTCGTTGATCGAAATCGAGCGGCATTTTCTGTTCCTGCGACCACGCCGAGAGCGATGCAAGGGTGACTGATAGAATCCCGATGACAAGGAGTTTCATGGCAAATGGCGTCAATCTTCTTGCAGATCAATTGCCGAAACCGCCGGCGTGCGCATCAACAGAGTCGCCCAGAAGAGGATCAGCCACTTAACCATCAACAAGAATGTGCGGTTGCGCAAAGGCGGCGTTGCTGCCAAGACAAGAATGTCCGGGCTGGAGCATCACCTGACAAAAAAGGCGTGTTGACAATTGAAAAGGAAGGGGCCGCGGACTGGTCAAGGATTTTTGCGGCCCATTAGGGGTGCGGTCAGGTTTCTGGTGGGTTACGGGGCCTTAACTGTCAATGGCGGAGTGGTTTTCGGTGGAGTTCGATGATGTGTGGCCTGCTCATAGGAAAATGCAAGTCTCAAAAGTGTAGACTCACTGTAGGGAGGGCCGAAGAACGTGATTCCAACAGGAAGGCCGTCTGTTGTGAACCCAGACGGTACGGTCATCGACGCGGCGTAAACCAAGAATGTGTTCAGTTGTGGCACTCCTTTGGCGGACACATATGGCGGGTTCATTCCGTCTTTGATCAGCGACGGCTGGTGTTCGACCGACTTATGCACGATGGCGTCCAGCTTGTTGTCCGCCATCACCTTCATGATGTTCACGAGCAATTGTTCGCGAGCCTGCAGGTATTCACCCCATTTGACCGGATCGTGCTTCGGAGTAGTCTTCCACTGTTGGCCTTTTGACGGCGGAATGCTTTTGTCCAGGTCGGGTGAATTGGCGATGTCCTGGCGCGTCTTAATGGGCGAACTTGGATTTCGGGCTAAATACAACCTCAACGCCTCGTCGAAGATCTCAGGATTTGATGCTCTCTTTTGCATGAGCTTTTTCAGGTCCGGAATCACTATTGAATCCACGATCGTCGCGCCTGCGGCCTTAAGCTCCGCAATATTCTTTTCGAAAATGGCATCAACCTTCTTGAAGTCTTCGGATTCAGGTTCTGAACCGCCGCCGATGGATTCGCGTAAGATGCCGATTCGCGCTCCCTTCAATCCATTCTTTTCCAGAAACTTCGTATAGGTGTCCGGAATTTTTCCCAAACCCAGCGCGGTAATAGGATCCTCGGGGTCGTAACCCGCAAGTCCATCGAGCACTTTCGCAAGGTCCGTGACCGTTCTCGCCATTGGTCCCATTTGCGCATTGGGAGCGGGATATCCATCCCACATGCCACTTCGACTTACGAGGCCAGGAGTCGGCCTCAGGCTGACAACACCATTCCAGGCGCCTGGACGGCGGATCGACGCCGCAGTTTCCTCACCGATCGTCACTGTCGAGAAATTCGCGGCAAGCGCTGAACCGGAGCCGCCGGAAGAGCCGCCTACGGTCCGTTCGAGATCGTACGGATTGCGTGATGCGCCGAACATTGAGCCGTAGGTATCGCCGCCTGCATACTCACTCAAAGTCGTTTTTCCGAGAATGATCGCTCCAGCCTTTCTCAACTTGCCGATGGCATAAGCGTCCTTCGGTGGACGATAGTCTTTAAAAACGAGCGTGCCATGCGTCGTCGGCATGCCTGCGGTGTCAATTTCATCCTTCACAAGGATTGGAATCCCATGCAACGGGCCGACGAGCCCACCTTTTTTGAACGCTGCATCGAGCTTGTCCGCTTCTTCCAACGCGTTGGGATTCAGCGATATGATCGAATTTAGTGCTGGACCGTTCTTGTCGTAAGCGTCAATTCGGTCCAGATAGGCTTGAACCAGCTTTCGCGCCGTTAGTTTTCCAGACTTGAAGGCCGCATGAATCTGATCAATGGACGTTTCCATGATCTGAAACGGTGGAGCATCATTGTTCGCGCCCAAGGCCCGACTGCTTGGGACCAATAAGAGCGCGGCGAGCAGTCCGAATACGGAGGCTGTCTTCTTTATTTCCTTAATTCCATGCATCTTTATCATGTTTGGACCTTTTGATAGGCGTCAATGATCTCGCCGCCAGTTGCGAACCAGACTTTGTCGTGTTGTTTAATATGGTCGATCACCTTTCTGAAGTACTTGATATGAACAGGCTGACCGGTAAGAAAAGGATGCAGGGGGAGGCCAAGCACTCGAGGAATCTTCTTGCTGTCCGCGTAGAGATTGTCAAACAGTTCGGCCACCGCTTGGTAGTACTCTTCGCCAGTTCGCCCTAACCGGTAGAACGAGATGTCGTTGACATCCATCCAGTAAGGCAAGGAGTAGAATTCTCCTTTCTTGACCTTCATCCGATAGGGCAGTTCGTCGTTATTCCAATCCCCGGTGTACTTGACACCTAGTTCCGCAAGTAAATCGGGCGTGTTGAATGTTTCTCCCAAGCCCGGACCGAGCCAACCCTTCACCTTCTTTCCGGTCGACTGTTCGATCATTGAAAGAGTTGTCTGGATGACCTCGCGTTCTTCATCGAGGGACAGTCCTCTCAGGTTTCGGCTGTTCGTAATGCCGTGGCCCATCATTTCCCAGCCAAGCTTGTTCATTTGTTCCATAGCTTTCGGAAATACTTTGCAAACACCCGCGTTCAGCGCGACCGTCGCCTTAATGCCTGCGGCTTCCATGACATCGGCAATGCGCCACAAACCGACGCGCATCCCGTAGTCTCTCTGAGAGTAGTTGATGAGGTCGGGCTCGGCCGGGTTCGCATTCGGGATCCCTTCGTTCGGATCGAACATGAAGACCTCAACATTCGGAATGATCCAGACGGCAACGGTCCTGCCGCCAGGCCACAGGAAGGGCTTGCGATCTAGGATCAGCAAGTCCTCATAGCGGCCAGGTCGGCGCACCTCCTCTTGAATCTGCGCCCAGACGCCGCCTGCAGAAGAACCGACTGCGCCTGCAGCTGCGAACAGTCCAAGACTCTTAATAAGGAATTCTCTGCGAGCCGTTGTATTCATCTTTGCTCCTAAGATTTCTGCGACAGCCTTATGCAACCTTCCGATAGGCTTCGACAATCTCTGTTCCAGTCGCGAACCAAACGCCATCGCGCTGCTTCATGTACTGCACCACTTCCTTCAAGTGGCCAATCTGAGAAGGTTGTCCTGTCAGGAATGGGTGGAGAGAAATTCCCATAACTCGCGGCAGCTTTCGACTATCTTCGAACAAGACATCAAACTGATCACTCAGCGCCTGACGGATCTGTTTGCCGCTATAGCCGCGCTTGGAAAACAGCTCTACATCGTTGGCATACAGAGTGTGCGGAAGGCTATAAAACTCCCCGGCCTTGACCTTCATCTTCAGCGGCTGGTCGTCGCTGTTCCAATCCGCTGTGTAGAGGAGACCCTCCTCTGCCAAGAGGTCCGGCGTGTTCGCGGTTTCTATTTGTCCAGGACCGAGCCAGCCTCGCACCTTCTTTCCGGTGGCTTTCTCGATGGTTTCGACCGAACTACGGATTGCAGCTCGCTCAGCATCAATGCTGAGTTTGCTGAGGCTACGGGTGTTGGTGACGCCATGCGCCATGAATTCCCAGTTTCGCCTGTTTATCTCTTCAATCACACGCGGGTGCGCCTGGCAGACAGCAGAGTTGAGGGCGACGGTCGCACGAATTCCGGAGTTGTCCAACAGATCTGCGATCCGCCAAAGGCCAACGCGCATTCCGTATTCACGGGCTGCGTAGTTGATCACATCGGGTCCGGCGCCGGTTGCTGTGGGATTGATTGCCGCGTCGGATACAGCATCAAAGGCCCAGATCTCGACATTCGGAATGATCCACACAGCCAATGTTTTTCCGCCGGGCCACGCGAATGGCTTTCGCTCAAAAATCATTGAATCGTCGTAGCGCCCCGAAGAGCGCAGAAGACCGACAAGGGTTTGCGGTGTCTGCGCGAAGGTCTTTTGAACGGACAGCGAGGCTGCTATGCCGAATGCGGCCCCCCATAATCCGCGACGACTGATCATCGTCTCCATACGTTTTCCGCCTCCTTTGCATATTGGGAATAGCAAGGAAATGACCGTTAGCCATTACATTGAAAACACAGGTGATACGTGAGGCCCGCCTGAAGAAACAGCAACAAAAATGTGGCCGTCAGGAATGAGAGAGACAATTTTGGCGTGATCCGGAAGGGTCGAAGAACCACGACCGGCGCGACAATCTCTCTGTCATCAGCCGTTCCGTTCCATACCTTATCCGCACATTGCCTTGCTCGCTCTGGGCGGGGCCATCGATGCTCCAATTGGATATGCCGTTGCCGAACTCCATTCGCGGAAGAGGCCTAGTCTGACGAGAAACGCCGTTGCATGCTTATCTCTGTCACGAAGCATGTTGCGAAGGCGTCTTCATATTCGCCAAGGTAAGTGGTGAAGAGAGCAGGCCACAACGCTTTCTCTTGGTTTACTCGGACGAAAGACCGGAGGAGTGACCGATCGCAGCGGAAGTCGAGACTCACAAGAGAAGCGTTTTCCGAAGAAGTATGGATTTTGGAAAGCGACAGAATAGAATATTTCACACCTTTTTCTGGAAGGACGCATGGTTCGTATTTCGCTAATCATCGCTTGGCTTTTTGCTTTTGCTTTCTTCGCGCCTTCGGGTGCGCAGAACACCTCTGCAACACAGTTCACGGTGCTGACCGGCGCCCGCATCATCGATGGCGCGGGCCGCGCGCCGCTCGAACGAGGCGACATCCTGATCCGAGACGGGCGCATTGAAGCTGTCGGCGGCGTCTCCGCACCATCTGGGGCCGTACGGATTGACATGGCGGGCAAGACCATCATTCCCGGCTTCATCAATGCTCATGCGCATGTCGATCTAAATCCGAATTCGAGGCAACCGCCGCGTGACCAACTTACGGCGCAACTGAGGCTTTATGCCGATTATGGCGTGACGACGGTGTACAGCCTGGGCGACGATGGCGTTGAAAGCATTCGCTTGCGTGATGAACAACGGCGCGGAATCCCGGATCGGACGCGGCTCTACGTCTCCGGCAAGAACGTTGTTGCTCCAACCGCTGACCAGGTTCGCCGAGACGTCGAGGCAGCCGCCGCCAGTAAAGTGGACGTCATCAAGACGCGCGTGGACGGCCCCGACAACTCACCCCAGCGTATGGCGCCGGCCGTGTTTACCGCACTCATCGATCACGCGCACAAGAATGGGTTGCGAGTCGCCGCACACATGTTCTTTTTGAAGGATGCCCAAGCGCTCGTGAACGCGGGAGTCGACATTCTCGCCCACAGCGTCCGCGACATGGATATCGATGCGGCTCTCATCAATGAAATCAAGCGGCGCAACGTGGGGTACATTCCCACACTCACACGCGATCTTTCCGTCTTCGCCTACGAATCCACTCCGGCATTCTTCAGCGATCCATTCTTTACTCGAGAACAATCCTACCGCCCGGTGGTGGCGCAACTTACCGATCCCGCCGCGCAAGCCCGAGTCCGCAACAATGCAAATGCGCAGTCGATCAAGCAGGCGCTCGCGCAGGCGAACCGGAATCTCAAGATGCTCCAGGACGCCGGGGTCACCATCGCGATGGGTACGGATACCGGCGCCGGAGTCGGCCGCTGGCAGGGATATTTCGAACATCTGGAATTGGAGATGATGGTCGCGGCGGGCCTCACGCCGATGCAGGCGCTCGTCGCAGCGACCGGCAACGCAGCAAAAGTAACAAAGCTCGACGCCGATCTCGGGACTTTGCAGCCTGGAAAATGGGCGGATTTCATCGTACTGAATGCGGATCCGTTGACCGATATCCGCAACACGAAGCAAATCGATTCCGTCTGGATCGCCGGCCGCAAGCTACAGCGTTGAGGATCCTTTCTAGATTGGTTGGGTGCAGGAGAGTCGGACCGCCAGCACGGTGGGAATCAGCAGTTGACTGCATTGAGGCGATCCTGCGATCGCCTCAATGTAGAACCACGAAGCGGCTAGTCGATGCGCCAGGTGGTGTATTCGATGTGGAAGGGCTGGCCTAACACCGGTTGGTAGGCTATCACCTTCACGCTGGCGATATTCCCGGCCGACGTACGGACGCACATGTATTGCCCGGGGACGGGTCCAGTTCCGGAGCCGGTAATCGTCGCCGGCGCAGCCAGGCATTGTTGCGGCGTTGGCGCGGCTGCCCCGAACACGCTGGCCGTTGCGCCGCCGAACATGAATACGGTTTGACCATTCATCGGACGAATATCGGCGCCGCAGCTTCCGCACGAGTGTACTCCCGTGTCCAGATCAAACGAAACCGTGCTGCTGTCCGCTTCGCCGCTGCTGACGACAGTGACCGCGCCCGGAGTGGCGCACAGGATGTTGCCGCCCGAATCAATGCCTTTCATGTACTGTCCCGATGAGCATGTTCCGAAGCCTACCGGAGGTCCTTGCGGCCCCTGAGCGCCTTGCGGCCCTTGTATTCCCTGTATTCCTTGAGGACCTTGTGGTCCCGGCGGGCCGGCGACAATGCCTTCAATATTCCAGGTGGTGTATTCAATTTCGAACGGCTGGCCTAGCACAGGCTGGTAGGAGATCACCTTCACGCTGGCCACATTCCCGGCGGATGTGTGAACGCACATGTATTGACCGGGCAGGGGTCCCGTGCCGGAGCCGGTAATCGTCGCCGGCGCAGCCTGACACTGCTGCGCTGTTGGCGCGGTCGCCCCGAACACGCTGGCCGTTGCGCCGCCGAACATGAATACGGTTTGACCATTCATCGGACGAATATCGGCGCCGCAGCTTCCGCACGAGTGTACTCCCGTGTCCAGATCAAACGAAACCGTGCTGGCGTTCGTTGCTCCGGCGGACACCTGGGTTACGCCTGCAGTGCGACATATAAGGTTGCCAGTCCCATCAATTCCTTTGAACACCTGCCCATTGGGGCACGATCCCGCATTCACCCCTAAGCCGTCCTGCCCGGCTGGACCTTGAGGACCCTGAGGTCCCACACCGCCCGGAGGCCCTTGAGGCCCGCGGCTGACGATCGTGATCGAAATCTCCGCGGCATGGCTGGTCAATGTATTTTCTTTGCTGTCCAGGATGACCGATGTAGAGGACGCACTCGCGCTGGGCTGAATGGCGATTCCCAAATTCGATAAAGGGTTGTCCACCCAAATGCGCACCAGGCTCGTCACGTCGACCTGCACGAAGCCTGTTGAACCAACCGGCACGGCGCTGGCGACAATCGCACCAAGCAGCGGCGTGTTGTTGAATGTCAGCGTGTTTTCGGCCCATGCGCTGGTAACCTGCCGAACATCCACTGAACCGGCCGTATTGACTTTGTTGACGTACACCGTCAATACCGCTTTGTCGACGTTGGTTGACGTCATCCCGGCAGGCAGGCCTGCCATCGAAAATTGGACATGCGCTGTCGCCCCGTTACCTACGTTCAGGTTGGCCAGCGCCCCAAAATTCAAGGTCGGCGACGAGGACAGACTGTAGGCATCGCCGACAGCCGGGGCATCGGCCGCATACAGTCCGGCCCCGGCCATCAAAATCATAAGCAGCGCAAGAAGCGCGTTTTTCAGTTTGCTGAAGCGTGTCATCACAAAGCCTCCATCAGACGGGGTTCTTGTTCGTTATCGGGAGAGCGACTGCAAGATGATACTGTTGGCGGCCGCGCCCTTTTAGGATTTGCGGAATCGGTGGGAAAACACCACCGCCACGGCCGGAAGCAAGAGAATACCGCTGATCGGCTCCGGAACCGCTGTTGTCTGCTGGGAAGCGGAGTCGACCCCGCTGATGTCCAACGCCCAATGAGAGTCTCGCTGGTCCAGTGAGACGTCGCAAAAAGGACCGGAACCTCCCGTGAACATTTCACATGTGAAGTCGCCGAGACCTGCAAACGCAAATCCGTCGCCCAGCGTGGGTCCAAGCGCCGAATTCGGATATTGCGTCAGAGCGAGAATGTAGCTCCCGGCATCCAGCGAGGGCAGAATGAGGAAGGAATCGAAGCAGGCGCCCGTCGTCGGATCCGTGCCCACATCGGAGCAGCCACTGTCATCGTTGGCGGCCAACTGAAACTGATCGCCGGTCGCATCGAATACCGAAATCATGGGATCGAATCCACCGTCAGCAATGGACGCCCCGGCTCCATTCGTGCCGCCGGCGTATCCGAAAGTCTGGATGGTGACCGTAGAAGGATTGAGCAGTTGAAAGTTGAACAACTGAATATCATCGTCGTGCGCAAAAGTCCCCGTAAAGGAGAACGAGTCCGCCTTCGCTTCCAAACAAAACGAGCACGCGATAAGAAACGTGAGTAAAAACGACCATCTGAAACGTTGCACTACGACCTCCCAGACATTTGTCGAGCGTAGATCCTGCGTTGATAGACAGGATCTGGGTATCCAAACCGGCAAAGCATGCCGCCAACCAAACCAGTTTGCTATCTGTTTTCTTCAAGTTATATGGAATGATGGCAGCTCGTCCCGGACGGGAAGTGTATGCTTTTACGACACCCCGCCATCAATTCTCAAGCAGAAAACCCGGCAGACGGAAAGTTTTCAACGAGATAGATAGAGAACGCGAAGTTGTAAGATTCTCCATCGTTCCTTCGGGCGGTGAATTGCCAGCGTCATGGTGATCGAAAGGCGTATCGAAGACTGAGGGCGAAACAATCTCACTTTAACAGGAACTCTTATGGTTCGATTATCACCAGCAATACTTGGAATTCTTTTGGCGACGGCGCCCGGCCTTGCGCAGAGTCGGTCGATTGCCGTGCAAACCGGCTTTTTTATTTCGATCTCTCAGGAACTGGAAACTCCCCGCTTTGGGCCGTTAGTGCGGACTGGAGAGCGACACAACATGTATTGATCGAAGGGGCTGTAACAGCCGGGTTTCCCGATCAACAGTTCGGCGACCGAACCACATTCGTGATTCCCGAGGGCCTAGTTCAGTATCAATGGGTGCGGGGAAAGTTCGCTCCGTTCATAGGGGGCGGCATTGGGGCCGGAATAGGCTTTCGCGACGAAACCTTTGGTGGTGCGCAGTGGGATCTCGCCATTTCCGGAGGCGGCGGTCTTCGCGTCAACCTCAACGACTCCGTGGGAATTCGGGCGGACGGCCGCCTGCGGGGTTTTGGCACTCACTTCTCCGGGTCGGCCGCGGAACTGCGAGGCGGTCTCTTTTGGCGGTTTTGATTCTGGGTCTCCGCCAAACAGAGTGTAGGACCTCAACGGACATACGACGTTCGAGCTTGCCGCTATGATGGTGTTTATGCCCATTGATTCCATCCTGATTCGCGAAGCTCGCCTGTTCATAACGGGGGCCAACGTCCATGCCGTAAAAACCTGGATATTGCATTACGAATACGCTTCGGACGGTTCGGAACGGCAAGCCAATTTCGAAAAGCGGCTGCGTGAATTTGTGGTAGACCAAAGGAAGATTCAGCGTGCGCGTCTCCATTCTCAGACCGCGCTTGAACGCGCCGAACAAGCCTTGGTGAATAGCAAAGCGCTCAATCGCATGATCGATGAATACTCCGACAACCTACCTCAGGATGTCCGGAGCCTTCCAAAAGCCTCGTGAATTAAGCCGTCCCTTTCGCCCTCTTAACGAAAACTTGATGTAAGCGGGCTTTCAACTGACAGGCGAGAATAGTAGAATCCGCGCATGTCGATGGGACAATTGTTCCGGTTTCTTGTCCTGTTGGGTTTGCTCGTCTTGACTGTGGTTCCGCCTTCCAGTGGTCGGACGCAAGATCCTTTCTGCCCCTCTTATCCGGCGCCGACCCGCACAGACGGCGAACGTGCAATCGAACTCGACCGCGAGTTTGCAGCTCAACATGCGGTGCTAGCGGACTCCGATGATCCGTTGGCCGTAACGACGCCCGCTTCCCGCAATTTCATTGACGACTGGATCTTCAAAAAAATGTCGGACGATGGAGTGGAGCCCGCTCCACTCACAACGGATGCGGAGTTCGTTCGCCGGATCCATCTGGACCTCACGGGCCGTACGCCTACATTCGACCAAGTTAAGACCTTTCTAGCCGATAGCAGCGCCGGAAAGCGGGATCGATTGATTGACGCGCTTCTGGCCTCCCCGGCTTACGTGGATCAATTCTCTTTTTGGCTCCGAAAGCGATTTCAAGTGACGCGCGGAAGCAACGGCGGCGGCTTCAACATCGGTATACCCGAGCGGAATAATTTCTACGCGTTTGTTCGGCAATTCGTGGAGCAGGACCGGCCTTACGACGCTTTTGCCCGTGACATAATGACCGCATCCGGAGACACCGACGTTGAGATGGCGACAGCGCCGCTTAGCCGGCAAGTGACGGACTTCTCTTCAACAGCGCAGCAGGACTTCTGGGACAGTTTCACGGATCTTTCAACAACGCAGTTCCTGGGCTTTCACACCAGTTGCGTTTCGTGCCACAACGGACGACGCCACCTGGAGAAGATCAATCTCTACTTGACTCCGGTCACGCGAGCGCAATTCTGGCAGCTTTCGGCCTTCTTTTCCCGCACGCGCGTGCGCATGGTGAACGATGACGTTGGCGCTTACAGGCAGCGGTTGATCATCTCTGATGCCACTAACGGTGCAGGATACAATGGCATCGTGAATCCCGCGGCGCCCGGACCGCGGCCTGCCCGCATCAATGCCAGTGCACAGCCGGTGTACTGGTTCACGGGCGTCACCCCACAAACAAACAATTGGCGCGACGAATGGGCCAGAGCCGTGACAGCCGATCCTCAGTTTGCCCAGGCCAGCGTGAACTACCTGTGGGCGTATTTCTTCGGGAGCGGCATCGTTGACCCTCCGGATGGTTGGGATCTCGCTCGAGTGGATCCGTCGAATCCTCCGCCGCCGGACTGGCCGCTGCAGGTTTCTCATCCGCAGTTGCTGAAACAGCTCGCAGGCGCATTCAGAGACTCGGGATACAGCATGAAGCGGATCATCAAGCTGATCGTTTCATCGAACGCGTACCAGCTTTCGAGCCGTTATCCCGCCGGCAGATGGCAGTCTGTCTATGCCCGCTACTTCGCTCGGCATGAAGCTCAACGTCTGACTGCGGAGCAGTTGTTCGACTCGCTCACGACCTCAACCGGAACTGAACCAGTCCTTGAAGTGGATGGACTGCCCGGCCGTTTCCATTACGCCAATCAACTGCCGCATCCACGTTCCTCGCTGGATTTCACCGTGGATTCATTACTGACTTCGCTGGGTCAGGGCGATTGGGTGAATCAGCTTCCCAGCACGCAGCCGAGCCTCTACGGCGTGCTTGATTTTTTCAACAGCTACAGCGTTTCGGGCCGAACACGGGCATGGTCCAACGCAGCTTCTCCGCAAACCCGGTTAGCGGTATGGGTTGGACAAGGGCTTCAAGACACCGACATTATCAAGAACATCTTTCTATCGACGCTCGCACGTATGCCAACGGACACGGAGGTGGCGACCATACTTAGCAAAAGGCAGAGCAATCGTCTGTACTGGCTCACCGAGGTGCAGTGGGCCGTTCTGCAGAAGAGCGATTTTATTTTCAATTATTAGAGAGGAACCATGGCCAAGGAGTGCTGCGGCAAGCACGCGTTCACCCGCCGGCATTTTCTTTTCGGCGGCATCGGAGCGATCAGCGCCGCACTGTTGCGAACTCCGTCCGATGCGGCAGTGAGCGCGGCTTTGGTTACGCCGCGTCGCACGGCCCGCGCCTGCGTCTTCATCAACCTGGCGGGTGGTCCCAGTCACGTCGACACCTTTGATCCGAAAGACGGACCGTGGAACCCGAGCGATGCGAATATCCGGCAGTACGGCAGTCTGTTCCTTTCGCAGCGTTACTTTCCCATGCTTTCTGCGATGACGCAGGACATCTGCGTTCTCCGCTCGGTGACCAGTTGGGAGGCCGCCCACACCCGCGGGCAGTTCTATTTACAGACAGCGCATACTTTCAATCCGGCATTCGCACCCGTTCTTCCGCACATCGGGGCGGTGGCCAGCTACGAACTCGGCAGTCAGGGTCTGTTGCCGCCATATTTTTCGGTGGCGCCGACTCAAGGCGACGAACAAACCCAGGGATTCCTGCCCGGGATCAACACACCGTTCACTTTCACTCCGGGCCGAAGCGGCCTCTCCAACCTTCGACATGACTTCTACGGTCCGGAAAGCCAGGACATCTTTAATAAGGCCTACGACCTGTTCCAAGAACTGGACGCCCCGCTGCGCAGTCAGCCGCTCAACGACAGCATGGCGGCTTACGGCGCGATTGTCGGCCAAGCAAGGCGCCTGATCTATAACGTCGCGGTCGGCCGCGTCTTTCAGTTCACTGCTGCAGACGAGACTCGATATGGAGGCACATCCTTCGCGCGAGCCATGATCACGGCGAGAAACGCCATCGTCGCGAGAATGGGCGCTGTATTCGTGAACGTCACTCTTTCCGGGTGGGATCAGCACTTCAATCAGTTCGGCTCGAACAACCAGACCAATCTGTACCGGCTTAACAACGACCTCGACCGCGGGTTGGCCAACCTGATTTCGGATCTGCGCATCAGCGGCGACCTCAACTCCACAATGATTGTGGCGATGGGTGAATTCGGGCGAACACCGGGACCGCTCAATGCCCGAAACGGTCGTACCACTACGCCAACGCCATGTCGGTGCTCATGGCCGGAGGAGGCGTTCGCGGCGGCCAGGCGATCGGTGCGACCGACGCTACGGGCGCCACGATCGTCGACCCCGGTTGGCGCCGGCAACGGCCGATCTACGTCGAGGACATTGCCTCGACCATTTACTCGGCTCTCGGTATCGATTGGACGAAAACGATCCAGAACACTCCGATGGGAAGGCCCTACGTGTATGTACCGGGAAGCGCGGAGGGCGACTTCGGTCCCATCGAGGAAGTCTTCCGATGAAACGATGGATGGCTCTCGCGTGCTGTTGCGCTGCATTGCTCCTGACGTGGTCTTCCAACGTGCATGCGGCATCAACGTTCTTCGTATCCGCCAGTAAGACTGTCTTTATCTGGGGCGAATCCGCCCAGGTCGCGGCAACGCTGACCGATGAGTCCGGGGTTCCTCTCCCAACAGGCGCGGTCACGTGGTCGGTTATCCCTTCAACCGCTGCAACTGTTGGAGTGGATGGAGTCGTTACGCCGCTCGCCCTGACGACATTCACCGTTCGAGCGCAATCGGCGGGGTTCACTGGAGAGGTGCGCATGCAGGTGCTGCCGAAACGGATTGCTGTTGCACCTGAGCGCGCGACCATGCCCGTCGGGTCCACCCAGAGAATGCGAGCGAACGTCATGGACATCAGTGATCGGCCCATTCCGAACGCCACCGTGAGTTGGGCCGTTTCGAGCGAGTTCTTCAATTTTTCGACGAGTGCAACGATTGACGCCTCCGGAATGCTGAGAGCTGTACAGCAGGCGAGAATTCGAGTGGTCGCACGGATTTCGTATTCAGGAACTGTTCCAGGATTCAGCTCGATGACCCAAGGCGACGCCCTCGTCGATATCAAGGCGCCCGCAACCTACAAATTCGAGCGAATCTTTGTCGCCCGCCGGCCCTCCTCCAACAGCAGCGTGTTGGCGCCGCGCGCTGCGCAACTGATTCCAACTGGAACTGGCGGTTTCATGTTCGCATCGTCGCTCGATGGTTTGGGCGCCGCGCTGCTGGAATGGAACAACGGCGATATCAAAACGCTCCTGAACTCCGGGAGAGTAAACCCTGTCAATGGTTACCCTCTGGCGAACATGGCAAGCTATACCCGCACATCATCAGGTGAAGTCCTTGTGCAGGAACTGGACTTGTCGGGTCGTGTACTGGTTTCGCGAGGCGCTTCGGATGCCATAACCCCGATATTCGCGGATGGGACGGTCGTCTTCGGAGCTGAACAGGCAGGCGGCTTTGACGTGAAGCGGAACTCGCTCGCCGATTCCGGGGCGATGGCGTTGAGGGTCAACTATACGGACTCCGTCACACGCCTCAGGACAAGCGGCGTTTTTCGCGGTTTCGACGGCGGCATTTCGGAGCTCGTCCTCAATTCGAGCGACCCTCGCATGATGACCGGTGAGACACAAGGCAGGTTCGATACGTACGGCATAGCGAATGATGGAACCGTTTGGTTCCTCAGCACCCCGAATCAAATCTGGCGCAGCCGGCCCGGCGCCCCGCCGGAAAGGATGCTTGCCGCGGGCGACAGAGTCGGCAACGAGACGGTTACGGGTTATTTCGTCAACTACTCGCCGTTCGAGGAAATGCTGTTCGTCGCAGGAAATGGCGACGTCGTCAATGCAGTCTTCACTAACAATGGCCCGCGCTTTCTCCTCTGGCATGATGGAGACTCCAGCCCCTCCGCCGTGCTCAGTGTTGGCGCGGCATACGGCCTGTACGGATATGACCCGGAACGCGGCGCCCTCCTCGATGTCTCTTTGCCCGGTAGAGCGCGCGGACTTTACCGCTGGAAGCCGGATGGTTCGACACAAGCTGTTTTGCTCTTGAACGCAACTTCAATCGACGGCTCTCCGGTCGAGGAGATCGTCAGCGCCACGGATACGTCTGACGGCGCGGTCTACGCGATGGTTCGCACGGCGAACAATCCGATGATCATTGCGAGGCTGTCTCCAAATGTTGAAGTCGTCCTCAAAGCGGGCGATTCCGTCCCAGTCAGTGTTCAACCGGTGATTACGGCGTTGATTCCCGGAGCTCGCACCGGTACGCCGATGATTATCGCCGGCGGCGTCAGCGGCAGCGTCGCGCAACTCGAAACGGACGGAACCATCACGCCCGTGATCCGAGTTGGAACGAAATTGCCGGATGGCAAGTTCTACGCCGGCTCCAAACTGAATATGGTTCGCACCACGCCGGACGGACGAATTGTTTTCGGCCATGATTATTTTGCAAGCGACAGCAGCCTCTTCACGTGGAATCAAGGCAGGATCGAACTGACCGTTCGGGCGCCGCTCAGGCACGCATCCGATAACACGAATATCGGTTCCGCAATAAACATTGAGGTCAACCGGACCGGCGACATCGCGTTCCAGATGAGCTGGAATTGCTGCGGCTTATATCGGCTTCGTAATGGGCGGCTTACTACAGTGGCGGATGAAAGGACGCAAATCACGGTGGACGGGGTGGCCATAGGGAATCCCGCCATCGGCGGCATCGATGACGCCGGCAACATTCTTTTCAGGGGAAACAGGGTGGACGGCACAAGCTTTTACGTCGGCGTGTGGGATGGCGGCGCGGCTCGCATCAGCGTCGCACCGGGTATGAGCATGCCGGATGGACGGCAGGTTACGAGCGTCGGCGCCTTGCGGGGTTGCACCGAAGGATTTGCCATAGGTGTCGTCGGCGCCGTCGCGCGCTACCGGAATGGCGTTTGGAACTATCTGGTGGATCCTTCACTGCCGCTAGCCACAGGCGCGCCTGCCAATACCTTGAACACAGGTTCATATGACGCAAACCGATCGTGCGAGACCGTTTTTAACGATGGCTCGGGAATCGGCGCATTTGTCGGCGGCAAATATCATGAGATCCAGGATCTGCAACAACTGACTCCGGACGGCGATCTGCTGAGCGTTTCTCAATTGCTGATCAATGACGACGCTACGATTTTTGTGCTAGGCGCCAATGACAGCGGCGAGGAAGTGATCTATCGAGCCTCCCCTATTGGAGGACCCGTTGAAACCACATTCGCCGTCCGCGCATCAGGCGCTTTCTCCGCGACGACCAGCGGAGGCGGATCCGTTCCGACGGTCGGATACGCCGGTCTCCAATCCTCCGTTGCGACCAGCGCCTTCGCCATCTTCGGAAATCGACAAGGAGGAGTGCTGGTCAGTGAAGCCGCTGTCCCAGCAGCTCGTCCCATCCGGGCCGGCCGGATCTTCGCGGAAGTCGTCAGTCCGATCAACACCGGAATTGCGATTGCCAATCCGAATAATCAAGAAGTGAGTATCAACTTCTCGTTAACGCGGGCGGATGGCAGCGAGGCGAGTTCGGGAACATTTAGCATCGCGGCTAATCGCCAGACTGCATCGTTCCTGGATCAGGCGCCGTTCAACGCCCCTGCGAATTTCGTCGGCGCATTGTCGTTTTCCTCGTCGTCCCCCGTGTCGGTCATTGCTCTGCGGGGAAACTCGAATCGACGCGGTGAATTCCTGATGACGACGCTGCCCGTTCTCGATCTCGATCAGGCGCCTTCACTCTCTGCCGCAATGGCGCCGCATTTCGCGACAGGAGGGGGCTGGACGACTCAAATTGTCCTGGTGAATCCCACGAATACACCCATCAGCGGGAATATTGAATTCTACAGTTCAGGATCAGATATAGCGCCCGGAGCATTGATGCCGGTTAACGCAGGAGGCCAATCGGCAAACCGATTCGCCTATCAGATTCAGGCCAGGGGTTCATACAAACTCTCCACCGCAGGAACGGAACCCGCGGCCTTAACCGGATCGGTTCGGATTGCTCCGACGGGGGGACAGGCCGCGCCTTCGGCCGTGGCGATCTTTTCTTTCGCTGTCGGGGGGACGGTCGTCTCGGAAGCCGGCGTTGCCGGGTTTGGCGGGACCGGCGTCCAGGTTTATGCGGAAGCGTCAGGCGTTCCGTTCAGCACCGGCTCGATTCAAACGGGAATCGCTATTGCGAATCCATCCAATCAGCCCGTGGTCGTCACTGCCGATTTAAGACGCATTGATGGAACATCCGCCGGCCTCCAACCCGCGACCGTCGCCATGCCGGCAAACGGCCACGCGGGAATTTTTGTGAACCAGCTCTTCCCAAGCCTCACGCTGCCGTTCCGGGGTGTTCTCCGTCTCACGTCTCCAACTTCGATTTCCGTGGCAGGCATCCGGGGACGAACAAACGAACGGAACGAATTCCTTTTAACGACAACCCCGCCTTCGGGTCTTGCTGCAACGGAATCGTCAGGCCTGTTCTTTCCTCACCTTGTCGACGGCGGAGGCTACACTACTCAGATCGTTGTCATGGGAAGCGCGTCATCCGATGCGTCCGGCGTCCTTCACTTTGTGGGACAGACCGGCCAGCCTTTAACGCTCACCCTGCGCTAAACACCAAAATGGGTGGATCCGGAGAGAGCCGTCGTTCTTGATCAGGAACCCGAGGTCGAACTGCTCCGGATGCTTTGTTCGATCCCCAAAATGCCTTCCAAGAATGGTTCCAATCCGTCTGGCTGTCGGTAGCACGTGAAGTTGGCCGCTTTTATTACAATTCGGGAGCAGACCCCAATGTTGAACTGCAGAAATTACGGTCTGCTCCCGAATTTGCCCGGTCCGTCCTTGAAATCCGCCACTTGCGCGGAACTTGAACCGTATAGATCCCAGCGCGATCTGATTCGAAGATTCTGGCGAGAAAATCGGCCAGCGGAAGGCATCGATAACTGCAGTGATGGCGCATCAGGTCCCTATGGCAGGATAAAAGGCGGCCTGCCAATGCGTAAATTCCGTTAACAATTCCGACGTTTCGTAAGTCGTGACAATCCTCCTTTCAGTTATTCACACATAAGAAGGCTGTCTGCTTTGGATGAGATCGAAACGCGACCGTATCCATATTTCGCATCAGCATCTTAGCTCCCGTTGCAAAACCCGGATGCAGCGAGGGCTTCCCCAGGCGTCAAGTTGGAGAGGCGCGTCCACTAATGGAATCCCTTGGAACGCGTCAGATTTCTTTACAACAATTTTATGAGAGCGTCCCCGCTGGTGCGATGTGAGCTCCTTCGACTAGCTGCTATCCCATTGAAGAAAAAGAACCATAGACGATTTGCAATCATCGGTCAAAAAGGTGACAGATGGTCCTATTCGTGCTATGCAATAGAAGGATGAATATGAATTTAGCCAGGAAGCTCGTATTTGGACTCGCAGTCCTCGTGTTCGGTTCCACTCAGGTTTGGGCGGACCCGACGATTATGACTCTGAGTGTTCCCGATTTCTTCATCCCGATAGGCAATCGTCACGGCAATGTAAACGTCTTTACGGGCGGAAGCTATGAGCAGAACTGCGGTGGGGTTACGACCGGCTGTATCAATGTTCTTCTTCCCAACCAGACCACAACGGTAGCCCGCAACAGTTCGAGTACGGGATGGATGACATTGAACTTGTATTTTTCGGGTTTGCCGCTGAGCGATCCAAGCTACGTTGTCGGCGATGCTCACATTCAGTTCAGGGTCTTCGACCTCGACTTTCAGATTGACGAAGTCGCCACGAGAATCCGGCTGCAGGAAATGGCGATTCTCAGTGCAGCCGACGGAACCTTGCTGGCCGACCTCTCCCATTACTTGCCCACAACGACAACACCGACCGACGATCGTTGGGTGGACCTCTCGCCGATCGATTTGGTTCCGCCTTTAGATGATGCGGATTTCACGAATCCATTTGTTCTCACTTTGAGATTCACTGCGACGGTCGTTAACAATCGCAACAATGCAGTGACTTTAGTCAACACGAGAGAAACTATTGTTTCCAACCTGACGTTGAGTTTGACCGAACTACCGCCGCCTCCGCCGCCGGTCGATCCACCTCCGGTGCTGCCGCCGCCGGATCCGCCGCATCACATCCCCGAACCGACATCGCTTATGCTGATCGGGGTCGGGCTGGCTGGAATCGGTCTCTACCGCAGGGCGCACTTGTAGTCGGTCATCGCCGGAAATTTACGGTTCGATCTCATGAGGCTCGACAAGCCAGTCGAGCCTCAATTGCTTTCCGGATCTATCGTGCAAGCCAATTGCACGTTCGCAAAAATAACGAGACTCACTTTTCCGTGCGCGCCTTGGCGGCGAGGCATGCATCGAGCATGGTTTGCAGTGGCGCAGGATCCGCCAAACGGTGATCGCTTCCGATTTCAATGAGCGCACTGGCGGGCAGTTCGCTGTTCCGCACCAATTCTTCGCTGTCGCCAAAGGAAATGACCTCGTCCAGTCTGGAATGCAAGATCGTGGTTGCTGATTTCGTGCGAGTCGCCTTGCCCCATCGTTTCCATGCGGGACAAAGCAAGACTAGCGGCGTGTCACCGGACTCAATCGCAAACGCAATTGCACCGCCGCGGCTCGAACCAACGATGATGTCCGGTCGGTGTTTGTCGTATTCCGTCTGGCCGATTCTTACTGCTTCATCGAAGTCTTCGTCCGGTAAGGCCGGATCTATGACTTCATGCCCATGCTGCACAAGATAGGTCGGCTTAACACTGCCGGAAGCGGAGCGCCAGCCGTGAAAGAACAGGATTTTCATATTGGCGTTTCCCTAAAAGGACGGCGCCCTTTTGCGAAGGGCGACAAGCAAGGCGGCGATCCCTGCGCCCGTCAACAGCACAGAAGACGGTTCAGGCAATCCGGTTGATCCCGGCACTCCTTCGCGCAGAACAATGTTGTCGAACTCCGCCTGTGGATTCGTGGAACGATAGTCGGCATACAACGCGAGCGTCCTCCACTGATCCAAAGTAGTATTCCCCACCAGAGTCAGACTGGCAGTCGTTTGAGGGCCGCTGCCAAAATCATAGATCGCGAACGCCATTTCATTGGGACTATCGACAACGACTTGAAAAAATGCCGGAACTCCGACGCCGCCGCCGATCAAACTGTGGAACATCGCCGTCCCATTCTGATAAAGACTGAAGTGCCAACCTGCATTGGCCGAATCTGTGTATAGGTAAACGCCATTCTCAACGTTATCCACGTTGTTCGTTAACGCAAGACCGATATTATGAGAACCGTCTGGCGCGTATGCATTGAACGTCAGTGTCACACCTGTTGATTGAATGGAATCCGTCAGGGGTTGGCCGATGTAAGCGTATCCATTTTTCGGACCGCTGAAGCAGCCTGGGAAACCGAGATCGGCTCTTGCCACATTGGACGCAAGGTGGCTGCTGGAGCCTATCGGAATGACTCCACAACCGGTCCATCCACCCTGTCCCATAAGGTTCGATCCGATGGCATAAGACTGAAAATCGTCGAAGAAGAGAATATCTGCATGCCCAGGCGCTTCCACGCACAGCAGCACTGAGCAAATGCGCAAGGCTATTACGGTGACGCTCTTTAAGCGATGCTTCCAGTTGTGGGGCATGGGAGTTGGTCGCCTTTTAGCAATTTTGCCGCCAACCCCAACGCGTTGATTTACCGGAGGAGGAAGAGCAACTTGGGCCCTTGGCTTGTAAGGTTTACCGACGCGGTTCCCTGGCCCGTAGGGTCGGCGTCTGGCTACGGCCCTCAATGAAGGAGCGTTAGTGGGCACGGGAACCGCGTATCCCAATCGTAAAGTTCCCTGACATTTAGACGAAAAACCGGACTCCGAGATGGATTCTTTGATTTCAGCAACCCATCTCGCTTTCACCATCGGCAATAATCATGTTTCGATGTTCATCTTCAATGGCGAAGGGAAGATTCCCTCGGGATGCCGCGCGCCAGATTGAAAAACGGCGGCGATCGGCGCACACTGACGGCGCATGTCCCGGTACACGAACGTAACAGAAATTGCCGACCGCCGGTTCAAAGTCCCGGCGCCATGGGCGATCCGCGCTCTCATGACCATGGTCATTCTGCTGGGCATAATCGGCATGGCCGCCGCGCTCCACCGCATGCTGCTCATCGCCAATGTCGTCGACCCAAGTGCGAATGACCCGTTCAGTGAGGTCTTTGCACAGCCGGCTCTCATCACGCTCATCCATGTCGCTCCCGGATTTCTGTTCATGATTCTTGGCCCATTGCAGTTCGTGCGACGCATTCGTTCGCGATACATCGCCTGGCATCGATGGAGCGGCCGCGTCTTTGTCGCCTGCAGTATTGTGATAGGAATTACGGGACTTGTAATGGGTTTTCTGAAACCGATTGGAGGCCGGATCGAGGAGGCAGCCACGGCTATCTTCGGCTCAATCTTCCTTTTCGAACTGGCAAAGGCGGTTCAGCAGATTAAACGGCGGCAAATCGCAGAACACCGGGAATGGATGATCCGGGCATTCTCTCTTGGCCTCGCGGTTGCAACGACTCGACCCATCGTGGGTGCGTTTCTAGCCTTATCAAACATGACCCTGCCTGAGTTTTTTGGAATTGCTCTCTGGATCGGTTTTACCACCCACCTGGGCCTTGCGGAGCTCTGGATCCGGAGGACGAGGGTTTCGCTGCGAAGGGCGTAGGAGATTTTCGGATGAGCTATTTCTTCAAAACAAATCGCGAGGGCCATTTTATTCCGTGTGATCGTCTGCGGATGTCGTCCAACTGCTGGACTGCAATCGTCCGCTCCGAAATGCGCACATCTCAAGGGGACGAAAGCATCTGCCCGCCCTAATGCATGTAAAAAAAAGGTCGCAGCCATTCGGCAAGACCGTTCATTTCTGAAGTGAGGTGAGAAAGCATTCGCTATCATAGCCATACTCAATGCCGCAGCCTTCCGACTGCGTCGTTCACCAAGGCTGAGATGCCTGACCACAAACCGAAAGTTTGTGCAACAAACCAGCGGCGCCGTGCATTGAGCCAGAATTTCCTGCACTCACTCGACGCATTCGGACATTTCTCGTTAGCCGCCGCCGTTTCTCAGTAAGCCGCCATGCATTCTCGGTTCGCGGCGGTGCGTTCTCTACTGGCGGCGCCCCATTTCGATTTGCGCCATCCATTCTTCTTTACGCAACAGTCTTTTTCCGTTGAACCCTGGGAGACATTGCTCCCCTAGCTGAAGCCCCTTTCTGCCCGCCAGGCCAGGGCTTTTTGTCATCAAGCCGACGGCAGCGAAGTGTGATCGCACCGCGGCAAAGGTGTTTACAGCCGCGCCAACGCGAAATCTGGCGGCGCGAATCGG
>CAZIPZ010000016.1:17170-31499 GCA_964541075.1 uncultured Solibacteraceae bacterium | reverse complement strand
ACAAATCGCTGCTCAATTCGGTGGACAAAGCAAAGGATGTGAGTCAGTTCACCGATCAAATGTCGAGGAGCATTCCTGGTGTGGCGGCGTCATCAGAGAAGATGGTTCGCAAAAACTTCGTTGATGACTACATTTTCGGGCGCATCGAGCGTGACGGTATTCCGCACGCTGCATTGAGCACGGACGAGGAATTCGTGCGGCGTGTATACCTTGACGCAACAGGCTTGTTGCCGACGTCCGATCAGGTAAAGGAGTTCGTCGCAAGCAAAGACCCTGAGAAACGCGACAAGCTTATCGACTCCCTCATTGGCACTGAGGAATTCGCACAGCAGTGGGCGTGGTTCTGGGGAGACCTGTATCGCCTCAACCAGCTTGCCGGCAACGGCAAAGATGCTTTCCAGGCGTGGACCAAACAGTGGCTGAAAGTCGATCGCCCGTACAATCAGGTCGTCAGGGATTTGCTGACCGGCAGCGCGAAAAGCTACGGCATCGCCCCGCAAATGGCATACCTTGCGCGCATTCTCCAAGTCAGTTTGAAGAACAAGGATCTAACGGATCCAGACAACTTTGGAGCGACTGTCAATCGGCTCGATGCGATCGACGACATGGCGACCGAAACCTCGCGGTTGTTCCTGGGGCTGAACACTGACTGCATTTCGTGTCATGACGGTGCGGGCCATCTTGAGCCGATCAATCTATACCTCTCCGAAAGAACTCGAACTGAGTTTTCCAGGCAGGCGGCGTTCTTCGGAAAAATGCGAATGGTAGGGATTTATAACGTAGTGTCCACCGAACTCGTCATGGACGACATGGCAAAAGGCTATGAAACTGGAAATGACGCCCCATACATCACCGAAGCTGAAAGTCGTTTTCCCCGAACAGGTGAAACCTACGAACCCGCATTCATGTTGACCGGTGAGAAGCCGCGGCCGGGTATGAATCCCCGTGCGGAACTCGCTCGAATGATCACGAGTAATATCCAGTTCAGCCGTACGACTGTGAACCTGATCTGGGGCAAGCTCATGACGGTTGGGTTTGTTGAACCGTGGGACAGCTTTGATCTCGCGAGGCTGGATCCGAAGAATCCGCCGCCGCAGCCCTGGACCATTCAGCCCACGTATCCGGAACTGCTGGAAGCCATGGCGAAGGATTTCGAGGCGAACAACTACAGCACGCACCATCTGATGAAAACGATCATGAAGTCCACTGCGTATCAGTTGTCCTCAAAGTTTTCGGGCGAGTGGAAGGATTCATACACGCCGTATTACGCACGGAAATACATTCGCGTCATGACCGGCCCTGAGGTCGTGGACACGGTGGCGCAAGTCACCCAGCGGCCATATGACATCACGTTTAACGGCGTCAAAGTGGAACGCGTGAAGCAGGTCACGGATCTTGGCGACGTCGCCGGATTCGGAAGAAAAGTCAGCAAGGATCTCACGGCTGTCAGCAGTATGATGAACAGCTTCTTTTCAACCAATCGCGAGGCGCCCGTCCAAGGCGGCAATAAGCCAACCACGCTTCAGGCGATCCTGATGATGAGTTCGACGATGGTCAACAGCCGCGTGCAAGGCGACGGTGGACGCATCAAAGCCCTTTTGGATGCAAAGTTGACGAATGAAGCTTTGATTGAAGAGCTTTACTTGACCACCCTGTCCCGTTGGCCAACCCCTGAAGAAAAGACCGCAATTCTTCATCTCTTCGAATCGGTCAAGGACCAGAAGGCCGCAGCCGAGAACCTGCAGTGGGCGCTGTTGAACGGAACCGAATTTGTTTTGAATCATTAGATCCCGAGAGGAGGCGATATGAAAGAACGATTCATGAACACGATGCCTAATCGAAGAGATGCTCTGAAATTGGGCGGCCTCGCTCTGGCGGGGACTTGCTTGGACCAGATCATCTGGCCATTGAAAATAAGCGCTGCAGGACAGTCGACGCCGCGCGGGACCGCCCGCAACTGTATTGTGATCGAAATGAGCGGAGCCATCAGCCCCCAGGACACCTGGGACTATAAGGAAACCCCGCTCCAACCAAAGGACCTCGATATTCGAAAGGTTTCTTCGGACGTGGTCCTATCCAAGACCCTGTTTCCCAACATGATCGACAGGTGGAATGAAGTGTCGCTGGTGCGGTCCATGCGTGCGCCCGAACTTCAACATTTCAATGGGCAATACCACACCCAGACCGGACGCGTCCTGGCGCCCGCTCTGGCCAAAGAAATTCCGGCATTCGGCTCCATCGTGGCCTATGAACTGGAGAAACAACGCCGAGAAACAGATACGTTTCCGACGTACATCAGCACATCCTTGATCACTGCAAGAGCGGGCTCAATCGGCGCCGGTTTCCTGCCGCCGCGGTTCACCGCCTTCGACTTGGCCGCGGATACAGTGTTTGAAACGTTCGGTGGGGGGGATGAAGGATCCAATCCGGCTCTGGAAGAACGTTGGAGTTGGTTGTCCGCCATCTCCGAAGTGTCCGAGCGGGATCGCATGTCGCTGGGAACCAAGGTTTCGGATTACAAGGCATACTATGAAAACGGATACAGGATCCTGAACGATCCTCGCTGGAACAAGGTATTCAAGCTGACGGAGCAAGATAAGCAGAGATACGGCGACGACCAATATGGGTTAGGCTTGATCCTGGCTCGGAACCTTCTCGCTGCCGACGCCGGCACGCGGTTCGTCTACATTTATGACAGTCCTCAGGACTGGGATGCGCATGCGAAGATTTTCGACAAGTCCTCCAGGCGCAATCACTACTTTACGTGTCAGCGGTGGGATAAAGGATTCGCCTCGCTCCTGACTGATCTTGCCGCAGTGCCTGGACATGCACCCGGCAAGACAATGCTCGATGAAACGCTGATTGTCGCGACGAGTGAATTCGGCCGGACGCCCGAAATCAATCCCGTGATGGGACGTCACCACTGGCGCTTCTCTTACACTACGTTGTTCGCTGGGGGGGGAGTCAAGGGCGGCCGCGTGATCGGCAAGAGCGACGCAAATGGCGGATATAACGTGGAAACGGGTTGGAAGCACCCCGAACAGCCCGCCATGGACAACGCGGTTGCCACGATCTATTCGGCCCTCGGCATCGACTGGAAAAAGAGAGTCACCAATACGCCGTCGGGGCGCGACTATGACTACGTTCAGTCCGCACCGATCGGTGGATCCGAGTTCATTGCCACCGACTCCATCGACGAACTTTTCGTGTAACGGGTAAAGGGACAGAAAAAAGGGGACAGTGAGCAATTTCTAAAACCCAAGAAAATTGCTCACTGTCCCCTTTTTTCTGTCCCTTCTCTTACCTTTCTCACATCGAGAAACGATTCAGGAAAGTGAACCAGCCCGCCAACCGAGAGAGGTTATTCGTCAGAATCAGCACACCCACTACAATGACAAGAGCGCCGCTGACCATTTCAACCGTATGGAAGTGGCGTTTGAATCGCCCGTAGAAAGCGAGGAATTTGTTCAGTCCGAGGCTTGTCATGAGAAATGGAACTCCCAGCCCCAGTGAATAGATTCCCAACAAAAGTACACCTTGACCTACCGTTTGCTTGGTGCTCGCAATAGTCAGAATGCCTGCCAGAATAGGGCCAATGCACGGCGTCCACCCGAATGCGAACGCAAGTCCCAACACGAATGCTCCCAAAACTCCCCGTGGTTTCTCGACGTTGTGG
Organism: uncultured Solibacteraceae bacterium; assembly: GCA_964541075.1. GTDB lineage: Bacteria > Acidobacteriota > Terriglobia > 20CM-2-55-15 > 20CM-2-55-15 > CAZIPZ01. Next base: position 27,823 of record CAZIPZ010000016.1, on the reverse strand, counting down.
AAGCGCTTATCCTGATAAAGGAAGTTGAGCTTCACGATTCCGAGAAGGTGAATGCCGAACACAATAATGATGAGACCCGCAAGGCGATATAGCAGTTGCATTCTTGAAAGGAGAATCTGTCCAAGCCACGTTGCGGATGCTCCCAGGGAAATGAACGTCACAGAAAACCCGAGGATGAACATCAGGGAATTCAGAACCACAGACCGAGTGAGCGATCCCTGCAGGTTCTTGTCCTTGAGTTGGTCGAGAGAAAACCCGGAAATAATTGAAATGTAGCCCGGCACCAGCGGCAAAACGCATGGAGACAGGAAGGAGATCAGTCCCGCAACGAAGGCTGTGAATACTGAAACATTATCCATGCGACCGCCTGAGTCTCCTCACTTGCGCTTCATCTTTCAACAACAACTTTAGCATCTGGAACGGAAATCCGGATCAGGCGGCCTTCCAGATCCGTAGTCGCGACGAGCTTAACGTCACTGGTCTGAAGCTCATAGGTTTGATTCCCAACGCTTCGCACGACGACGGTTCCCAGCGTCATCTGTTGCGGCACGAAGGTCGGCACCGCTGCTCCGCTGATGCCTGCCCTGTACAACAGAAGGAGATAGTGATGAAAGAAGTTATCGTCCAGTATCGCTGCGCCTTCCGGAAAGCGGACGTCGTGTGACTGAGACTTTCCGTCGATCGTATATTCCAATTCGCTCAGCGGCTTATCGACCTTCAAGCGGATTCGATTGCCCTTCGACTCATATTCATACAGCGTCGGATTCAACTGGGCGTCAAGTTCCATTCTGCTGCGCAAGTCCTGATTTCCGACAGATATCTGCGTGCGGCCCTGGGCGACGTATCCCCCGGCTTTTGGGGTGATTGAAAAGTCTTCGGCGCCAATCTTCCTTCCGTTTTGGAAGATATTGAAATGGGCAGTCTCTGTGCGGACTATGGTCTGAAACATCAGCAATAAGGAAAGCAAAATATTCATAATCCCTGAATCGTTCTCAGTAGTTCGTCGGCGACGGCAGCCGGCGGCCGGTCATCCGTCGCGATGTGAAGCTTGGCAAGAGCGTAATATTCCTGCCGGGCGTCATAAAGCTTTCTTGCCTCTTCGATATTTACAAAGTTCGGGCGCGTGCGACCAATTTTCACACGGTCTGACGCTTTGGCGAAGGATACTTTGAGCCACACCGTAAGACCAGAATCCTCAAGGACAGCTCGGTTTTCCGGATCAATGAATGCCCCGCCCCCCAATGCGATGACGGCGCTTTTTGTCTTCGCAACTTCCTTAATACATAGACGTTCGACGCTTCTGAAATACAGCTCACCATTTGCTTGGAAAATCATTGAAATAGGACGCCCTTCCCGCCGTTCGATCAGATCGTCCACATCGATAAATTTTCGTCCCATCTTCTCAGCAAGATGCCGTCCGACAGTGGACTTGCCGGCTCCCATGAAGCCGATCAAATAAATACGTCCAGGTTCCATCGATGGGATTATATTGCCATCAAAGCACGGAATGTCGAATGGTGGATCTGGAAGGACTGTACGGAGTTGGCGAGGCGCCCGCGATACGGTTGCGGACGCCTCGTCCAGACTTCACGAGCGCGTGAGGCGAACGTTGCCGCTTCGAGCCGTGATATCGATCTGAGGGACGCCCGAGCCGATTCGCCCATTCAAAAACTGGCTTGCTCCATCCACATCAATTTTCATGTCGGGATACTCCGAATCGATGGATCCGTATATGGTTTCGGCATGGATCACAAATGAGGCCGAAGCGGGCATCTTTACATGGACGCTGCCGAATTCCGCTGTGATGGAAACGTTCTTCTTAGGAGGCTGCTGAAATTCGACAGTCACGTCACCGTTCCTGCTTGTCGCCGTCACTTCGCCCAGAGCATTCGCGACGTTCACATTTTGATACGAGTTCACGACGGTCACGTCGCCTCCGACGCCCGCAACATCCACCGCATTGTTGCGACCCGTAATCTGGACCGCGCCTCGAACATCTCGAATCACGATGGGAGAATAAGAATTGGAAATGGCTGCATTCCCTGAAATTTCGGAGACTTTGACAACCGCATATTTATTGGCAACGTCAAGCGAGCCTCCCACTTTTTTTGCGCTGACGCTTGAATAGGAGTTCGTGACGTTGACTGAACCAGTTACATCTTCGACGACGACATCGCCGTAGCCATTCTCGACACGAAGTGAACCCATGATCTGCCGGACGGAGACTTCGCCGTAACGATTGGAGATCGATTGATCGCCCGACAACTCCGAGAGGTTGACGCGGCCATAGCGATTGTCGATTTCCACAATCGCCTGCCGAGGAACATGAATCGTCAGGCTGCTCTTGAACCTGTAGCGTCGGCCGCGAGCGCGATTGTCATCGAGACTGGAAATAACTCGGTATTGAAATCCTTCTTTGGTGATCGAAAACGTGAAATCCGCTGCGAGGCGATCCGCTTCCTGCTGGTTGGCGGCGCGCACGGTCTTGGAGGCTTCAAGAACGATCCGATTATCAGCGGAGGGCCGGACATCGACGTTTCCGTACTTGTTGACGATTTGTATGGCGGCGCCGTCTTCAGCCTGAAGTTCGCGTCGCTCTGTGTATTGAAAGTTGCTCCCGGTGATATCCCACAGATCCAACTCGCCGATTTCGAAGATGTGGCCGAAGTGCGAACTGAGGTTTGCCGCGGCCGTGATCGCACTGCCAGACAGAATGAACAAGACAAGTAGAGCGACTTCTCCGCCGGAAAACAGCGAACGACGTTCGGTTCCGCGCCGGACTCGCCTGTATTCGAAGAGCTTTACAGCCCCATACACGATTAGTAAAGCGGGCCAATACCGCGCCAGGTTCGTCCATCCCGGTATCGAATATCCGAAGTTTCGGGCGAGCAATAGAGCTCCAATGAAAACCAGCGAAGCGCCCCAGAAAATGCTTCCCAAATTGACGTGTCTCACGGGCCCTCCTTACTGGCAGGTTCGTCGCCAGGTTGAACACTGCGATTGCGGTCCCTTCTGAAGGATTCGAAAACCTTCACAAGACCGATCACAATCAGGATCACCGGCCACAGCTTTCGGAAGCTGAACATTACGGGATAAAAGTTGTTCAACAACAGTAGAACGCCGAGCGCAATCAACAGAAGTGGACCTGTCACCTAGGCAGTCCTCTCTTTGAACCGTTTTAACAACCAGACGCCGATGGCGATCAAGACAACCGGCCAGAATCGCATCAGTCGATCCATCCGCAGAATATCGAAATTGTCCAAAAGAAACAGACAGCCCAGAAGGACAAGGATGAATCCCCCCCACATATCTTTGTTCTCAATCCTCCCCAGTTGTTCGTTAAAGCGATCAAACGGCGTTTCCAATTCGACGCCTTGCGCCGCAAGAGCCCTTTTTTTGGCGGTGTAGTATGCCTCGAAGGGCATGTAGACATAGAAACCGAAGGTGAAGAAGCCAAACAAATGGTCGACCACACCGCCGGTGTGCGCGATGCTGGAGAGCAATCCGAAAATCAGAATGTGAACGGCAGCCTTGAAGTACTCTCCGTTGTATATCGCGCCCACGCCTGGAATCAGGCCAAGAACAAAAGCAGCCGAAGGACTTGTGCCTCCGATCGTTGCAGTCTTTTTCGGCGGCGCAGAAGAGCCGGGGGCTTCAGTCTCCACTGCCTTTGCAAGGCACTCCTCGCAATACACTCGATCCCGGACATTGCGAACACAGTCCTTACACAGCGCGCGGCCGCAGCGAATGCAGTAGGCGATGTTCTCGAGGTTCGCATGAAACGCGCAGTTCATCTACAAATTCTCCCTGATTTCTTCAAGTTGAGCTTCCATCTGCGTCACCACGCGTATCATCAAGGGTGAGCGGTAGTATGCCCGGATGGCCTGATCATAGACGCGGTAGTAAATTGCGGCAGGATTGCGAACAGCGTCGACGGGATTCTCAGGCAAACCTGCCAGACCGGCCATCCAGCCCAAAACGACGGCGCCGGTAAACACGGCCATTGCGGTGCGCGGTTCGAGAATATTCCGGATCAGAGCCTTGAACGTCTCGGGATAGGTTTCCCTCACCACCTGAGGAGTATTCGCAACAATGCGCACCGGCAACCATTCGGGCGCCGTGTAGCGTGGCAGAATCCTCCCCCAGCCAATGACGTCCTTCATTCCTTTGAGAAGCAGCGCGCAGTTCTCGCACGATTGCAAGTGCGAGCGTACAGCGACTTGATCATTCGGCGTAAGAGCGGTTTCCAGAAAATCCGACAACTGATTTTCGCAGCGCTCGCAGTCCATCACGTTTGTCCCTTGAGTAGCCGCGCCAGTTCAACGCGGCCGCGATTGATTCTCGATTTCACGGTGCCTAAGGGTGCATTCAACATTCGCGCGATCTCCTCGTACGAGAATTCCTCGATATCGCGCAGGATGACAGCCTCGCGAAGATCCGCTGGCAACTGCAGCAGAAGGCGATGTAAACGATTGGACAGTTCCTGGCGTTCGAACGCCTCTTCGGGATCCCCATAACGCGAAGGCTGACGGCAGGATTCCTCCGCACGCGTCTCGAGATAGTCGGTTTGAGCGCGCTCGGTCTTTGTTTGGCGGTAGTGGTCGATGATGCGGTTGCGACCAACCTGAATAATCCAGCTGCCAAGCAGTCCGGCTTCCGGCCGATACGACAACAACATTCGATGAACTTTCAGGAAAACCTCCTGCGTCAAATCTTCCGCCTCATCAAATCTACCGGTGAAACGATAGGCCAGGTTGTAGATTCTTTGATGATGGCGGTGAACAATGGTTTCCCAAGCCATGTGATCGCCGGCAAGGCATGCCTTCACCAATTCATCGTCTGCGGGCTGCAACTATTCCGGCTCCGTGTACGCGCCACCTTCGTTATGCTTCAACGCAGTTGCGAAAAGAAAAGTTTCATAGAATTTGACATTTCTTGAGATAATCGCCGAGTAATGAACCGGAAGTCATTATTTTTCTTATGTTTGGCGGCGTTAGTCGTTTTTGTCGCTGCGAGATGGGACTGGCAGTTTGACTGGTCATTGTTCTTCACTAGCCTGTGGCATGTGCATCCCGTCTGGCTGGCGGCGTCGGTTGCCGCGACGCTGTTGAGTTATGTGATCCGTGCATTCCGATGGCAAGTATTGCTGAATCCGCTTAAAGAGATCCAATTTCAGTCTCTGCTCAGCACAACTCTTGTGGGTTTTTCGGCGATCTACGTTCTGGGACGCGCCGGAGAACTGGTGCGGCCAATGTGGCTCACTCAACGCGAGCATGTGCCTTTCACAGCATCTATGGCGACGATTGTAGTGGAGCGATTTTTCGACAGCGTTATGCTCGTGATGCTGTTTGCGTACTCTATGCTTTTGGTGGACTTGTCTACCGCCAGCGCTTCAACACTCGAGTTAATGAAAAATGCCGCATGGGTCCTTTTGACTGGTTCGATTGTCGCCATCGCGTGCCTCTTGCTGTTTCGATCAAACATCGATTGGATTGTCAGGCATGTGCCCTTCATGAGAGTCGCGGAGTTATTGAAAAGTTTCTCGCAAGGCCTCTCCTTTCTTCAGCGGAGCCGCAGCTTCGGCATGGCCACGGCCCACTCAATGCTGCTGTGGATGGTGATTGCTCTGCAATTCTGGTTCATGCTGCTGGGCATGAGGTTTGACTTCTCGCTGAGCGCGGCAACGCTGGTATTAGTGGTTTCCGGAATTGGATCGATCGCGCAAATCCCGGGTATCGGGGGCGGTTTTCAGGCCGGCTATATCTTTTCGATGACAACATTCTTTCACGTACCTGCAGAACAGGCTCTCGCGACGTCGTTAGTGGCTTGGGCGTTCAGTTACGTCCCGACGGTGGCGGTTGCAGGCATATATATGATGATTAACGGGCTGTCCTTGAAGGATTTCCGGACAGCAGCGGCGGAGTGAAATGAAATGTCCATTTTGCGGGCACCTTCACGATAAGGTGGTCGACTCGCGGGAGAGCAAGGAAGGCGAGGCAATACGCCGGCGGCGGCAGTGTCTGGGCTGCCAGAGGCGCTTTACAAGTTACGAGCGGATCGACGAAATCCCGTACATGGTGGTCAAGAAGGACGGCCGGCGCGAGCGCTTCGACCGGCAAAAGGTTCTTGCGGGTTTGCTTAAGGCTTGTGAGAAACGGCCGGTTTCGATGATTCAGCTTGAAGCCATCGCCGACAAGGCGGAAACGATTGTTCAAGAATCGAGCGAACGAGAGGTTGCAACACGCTTCGTCGGTGAGATGATTATGGATGAGCTAAAGAATCTGGATAAAGTGGCTTATGTGCGTTTTGCATCCGTTTATCTGGATTTCAAAGACGTCCAGGAATTCATGAGCGAGTTAAAGGATCTTTTAAAGAGCCGCGAATGACGACATATTTCGAATTCCATCGTGCCGAACCTCACATCGCGGCATGGAGCCCAAACATCGATGTTTATGAGCGTCCGGACGAAATGATTGTCCTTGTGGAAATGCCCGGCGTCGAACGATCAGACGTTCAATTGTCATGGAATGACGGTGTTTTGACGATCGCAGGCCGCAAGCGCCAGCAGCTACCTGACCGAAGTCATGCGACGTATCTGTGCGTTGAGAGAACCTACGGGCAGTTCCGTAGAGACATTGAAATCAATATTCCGATCGATCATAAGAACGCGAAGGCGGAGCTCCGCGACGGCTTGATGAAGATCCACCTGCCCAAGCGCACCTCCCAGCCTGAAGCCAGCGTGATTCCAATTTTGTAGAAGCGATATTCCATCCTGTGGCCTCCGAGCAGTATCCGGTGCGTGGGGCAGCGTTAGAATGAGCATATAGACTATGAGCATGGAACTTGTTAAAGCCGAGCCAGCGCCCGACGAACAGCAAATCACTATCCCTGATACCTTGCCGGTGCTTCCGCTGCCGGATGTGGTCGTGTTCCCGTACATGATTGTACCGCTCTTCGTAAACCGTGAGCGGTCCGCGAAGGCTGTGGACCAGGCTCTTGCAGAGAACCGAATGATTCTTTTGGTGGGCCAGCGGTCTCCTGAAATCGATGACCCGAAAGCTGCGGACTTGTATGACTTCGGCACCGTGTCCTTAATCATGCGGATGCTGAAACTGCCTGATGGTCGAGTGCGCATTCTCGTTCAAGGATTCTCACGCGCCAAAGTCGAATATTTCGACGAATCCAAACCTTTTCTTTCCGCCAAGGTTCAGCCCAGAGCCGAGCCTCAGGTCGTGCCAGACTCCATCGAACTGGAGGCGTTGATTCGCAATGTGAAGTCGTCTCTCGACAAGATGGTTTCACTCGGCAAGAACATTTCTCAGGACCTGGTCGCGATCGCCTCTAACCTGACGGATCCTTCTCGGCTTTCCGACCTTGTGGCCTCCAATCTGGACTTGAAGGTGGATAAGGCCCAGGAAGTCCTTGAAGTCGTCGAACCCATTCAGCGTCTACGTCTCGTTCATGAACTGATGGCAAAGGAAATCGGAGTCCTCGAGATCCAACACGACATCAACACCCAGGCGCGCGGGGAAATGGACAAGAGCCAACGCGAGTTTTATCTGCGCCAACAGATGAAAGCCATTCAGCAAGAACTTGGCGAAGGGAACGAACTGCAGGAAGAGATCGAGCAATATCGGACAAAGATCAAGAAAGCGAAGATGCCTGAGGATGTGGCTGAAGAGGCGGAACGTCAGTTGGGACGCCTCGAACGCATGCATCCCGACGCGGCCGAGACAGCCACGCTGAGGAACTATCTGGATTGGATGGTTGGACTCCCATGGAGCAAAGCAACCAAGGACAACCTCGACCTCAAAAAAGCACAAAGGATCCTGGATGAGGATCACTATGGTCTGGAAAAGATCAAAGAACGCATCATCGAGCACCTTGCCGTGCGCAAGCTGAAGAAAGATACGAGAGGTCCCATACTTTGCTTTGTGGGACCCCCCGGCGTAGGTAAGACCTCGCTGGGCAAATCAATTGCGAGAGCGCTCGGGAGAAAGTTCGTTCGCATGAGTCTTGGCGGCGTCCATGACGAAGCCGAAATTCGGGGACATCGCCGCACGTACGTGGGCGCAATGCCGGGGCGCATTATCCAGAACATTCATCAGGCAGGGACGAACAATCCGGTGTTCATGATGGACGAGGTGGACAAGATCGGCGCGGACTTTCGAGGCGATCCTTCTTCGGCGCTTCTTGAAGTGCTCGATCCTGAACAGAATTTCGCGTTCCGCGACAACTATCTGGGTGTGCCATTTGACTTGTCAAATGTGATGTTTATCACAACGGCGAACATGCTGGACCCGATCCAGCCGGCGTTTAGAGACCGCATGGAGATCATCCAACTCAGCGGCTACACCGAGGAAGAAAAACTCGAGATCGCGAAACGTCACCTGATCCCTAAACAGACGGAAGCTCACGGTCTCACGAGCAAACAAATTCAGTTCACCGATGAAGGCATCCGAACCATCATCAATCTCTATACGCAAGAAGCCGGCTTGCGCAACCTGGAGAGAGAGATGGCTTCCGTTTGCCGAAAAGTTGCCAAGCAGGTGGCAACAGGCGAAAAGAAGATCCGTAAGATCCATTCGGACAACCTCGATAAATTCCTGGGACGGCCAAAGGTGTTCCAGGACGAATTGTTGAAGCGGGATCAAGTCGGCGTAGCAACCGGTTTGGCATGGACGCCGGTAGGCGGCGATATTCTTTTTATCGAAGCCACTGCAATGAAAGGCCGCGGAGGCCTTACCCTCACTGGACAACTCGGCGATGTAATGAAAGAATCCGCGCAGGCTGCGTTGAGCTATGCACGATCTCACGCAAAGGAATTCGGCATCGACGAGACTTTTTTCTCAAAACACGACATCCACGTTCACGTACCAGAAGGATCGATTCCGAAAGACGGCCCTTCGGCTGGCGTAACAATGGCTACAGCCATGCTTTCCCTGTTAACCGGCAAGGCGGTTCACCGCAAAATCGCGATGACTGGTGAAATCACTTTGCGCGGCGAGGTGCTTCCTGTCGGAGGAATAAAAGAAAAGGTCCTGGCGGCCCGGCGCGCGAAGATCGATAGCGTCGTGCTGCCGTCGTTGAACCGACGCGACCTGGAAGACGTCAATGAGACCATCCGAAAAGAAATGAAATTCGTTTTTGTAGATGACGTGAAAGCCGTCTTCAAGGCGGCGCTGCTGGAACCTTCCAAGGCCGTTAATCGTGGACCGCGCAGGCTTCGCAAATCCGTCCGTCTTGCCGTTCCATGAACCTTCGGGACCTCGGCGAATCCGCGGTCATTCGCAGGCTTCGCGAGAGATTCTTATTTAAGGAAGGAATCGGCATCGGCGACGATGCCGCAGTATTCAACCTGCCGCATGGGGAATCCGCAGTTTTCTGCTCGGATCTCCTCGCCGAGAACACTCATTTCCTGAGAAGCCTTCATCCCGCCGACGCAGTCGCCTACAAGGCCGTCGCCGCTAATGTCAGCGATGTAGGCGCCATGGGTGGAACACCTTTGCACTTTCTGCTCTCTATAGCTGCACCGGGGGACCTTCCTGTTTCCTGGCTGGATTCATTCATCGATGGGTTGGATCGCGCCTGCCGTGATTTCGATATCCGTCTTCTTGGCGGAGACTCTTCGTCGTCGGAGCAAATCTTCATCGATGTTTCGATGATCGGCAGCGTCCCTCGAAACAGGGCGGTGCTGCGGTCCGGAGCTCGCGCCGGCGATAATGTTTATGTTACTGGAGCGCTCGGCGCCTCCATGCTCGGACTGGAGCTGTTGAAGGCTGCAAAGCTCGATCATCCCGCAGTCAAGCGCCATCTTTATCCGACGCCGAGGCATCGGATCGGCGCCGCTGTGCGCAATAGTGCGCACGCGATGATCGACATTTCAGACGGCCTTTCCACTGATCTGGCTCATATCCTCGAGGAATCCAAAGTTTCGGCGAGGATTTATCAGAGATTGCTTCCAATCGCACTTGATGCGAGCCAAGCGGACGCTTTGCACGGTGGCGAAGAATATGAGCTGATCATTATGGCTCCAGATCTTCCGGCAGAAATCGAAGGTGTGCCCGTGACGCGCATTGGCGAAATCATTGGGTCGTCTTTGGAACATCGTACTTATCTAATCGACGGAAACCGTGAGTCCGTCCTGGAACCTCGCGGCTGGCAGCACTTTTAACCGCTATTCCTGACTCGGGACACTAGAATCACCGGTCAAACCAGGACAGGAAGTTGGGACGGGAGAGCAAGACAGCGGCCTAGTTGAGAACTCGGGCGGTGATCTAGTTCACTGATCTTCCCGGCACCTTGTAAGTTCCGCTACTTTCAGCAACACACGATCACATGTTTATTGGACACTTCGGACTTGGTTTCGCCCTGAAAAGATTTGCACCGGAAGCATCCCTTGGGACGTTGTTCATGGCTGCGCAATTTGCAGACCTCCTATGGCCCAATTTGCTTCTAACCGGATTGGAAAAGGTCGCCATTGATCCGAGCGCCACAGTCCTGACGCCGTTGGACTTCGTTCGATATCCCTATTCGCATAGTCTTCTCGCCTTAACCGTTTGGGGAGCGGCTTTCGGAAGCGCCGCCTTCGTTTTGCGACGGCAGTCCCCGCTTGCAGCTGCCGTACTTGCGTGTCTTGTCATATCTCACTGG
>CAZIPZ010000016.1:0-17160 GCA_964541075.1 uncultured Solibacteraceae bacterium | reverse complement strand
TGATGCATCGTCCGGACTTGCCGTTAACGCCAGGTGGAACTCAGCGATTCGGTCTGGGGCTTTGGAATCTACCGAGCATCGCGTTGCTTGTCGAATTGTCGTTGTTTGGCGGGGGATTGTTTTCCTATTCCATGTGCACCCACCCTGTGAACGCGACCGGCCGGAATGCGCTCTGGGCTTTGGCGGGATTCCTTTTAGTTGTTTATCTAGCGAACATCTTTGGCCCCCCTCCACCAAGCGCCGATGCGGTGGCGTGGGTGGCCCAGGCGATGTGGCTCCTGGTAGGTTGGGGTTACTGGATCGACAGATCGAGGCGGCCGGCTACTTAACACGGGAAGCGAGCCATTTCAGACGAAGCAGATCGGACTCGAGTTGGTATAGGAAATCCCAATAACGGCGGTCGATCACGTCGCTGAACTCAGCTTCAATCACCTTCTGCAACTGCGGATTGAGCTTCTCGGCCGATGTAAGCATTTCCCATTGAAGTTCCTCAATGGAGTATCCGCGAAACGCCGAAGCATCAAACGACGGATGTTGGGCGTTTAGGAACTTCACGTAACGAACGAAGGCGGCCAACTGTTTATCAATGGCCTTGGCAGGCTTCTCGACGTTCGATCTGGAAGACAGGGCCTCCTCCAACGCACTTATGGATTCGGCGAATTTCGGAAGGTTCTGAGCAAAGTCGTAAAGGAGGAGACGGCGGCTTCTTTCCTGCTGACGCCGGGCGCGATTTCGACCATTACGTTGGGCCGACTCGAAAACCTGAACATTGGAGAGAACCAATGTCAGTGTGAGTGCAATATAGGTCAGCCGTCTCCAGCGCATGGATGCGATTTTCCTATGTCCATTTTGCCATCTGCAACTTAATCCGAGATCAGGCTCAAGCCGGCGAGGGACGTCAGACGGGAACGATGGGCCGCTATGGTATTCTCAAGCTATGTCCAATCCTGACATCCTGAGCAAAGCCGACCGCGTTCTGCGACCTGTCTTGAAGGAGCTTGGAAGATTTTCGTGGATCCGTATCGAGGGCTGCTGCGCGGGGCATAAGCCGGAAGATAACCTATGGCTGGAAGTGAACATTCTGGGCTCATCGGGATTGAGACGGCTAACGGAAATGCTGAAGGTGTTGGATGGCAAGCTATCTGACACAGATTGCCGGGTGGATTGCTTCCTGAGCTATTCGGCGGGGGTGGATAGCGCGCCGCCGCCGCACGGCTGGATTCCCACTGCAATCGAAATCACATGGCCTGCCAGAAGTGATTGGAAGCGCAGCCAGTCGATGGTCATTGAAACGCTGCTTTCCTCCATGGAGGAACTCAGCCGCGTGACTGAGTCCTCGAACCCGCCTTGCGCAATCAACTACTGCCCCTTCTGTTCGTCTTCTTTTGTACGCATCGACATGGTGGAAAGGTCTGGAAGTCACCGGTATCACTGCGGAGACTGCGACATGACCTGGACGATGATTGACCCAGTTGTTTGAATGCGTTGGTCCTTAAGGATTAGTTCGGGGGTTTTATGGATTTCAGCCACAGCGAAGAGCTGATGGAAATCAGGCGTATTGTGCGCGAATTCGCCGACGCCGAAATTCGTCCGCACGTCATGGAATGGGATGAGCAACAGATCTTCCCCCGCGATGTCCTCAAGAAACTCGCGGACCTGGGGTTCATGGGCATCCTTATTCCTTCCGCCTACGGAGGAGCAGGCCTCGGATACTCGGAATATGTCGCAATTGTGGAGGAACTCTCCCGTGTGGACGGTTCGATTGGCATTTCCGTCGCTGCTCACAATTCGTTGTGCACCGGTCACATCTTCACCGCAGGCAACGAAGATCAGAAGAGGCGCTTCGTAGTTCCATTGGCCAAAGGCGACAAGCTTGGTGCGTGGAGCCTGACTGAGCCTGAAGCCGGCAGCGATGCCGGCGGAACGCAAACCACTGCGCGACTGGATGGAGATTCATGGGTGTTGAACGGCCAGAAGACCTTCACCACCCACGGAACATACGGTGACCTTTGCGTGGCCATGGCCGTGACGGACAAGACTGCGGGACATCACGGCATCTCGGCATTCATCCTGGAAAAGGGCATGCCGGGTTTTCACGCCGGCAAAAAAGAAAACAAACTTGGTCTGCGCGCCAGCGATACCTCAACCGTGATATTCGAGGATTGCCGAGTGCCCAAGGAAAACCTTCTGGGAGACCCCGGCCAAGGATTTGTCGACGCACTGAAGGTTCTGGATGGCGGCAGGATCAGCATTGCCGCACTCGCCCTCGGAATGGCGCAAGGCGCATACGAAGCGGCACTTCATTACGCAATGCAGCGAAAACAGTTCGGCAAGCCCATATCCGAATTCCAGGCGATCCAATTCAAGCTTGCCGACATGGCTACTGAAATTGATGCGGCGCGTTTATTGACGTATCGAGCCGCATGGATGAAGGACCGCGGCATGAAGACAACCGAACAATCCTCCATGGCCAAACTGTACGCGGGGGAAGTGGCGGTCCGCGTGGCGAACGAATGCGTACAGATTCACGGAGGCTACGGCTACATTAAGGAATATCCTGCCGAGAAGTACTACCGCGACGTTAAACTTTGCACTATCGGCGAAGGAACGAGCGAAATCCAACGGCTTGTGATCGCGAGGGAAATCCTGAAGTAGGAAGACCAGGAATCCGCGCCGATTTACTGTTCATGCCTGACGAACTGCTTGAACAATTTTTCAAGGGAGAAACGCGCGCTCTGGCGCGGCTGATCAGCCTCGTGGAAAACCGAGCGCCGGAATGCCTTCGGATACTGCAGACATTGTTTCCACACACCGGAAAAGCGACAGTCGTTGGCGTGACGGGAAGCCCGGGGGTCGGTAAGAGCTCGCTCGTGGATCGTCTGACAGCTAAATATCGGGCTCGGGGATGCGTCCTCGGCGTCGTTGCAGTGGATCCCAGCAGTCCGTTCAGCGGAGGCGCCATCCTCGGTGATCGCATCCGAATGCAGGCGAGGGAGGTCGATGCCGGAGTCTTCATTCGAAGCATGGCCACCCGGGGCCGTCTGGGTGGACTGGCGGCGGCGACGGCGGATGTTGTCACTGTACTGGACGCGGCGGGGAAGGATCCGGTCATCGTCGAAACCGTCGGCGTCGGACAGGACGAAATCGACATTGTAAAGGTGGCAGACGTCTCGATTGTGGTTCTCGTGCCCGGCATGGGTGACGACATTCAGGCGCTAAAAGCCGGGATCATGGAGATCGGGGACATCTTCGTAATCAACAAATGCGACCAACCCGGCGTCGAAAAGGTCGAGCGCGCTGTGATTGCAATGCTCTCCCTTGCTCACCGAGCGGATGACTGGACGCCGCCAATCGTAAAAACCATTGCTACAGAGGATGAGGGTGTTTCTGAGCTCGTGGAAAGCATTGGACGCTGCACGGAATTTTTTGAGCGCAGCTCGGTTCGAGGCGAAAAGAAGCGCCTCGCGGCGCGACAGCGGCTCCTGGCTCTCCTTGAAGAACGCCTCGTGGATCAGGCTCTCCACGACGTTTTTCCAGACGGCGGGCTGAATCAACTCGTCGAGGAAATCGCCGAACGGAAGAAAGATCCCTATTCCATAGTGGATCAAATCATTCGCTCTTCAAGATTCGAAAGGCTCACATCATGAAAATCGATCACATTGGCATCGCTGTTCGCTCCATCGCAGACGCGATTCACGTATACGAGGACGCTATTGGTCTCAGCGTTTTGGGATACGATAACGTAGACGACCAAGGAGTCCGGGTGGCCATGCTCAAGGCAGGCGAAAGCAGAATTGAACTCCTGGAGCCGTCGGATTCCGATTCTCCAATCGAAAAATTCATGGCGAAGCGTGGGGAAGGTATTCATCATATCGCTCTACGTGTGGACAATATTGAAGAAGCGCTTGAGCGCCTCAAGGCGAATGGAACGCGGTTGATCGATTCTTCACCCAGAAAAGGGGCGCACAACACACGCATCGCGTTCATACACCCTTCGTCAATTCACGGAGTCTTGCTGGAGCTCGTGGAACATGGAAAATAACGTCAGGATTGGAATCATCGGCGGCAGCGGTCTGTATCAAATGGATGGATTGACCGCGTTGGAAGAAGTTCAGATCGACACCCCCTTCGGAAGTCCTTCAGACGCTTACCGCATTGGAACTCTCGACGGAAGACGTGTCGCCTTTCTCGCGCGGCACAACCGCAATCACACCATTTCTCCGTCGGAGCTGAATTTTCGAGCCAACATTTATGGTTTCAAAAAGCTGGGTGTTGAATGGATGCTTTCGGCAAGCGCAGTGGGATCTCTAAAAGAAGAACTTCGGCCGTTGGACATCGTGATCCCCGAGCAGTTCTACGATCGGACAAAGAGCCGCGTTTCCACCTTCTTCGGCGACGGCATTGTCGCGCATGTCACCTTTGGAGATCCCATCTGCCCGCAGTTGGCCGATATTATTCAAAATGCCGGCCAGGACGTCGACATTAGGATCAAACGGGGCGGGACTTACGTTTGCATGGAGGGACCCCAGTTTTCAACCAAGGCTGAATCCAACGTTTATCGTAGCTGGGGAATGGACATTATTGGAATGACCAATCTTCAGGAAGCCAAACTAGCTCGAGAAGCCGAGATGTGTTACACGACGCTCGCGCTCGTAACCGATTACGACTGCTGGCATCCACAGCACGACGCCGTGACAGTCGCCGAGATCATCCAGAATCTCAATAAGAACAGCGAGAACGCTCAAAAAATCATCCGGGCGTCTGTGAAGAGGCTTCCGATGGAAAGCACCTGCAAATGCCGGAACGCTCTGAAACACGCGATTCTCACGGATTTAAGAAAAGCGCCGGAAGGAACGAAGGCGAAGCTGGATCTTCTTCTGAAAAAGTACATCTGACCGGGGGGCTTTCGAGTTCGTTGCGAAAGGACCGGGTCTTCGAAATCCGAGCTGCAATCCGAAATCTCCTATGGGTGTCTTGCTGAATGCCGACCTGGAGTTAAGGTCAGGATGGAAGTTCGTCGCATACGCTATCATTTTCCTGATCGTGTATGTCGCGGCGGCGCTATTGGTCTCGGCAATATACTCACAGACCGCTCTGCCCCGCGACGAACTCACGGTCCTTGCTCTAAATTCCATTGTTCTCCTGATCCCCGCCGCCACTGCGACGAGCCTGATGGCGCGCTTTGTGGATCATCGGCCCTTATCCGCATTCGGCGTCGGATTCAATCCAAGGTGGCGCCGGCATTTTCTCGTCGGACTGGGAATGGCCGCGGTCATGCTGCTCACACTTGCGGTCGCTTCAGCCATACTCGGACGTTTGAGCGTCGAGTGGGCTGCCAGTATGGCCACACCTGCACGGCTCGCTATAACTGTAGGACTGCTATGGATTGCAGCCGCCAATGAAGAAATGGTTTTTCGCGGATATCCTTTTCAGGCGCTTATTCAAGGCATGGGAGCATGGCCGGCCGTGCTCCTGATGTCGGCGATTTTCGGTGCACTTCACATGTCCAATCCGAATGCCTCGGCCATTGGAACGGCGAACACATTACTGGCGGGAGTCTTATTGTCGATAGCGTATCTTCGAACGCGAAGCCTCTGGCTTCCCTATGGAATCCATGTCGCCTGGAACGTAGGCATCGGCTTTATCCTCGGATTTCCGCTGTCCGGCCTGGACATTCCCTCATTGTGGAAGACAAACGCAATGGGCAACGACTTAATATTAGGAGGGGCATACGGCCCTGAGGGCGGCCTCCTGGCGACGCTGATTTTCGCAGGAACAGCTATTTCTCTTCATCGAGGTAATTTCAAATGAGCGCATCCATTCTGGTGGTCGGATCGGTGGCTTTTGATTCCGTCACAACCCCTTTCGGCAAGGCTGATGAGATTTTGGGGGGATCGGCGACATACTTTTCGGTTTCCGCAAGCTATTTTTCGCCGGTCAAGGTGGTGGCAGTTGTGGGCAGCGATTTTAGCGACAGTCACATGGACGTCTTCCGGAAGCACAAGATCGACACCGAAGGGCTCACGCGCACTTCAGGAAAAACTTTTCGATGGAAGGGTGAGTACGGTTACGACTTGAATGAAGCCCGGACGCTTGACACCCAGCTCAACGTCTTTGAAACATTTGATCCGGCGATTCCGGAATCCCATCGCGAATCCGAATATGTCTTTCTTGGGAATATCGATCCTGAGCTACAGCTGAAAGTGCTGCAGCAAATCAAACGGCCGCGCATCGTCGCGTGCGACAGCATGAATTTTTGGATCCAGGGCAAGTCCGACGCGGTGAAAAGGACGATTCAGCATGTAGATATTCTCATCATCAATGACGGTGAAACCCGAATGCTCGCTAACGAAGCGAACCTGATCAAGGCGGCTAACAAAGTGCTCGCGATGGGGCCGAAGACGCTGATCGTCAAACGGGGCGAGTATGGCGTCCTCATGTTTACGGGCAAGTCCGTTTTTGGCGCGCCAGCCTATCCCTTAGAAGAAGTATTCGATCCCACCGGCGCCGGAGATTCTTTCGCCGGAGGTTTTATGGGCGCGCTTGCACACGCAGGCGAGGTCAACGACCGCGCCTTCAGGCGCAGCATCATTTTTGGGTCAGTAATGGCTTCGTTCAACGTCGAACAGTTCAGCTTGAACAGACTCACCAACCTTGCGCGAACCGAAATCGACGAGCGGTTCAGGCAGTTCAAGCATCTGACTCATTTCGAGGAACTGTAGTCGGCGTCGTTACAGAGGAAATTTGAGAGAATAGATAATGGATTTGTCGATCGCGTTCAAATTGTTACTTGCCGCCGTGCTGGGCGGCATCATCGGTCTCGAGCGCGAGTTCCGGGACAAGCCAGCGGGCCTGAGGACCAACATCTTGATCTGCGTCGGCTCCACTCTATTCATGAGCATATCGACGCGTGTGGCTCAGATTTTAGGCGGAGATCCCACGCGAATTGCGGCGCAGATTATTTCGGGGATCGGCTTTCTGGGCGCGGGCGCAGTCCTCCATTCGCACGGTTTCGTGCGTGGGCTGACCACAGCTGCAACCATCTGGGTCGTGGCTGGTGTTGGAATGGCATTAGGATCCTCAATGTACGGCGTCGCGGTGTTCGCCACAGCGATGAGCGTCGTGACTTTGTATTTCTTGTCCATGATTGAAGACAAAATTCAAGGTAAGCGATCGTTCAACTACTCGTTAATCGTTACGAATCTCAATCAGGCCCTGCCCTCCATAAGCAAGGTGCTTCGGGATTGCTCTGTGACGGGCGCCAGCTTTAACTTTCAGAAGCAGGCCACAAACTATCGAGTCGGGTTCAATCTCTTTGTTCCCCGAGACACGAATCTAAAGATTATGGAAAAACTGTCTGAAGTACCCGAAATCACGAAGATTGAGACCAGCAACTCTGGGGACTTGGCGGCAGCTACAGGCGATGGGGCCAGCGAGGCGCGGAGGACGGAGTGATTCGTTTTGTAAAAACCCAGGCGCTAGGCAATGACTTCATCCTCGTTGAGAGTGGTTCGACGATTCCTTCGGATTTCCCTGACCTTGCCCGGCGGATTTGCAATCGCAATTTTGGCGTCGGCGCCGATGGACTGATCCTGTGGCTTCAGTCTAAAGACTCGTTTCAATTGCGCATTTTCAACCGCGACGGCAGCGAAGCGGAGTGTTCAGGCAATGGATTGCGCTGTGCGGCGGCCTACTTGATCGAATCCGGGCGATGGAAGAACGACGAAATCGTTCTCGAAACAGTGTCCGGTATATACAAGCTCCGTCAAGTGGGTGAACAATACGAAGCGGACATGGGCTTTCCCGAAACTGAGCCGGAGAAGATCCCATTCATCGCACACGGGGCGGTCACGAGAATTGTAAACTTCCCGCTGACGGTGAATGGCAAAGTCGTGGTGATCACGGCCTGCGCCACGGGAAACCCGCACTGTTCGATTTTTGTGGACGAACTTTCGGACTCTTACGTCGAAAGCATTGGACCTCAACTCGAGGTCCATCCCGCTTTTCCGAATCGAACAAACGTTGAATTCGTCCACGTCCTGAACCGCCACGAAATTGAAGTGTTGTTTTGGGAAAGGGGCGTCGGAGCGACATGGGCGTCAGGAACCGGATCGTGCGGAGCGACGGTGGCATCGGTGTTGAATGACAAGACCGATCGCGTTGTCACCGTGCATACGAAGGCGGGAAAGCTGCTGGTGGAGTGGCCGGAGAACGGACGACTGAAACTGACATCCACCGCCAATGTCGTTGCCGAAGGGGACTATCTGGAAGCGTGATGAGTAAAGATTTACTCGATGTCGTCGTAGTGGGAGGGGGACCGGCCGGCCTTGCATCCGCGATAGAGGCGAAGAGACGAAAACTCACTCATGTCGTGCTGGAAAAGGGCTGCATCACAAATTCGATCTTTCACTTCCCCACCCAGATGATCTTCTTTACAACTCCCGAACTGCTTGAGATCGGAGGTCTGCCGCTCGTTTCAGAAAGGGAGAAGCCGACGCGAAACGAGGCGCTCAAGTACTACCGCAAGGCAGTTGAAGCTTACAAACTTGACGTGCGCCAATATGAGGAAGTTCTCCGCATTGAGCGCCGAGCGAATTATGTCTTCCGAGTGCAGACACCTTCAGCGATCTATGAAACCCGAAACGTGGTGCTTTCGATTGGTTACTATGACAACCCCAATTATCTCCAGGTTGGCGGCGAGGATCTGCCTCACGTGTCGCATTACTACACGGAAGCTCATCCTTTCTTCAATCGCGACGTCGTTGTGATTGGAGGAAAGAACTCTGCTGTCGAAGCCGCCTTGGACCTATTTCGTGGAGGAGCTAGAGTTTCGTTGATTCATCGCGGCGCCGAACTGGGACGCTCTGTAAAGTACTGGATTCGTCCAGACATCGAAAATCGTTTCAAGAATCGCGAGATCACCCCGTACTTCAATTCATGCGTCCTGCAGATCAATCCCAGCAACGTGAAGATTTCGCAGAACGGTGCGACACGAGTAATTCCGGCTCAACAAGTTTTCGCTTTGACTGGGTATCACCCTACCATGAAGTTTTTCGACCAACTCGGCGTCGATTACGATCACGAAACGTTGCGACCTCAGTACAGCCTGGAAACTTTCGAAACGAATGTTCCGGGCGTCTATCTTGCAGGTTCAGTGGTAGGCGGCCGCCAGAATGGAGAAGTATTTATCGAAAACGGACGATTCCACGGCGAAATCCTTATCAAAGCAATCGCGGAGAGGACTGCAGAAGTCGAACCATAAATCGCTTTCTTGAAGTCGGCTTGATCAGGAGGTCGTGGAAGATGGCTGGCCTTCGTATGCGGCTACCGCGTCCTCGTATTTGTCGTGGATCTTGATGCCGAAGTACTCCTCGACCTGCTCAGTGGGATACATGGCAATCGCGTCCCACGCCATCCTCTCGCAAACGTGAACGCAGATCTTGCAACCGATGCATTCATCAAACCGAATTTGAACATTCGAAATGATCACGTTCACTCCGCCGGCGGTGTCGCGCGGCGTGTGTTCGATGCAATCGACCGGGCAGAAGCTGACACAGGCTTCACAACCGGTGCAGTTGTCCGGGTTGACGACGGCGATTTCCTTTGGCTTCTTTTTCTTGCGCGTGATCTTGGCGGGCGCCTCGGGAATGATGGACGTCGGATTTGCCTTCTTCAGATCGTGTGCCATTTATTGATGGGTTCCTAACAACATCGCGAGATTTATTTTACCGCGAAATCCGAGAATGCGTTCGATCGTTTCTCCAATCTGATTGTTCGGCGTGGAGGCTCCGGCCGTAATCCCGATCTTGCGAGCGTTGTCGGGCAACCAGCCGGCCGTGGTCACTTCCGTCGATTTCCCAGCAGGTTTATGCCGGATTTCATCGGAGCTCAGAATGGCGGCGGCATCTTCGATGTGGAACGCACGGGTGAAACTCGAGGCGATCTTCGCCAGATTGTTGGTGTTGCTGCTGTTGTAGCCCCCGATGACGATCATCAGATCAATGTTCTCTTTTTCAAACCGGCGGACAGCATCCTGGCGATCCTGGGTTGCGCTGCAAATGGTGTCAAAAGAAAAGAATCGCATCGCTAACTCTTCATCTCCATACCGTTCTTTCATGGCGACGCGCAGCATTTCCGCAATTTCGAGAGATTCAGAGCTGAGCATTGTCGTTTGGTTCGCGAGGCCGATGCGCTGCAAGTGAATTTGAGGCGCGAAACCGGCCGAGACAGCTTGACGGAAACGAGCCATGAATTGCTCTTCACTCCCACCATCGACAATGTAATCACAAACGTATGAAGCTTCCTTCTTATCCCGAATAACGACGAAATGTGCTCCCTGATGGAGCGTGGTGCGCGAGAACGTCGCTTTGGTTTCCTCGTGCTCGAATTTTCCATGAATGACCGAAGTGACGCCTGCGCGAGCATATCGCTCCACATTTTTCCAGACATTGAGGACGGATCCGCAGGTTGTATCTACAACGATGCATCCTTTTTGATTGAGTAGATCAATGTCCGATGCGGGAATGCCAAATGCCGGAATCAATACAACATCATCTCTAAGAATTTCGTCATACTTGTTTGGACCACCCGGAAGAAACCGAATGCCCATTCTTTCGAGTTTATTGTTAACGTGGGGATTGTGGATGATCTCGCCCGTCAGAAATATGCGGTGATGCGGAAACTTGGCGACCGTTTCGTAAGCATATTCGACGGCGCGCTCGACACCGTAACAAAAGCCGAACTCCATGGCGAGCAGAAACGTCAAGCTGCCGGCGTCGAGTCGAAAACCGTTCGCCCGCATCAGATCTACGACTTGGCTTCGATAGTTTTCATGCAACTGAGGACGAATCTCAGCTCGCAGTCCGAAGCCTTTTTGAAAGTATGTCTGGTCCATCGGCTTGCCCAAGTGGAGATTGTAACATGTTGAACGATGTGCTAGATTTCGGCGCTTTGATGCAAGAAGGGGAAGATTATTGAGTAAACTTCACGCAAAAATAACCGCTACGAGTCATTACCTCCCTGAACGACGCGTCACCAATAAGGATCTGGAGAAAGTTGTAGATACTTCGGACGAATGGATCTTCGAAAGAACGGGCATCCGCGAGCGGCGTGTCGTCGCGAAAGGGGAAGCGACGAGTGATCTTGCGGCAGGCGCCGCAAAGATCCTGCTGGAAAAAAACGGACTCGATCCCGCGGAAATTGATCTGATCATCGTCGCGACGGTTACGCCGGACATGTTTTTTCCCTCAAGCGCATGCCTGGTGCAAACGAAGATCGGAGCTGTAAACGCATGGGGATTTGACCTTTCCGGTGCGTGTTCCGGGTTTGTCTACGCCCTAGCTACCGCTTCACAATTCGTTTCCACGGGCGCCTACAAGAAGGTGCTGGTCATCGGTGCGGACGTAATGACTTCTATTATCAATATGGAGGATCGGACGACGTGCGTGCTATTCGGTGATGGGGCCGGGGCAGTCTTGGTCGAACCCACGCTGGACGGAGAACGCGGCATCATTGACTTTGTGCTGAAAAGCGATGGAAGCGGCGCGCAATTTCTGAACATGCCGGCTGGTGGAAGCCTCAATCCGCCGAGCGTCGAAACCATCGAAAAGAAAATGCATTACGTTCACCAGGACGGGAGGAACGTTTTCAGGTTTGCGGTTAGGGGCATGGTAGAGGTCTCCGAAGAGATTCTTAAGAAGCACCACTGCACCGCCAGGGACTTGAAACTCTATATTCCGCACCAGGCGAACCTACGAATCATCCGGGCTGCTGTCGACAAAATGAATCTTACGGACTCCCAGGTCGCGATTAACATTGACCGGTTTGCCAACACAACGGCGGGCACGATTCCGATATGTCTTTCAGAAGCTGCTGATTCTAAAAGAATTCAACGCAATGATCTCATTCTGTTGGCCAGCTTTGGCGCCGGTTTTACCTGGGGGAGCTTGCTGCTCCGGTGGGAAATTTAGGTAAATTTTCAAAAAAGACGTATTTTCGGACCTTCTCGTCTGTCTATTGGTTGAAGCGGGTTTTAGAAGCCGCATTTGGCAATTGCATCTTCCGCTACCGTCCCTGGCGAAAACGCAATCATAAGCCAATGCGGCTTTTAATTTTTTGGGCTAACTGGCAGCAAAGAGAACCCGCCTCAGCACCTCTTTGAAACTGGTCCAGGGTTCCCCACCGCGATTCCAAATGCTTCACATCTCCGTCCAAGAGCGCTTCCCAAAGTTCCATTCTCAGGACGTATGTTGCTCGTTCCTGGCGGCCTTCCGAAAGTTTTCGTGTCGGAGTTAATCTTGCGCCCAGCTTATCGCGACCGATTCGGACGATGACGTCTTCCACCGATTCCCCCTGCCTCAAGGTGCCTGCAGGCAAACCCCAGATTCCCGGAAGTTCATCATCATCGTCGGGACGACGCGTCGACAGGACTCGATTGTTTTCGAAAATGGCCACCGCCACGGAATGTTTCAGCGGCTTCGGCATGACTACCTATTAAAGGTCCGAAGCCAATCCCCAAACTGCCAGACTTCGTGGGCAACTGTCGTCCAGGGTGGACGATGGTCGCCGTAAGCCGTTCGCAGTCTCCAGCGGATATATTTCAATGGAGGCAAAGGGAGGAATGGAGGCCGGCGATGCCAATCTCGCGGCGCAAGTCGAAAGTAGAAGCGCACCAAGGCCCATGCGATCGCAAAATGCCTCACGTTTCGCATGGTACCATATGCCAATGCGTGTTCTAGCCTTCATGGCGGCCTTTGTCATTCTTATTCCCGCGGCTGAACTGGTTATTCTGATTCAAGTTGGGCGCGAAATCGGAATCTTGTACACGATTCTCATCGTTTTCGGCGCCGGCATATTTGGCGCTGTTCTCGCAAGATTGGAAGGCCTGAGGATCATAGGACGCATGCGGGCGGACGTTCGTGCGGGCATCATGCCGACCGACAAGTTGTTCGACGGGCTTCTTGTCTTGGTCGCAGGCGTGCTTCTTCTTGTTCCCGGGCTGCTGAGCGACATTGCCGGGCTCGTTCTACTGTTTCCGCTGACTCGTTATCCCTTCAAGCTTCTTCTTCAGCGGATGGCTCGGCAGTGGGTGGTTGCCAATAGCCTGCGAATCTCCGTCTGATCCGCTCAACGGTAAGTCCGCTAAAATCGCTGCGTGTAGACGATCTTGGTCGCTGCGCTGCGGTCGAGCACGGTGAAACGGTCCCCGGAATCGAGCCAGTTGTTCATCCAAACGAAATAGATATCGTTGCCCGGCTTAATAATCCATCGAAAGCGAAACTGCCAGCCCAAAACGCGGCTTACCGAATCGTACTGAATATTGTTCGAAACCGAGACGAACGGATTGAACTGTGTGTTGACAACTGTGCGAAGAAGCTTCGTTGAGAAGTTCCCCTCCGCCAGTTCGACTCTGTTGAACTGGCCTGTGAATGTTGCAAGCACACCGCGACGCGGACGCAAGTTCACTCCTGTTGACAATTCCCTGCGATGGCCGGAATAAAAATTTCCCATTGAAACCGTCGCGTTGCCGGAAACCTTTCTGCGATTTGCGGCGGTGAATCCAAAGGAGTACCGTGTGTAGCTGTATTCATTGCCCAACGGCAAAACGATGCCGGGAGCGATTCGGAAATTGCGTTCCAATCGCTCGAAAATAGGGTTGACGTTGATATTCATCGTGTCCCCGGATTGCATATTCAGATCCAGCAAGGTGAACTTGAACGAGCGGCCCAAAGACCGGTTCTGCGTATCCGTCAGGATGTCGCCGGCAGCCTCCACCGATACCTGCCGGATTGTGCGACTGTTGCGCGGCCGAGGTCCAAATCGAAGTGTTGGATTCCATCGTCGGTAGTCTGTGCGTTCCACAAAACCAATGGCCGGATCGTGATTCTTCTGAACTTCCCTGTATGAAACTCTTCCATTCCAGAGATCATTCGGATAATTGACGCGCAGGCCAAACGAAGCGTCATCACCTTTTTTTGCCGGGTTGGATGTCTTCATGAAGAAGCCGCCGAATTGAAGATTCTGTGATCCGCGAAATCGAGTTGTCGCGAGTTCGAAATCGCCTCCCATAGTCTGACGGTGTTCAGTGACGCCATCGCGCGTGGAGCGCCTGGTGTACATAAGGCCGGCATAGGATTGCCTCAAAAAGCGACGCTTGGGGCGAAACACGGTGAAGTCTTCTCCGGCGCTGCCCTGGTCAGCTCCAGTGCGAACCTGGAGTAAACCCATGTTGAACTGGCCTGCCTGTCCGCCCATCTTGACGCCATAATCGATCTTCTGCGGCCGGCCGAGAGTATCCAGACCGATCCTGCGTGTGAAGAACGCATTCAGTTCCGCACTCGGCTCTCGAGAAAAGTCAAAATTACCGGCGCCATCAAGGAAGAAGTCACGCTTTTCGGGAAAGAACAGGGGGAATCTCGTGAGATTCACCTGTCGATCATCCACTTCGGTTTGAGCAAAATCGGTATTGATTGTGAGGTTCGCCTTGAGCTGAGGCGTGAGATTGTAGAAGAAGTCCAGCCCAGCGTCACCCTTGTACGTCGAATCGATATTGCGGCTAGGAGCTTCGGTGTACGTACCGATGACGTACGGTTTGATGTCCAGGCCGTAACCCTGGCTCACTCCTGTGATGCCTTCAATCCGGCCTCCCGCACTCAGGTTGAAAAGTCCCTGATTACGCCCCCAGCCTGTCCAGAAACTTTCTTCATTCTTGCGGCGGACGGTGCGTTGAAAGTTTGCGCCCCACGCTTCGGCATTGGGGTTGAAGTTCAACGTGCGGAAGGGCAGATCGATCTCGACCGTCCACCCTCGATCGTGACGGCGTACACGCGCCAACCATATGCCGTCCCACGCGCGATTCTGTGTTGTACCGAAGCCGCTTCCCTGCGCAGGCACTAACTGTGCGTCCCCCATCGCACCACCTGGATTGATTTCAAAAAAGTAACCGCTCCGCTGGTCGTAGTAGGGATCGATCGTGAACATGAAGCGATCGTCGCTGCTCAGAAATCCGTCGCGAACCATCTGATTACCGAGCATGCCGCTGGGGTCGGAATCGAAGAACTCCGCGCCGATATAAAGATGATCACGATCAAATATGATCCGGATTTCAGTGAGCTCGGTCGAGGGCGCTCCATTGCGAGGGTCTGCCTGTTTGAAGTCAGTGGCCGGTTCTGCGCGCTGCCAGGGCGTTTCATCCAGCCGGCCGTCCACAGTGATCCTTTCGTCAGGATTTATTCGAACGGCGCGCACAACAGGCCGTTCCGCCTGTTGGGTCCAGGCGATTGCAGGCAAAATGGTAAGGCTCACGATAATGACCGTGCAGCGGGCCAGTATCTGCAGCATTCCGAACTCTCCCGATTGTTTTAGGCCGCCAATGATACCATCGGCTTTCTTGAGACACCCATTCCTTCGATTGTGGTAGGCCTCGTTTGAAGAGTCGCGATCCTGTTTGTGCTACTATGGTATTCCCTTCGCTCATTACCCCTAGATTCCCAACATGCTTTTCAAAACTCGTAGCGCCGCGGTGTACGGCATCGAAGCCTATCTGGTTGATGTCGAAGTCAACGTTTCAACAGGCGGTCAGAATGGAAGTTTCCTCATTGTCGGGCTTCCCGACACAACAGTGAGGGAATCCCGTAAACGCATCATTGCGACAATCCGCAATAGCGGGTTCGGTTTTCCCTATCAGCACATCATGGTGAATCTCGCTCCGGCCGACGTGAAGAAGGAAGGCTCGGCGTTTGACTTGCCGATGGCCGTCGGTATTCTCGGTGCACACGGTGTTGTCGCAAAACCGGACCTGACTGACTACATGCTCGTGGGAGAGTTATCTCTTGATGGAAAGCTGCGCCCCGTCAAGGGAGTGTTGTCCATTGCAATGCTGGCCCGCGAAAGTAAGATTCGACACCTGCTCATTCCTCATGGGAACGCCATGGAAGCAGGAATAGTGGATGGCGTCTCGGTCTATGCGATGCGGACTCTGACTGAAGTTGTGGACTTCATCAATGGCGGTCGCACTCTCGAAGCATTCTCCGTAGATGGCCGTGCCACGCTTCATGAGGCGCAGCGGCGCGCGGAAGACTTCCGCGACGTTCGCGGCCAGCACCACGCCAAGCGCGCGATCGAAGTCGCCATGGCCGGGGGTCACAACATGCTGCTGTTTGGAACACTACCCGGGAGGTAATCCGCAGGGACGGGAACCGCGCCGACGATCTTAAGGGAACCGCTTTTCTCAACAAAAACGCCAGTACCTGGCGTTCCATCGATGAAGGTCTTTAGGATCTCCCGCCGCTTTGGAAAGGAGAGATTGTCAATCCCGGAAGCGAAGCCCTCGAAAGAAACGGTTGCACGCCTGGCACGCTGCCGCATTTCCTCTTCTTCCTGGGAAAGCGCAATCTGCCGCTCGATTGATTCACGTTCTTTGCGGATTTCTGCGCACATCGCATCGAGGCGGGTTTCGCTTACCTTTCCCTTGGAGTAGAGGCGAAGGACCCTGTTCTCTTCAATATCCTTCTCGCGAAGTTGGCTTTTAAGATCATCTTCACAGACCTTGCTGCCAGTGGGCTGATTGCCAACGAGCATTAACGCGTCCTGGAGGATTTTGGGGTTCTTTAGGATTGATTCGATTTCTCTCCAGACAGCCTTATCGACTCTCTCGGTTCGAAGCCAGGGCATTTCGCATTTCTTGTTGAGATGGTGTTTTTTGCGATTTTGGCAGATGTAGTACTGAATTGTGCCGTGGCAGGTTTCCCCGCAGAGCTTTGAGCCGCATTCTGTGCAGTGCATCATTCCGCCGCAGAGGTATTCGCGGATCTTGCAGCGATCGCTAAGGAGCTTTCGTTGTTTGAGCTTAAGTTGTGCGGCTGCAAAAAGGCTTTTCTCGATGATGGGAGGAACCGCAATTCCTATCCATTCTGCTTTTGGCCTAAGGCCGATGTTGTGGTTCTTGCCGTTTACTTGCTTTGTGATCCGAACGTTGTAGGTCAGTTCGCCGCAGTAGCCGCGGTAGTTGAGCAGCTTTCCGACTGAAGACTTCGCCCAGCGCCCTGATTGACGTACATGGCGTGTTCCGCATGATGATGATGGTGTTTCGAGTCCACGGGAATTGAGTTATATCGAAATTGCCTACAGGCCGTAGTTCTCATAGACGAATAGCGTGAAGAT
>CAZIPZ010000015.1:0-32796 GCA_964541075.1 uncultured Solibacteraceae bacterium | reverse complement strand
ATACTGGCTATATCTCCCTTTCATTGGACTATACGTTCGGACATCGGAATGAGCCGATCCTCAATAACGATCTCGATCTTCGGAGGTTGTGCGCCCCGTTGGCCGTCGGTGAGATGAGAGGCCTCGGACTCTGATTGATTCATTGAACGCTTCACGGACACGCCGGTAATGCCGGCCGAAACAAGGCAGCGGCGCACCGCGTCTGCACGTCCGCTGAGAAGTTGTTGGGCCGGGGAAGCGGTCGGAGCATCGCCAAGCAGCACCCGGATGTACATGCCTCCGATGCCTGCATGTGTACGGAGGATTTCTGCGATGTCGATCAACCGCTCCTCCCCTTCAGGACGGAGGTCTGTCCGTCGATAGTGGAAGAAAGACTCGGGAACCGCAAACACCACGCCAGTCGGCCTCTTTTCAAAATCCTTCATTCCGGCCGGAGGTTCGGTCAAGCCGGATGGCCGGACTTGCCGTTCATCAATGCCAGCGGTCTGTTCGAGTTCGAGCGCCCGGCTGGAATCATTCCGCCTGTCTTGAAGTTCTGCATAAAGAGCGCGATCATGCGCGAGACGCTGCACGCCTGAGGCAAGCCGCACAAGTTCTCGAGCTCTCGGTTCTAAAATTCGTTCGTTGCCGCTGTTTTTGGAAACTTCGAGGATCTCGGCAAGCACCTGCTGGACATACGCAAACTCGGCCGCCGCCCATTGCAGTCCACCGCTGCGCGCGAGGCGCACGGCGGTCCATGCCTGGCGAAGGCCGGTGAGGACTTCTCCTTTTGCTTTTGGCGCGCCAGCCAGGGTTGCGCGCTCGAAGTTGTAGCCGCCGCCGATGCCTCGATACTCAACTACGGGTGCTTCGAGCGATCCACCGCTCTGCCTGTATTCAAGGACTACGAAGCGACTTGGTGCGCTCACCAAATAGTGTGGCTCGGCCGTCACTATCATTCCAAAGGCGCTAAGCGTAGTCGCGTAGGTCAGTTCCGCAGCGCTGTCGTTTAGTTTGAATTCACCGGCATTCGCCGCTTGACCTTCGGGCGAAATAATCCAGAGCACGTACGTGTTGTAATCGCCACCGAACAGAGTGGCCGGCGTTAGCCCTTGCAGTCGGACTTCAATGCTCGTTAGGTTCGACCTCCGCTCAACGTTTACCAGTCCTTTGGCGTCCGGCAGACGGTCGGTGGATTGAAGTTTGACATCGGTCTTTACCGCACCGGGAAAGAAGACGACGGTCGCCTCACGGACCAAGCCCTCAGAATGAACATCCTTCTGTCTTTCCAAACGCTCTGACCGCTGCAATTGGAATTCTGCAAGGGCCGCTTGTTCCTGCTGATTCATCAAAAGAAGAGCAAACAGTAGGATCGCCGTAGTTTTCATACACGTGCCGCTGAACTCTTCTCCGCATACTGCCTGCCAAAGAGCAAGATTTGAAAACCTTTCAAAAATCTGCCTCAGACTGTTTGCGTAATGTAGTTTTGGTGTGGGAATGCGGATTCCGCCGGGAAAAAACACCTTTTATGCGGGGCCCAGAATGGTGGCGGGTGCAAAAAAACCGCCGAAATCAGAACAGGTTTAACTGAGGAGATTCCGGGCGTCGAAAAGCGTCTGCGGAAAGACGGGGACGCTCATGATTGAGTCCGAACCTTCGGCAGGAAACCTCAAACAAATTCCGAATGTTCTCGGCATAGGGGCCGCTTCCATGCATACGCGAACCGAAATCGGGATCATTTAAACGGCCTCCCCTCATTTCACGAATGCGCCCAAGAATCTTTTCTTTCTGTAGCGGCGTATGCAGAACCAGCCACTCCTCGAACAGTGAAGCCAGACCAAAAGGCAACCGCAACGGAACGTAGCCGGCAGCCAAAGCACCTGCTGCTGAAACGGCTTCCAAGATCGCTGGAATTTCGTGATCCGTGAGTCCGGGGATAACTGGCGCCACAAGCGCGCCAACCGGAACTCCTGATTTTGACAGTTGCCTTATAGCGGCGAGCCTTCGGCTCGGTTGCGCAGCCCGTGGTTCAAGCTCCCGTGCGAGTTCTCCATCAAGGGAAGTCACCGACACAAAGACCAGCGCAGCATCGTGCCGCGCGAGTTCCCGAAGGAGATCTACATCACGGGTTACCAAATCGCTTTTCGTGATAACCACAACAGGATTCCGAAACTCGGTGAGCACCTCGAGACAACGTCTCGTGAGTTGCAAACGCCGCTCCAGTGGTTGGTAAGCATCGGTTACGCCGCTTATCGCGATAACTTGAGGTTTCCATCGCCTGGAAGCCAACTCCCGGCGGAGAAGCAGCGGCGCATCTTCCTTCACGAGAAGCTTAGTCTCGAAATCAAGACCGGCCGAAAAACCGAGGTATTCATGATTGGGCCGGGCAAAACAGTAGATGCACCCATGTTCGCATCCGCGATAAGGGTTGATGCTGGCGGTAAAACCCACGTCCGGGCTGTCGTTATAATTGATGATCGATCGTGTCTCGTCCTTAAGAAGGATGGTGCGAGGCGAGGGATCCCCCGGTTCATTCCACTCTGAAACCTGGTAGGACGTCTTCTCGAACCTGTTTGGAGGATTGCTTGAGGCTCCTCGGCCACGAATATCGTTCATAGGGTCTGAGAGCTATTTCAGGTGGTGCTTGTCGATTTTCGCAGCCAGAATAAAATCGCTTTCAGTCAAGCCGTCAATTTTGTGGGTCCAAATTTTGATCTCCACCTTGCCCCACGCAAGATAGATGTCAGGATGGTGTCCTTGTTCCTCAGCTGTCGCTCCTACTTTGTTCACGAAATTCAACGCGCTCTGAAAATCGGGAAAAGTGAACTCCTTCTCAATATGGTGGTGGTTCACCACGTTCCAGCTCTCCACCTGGTTCAGGAGCGGTTCGATCTGCTCCATCGTCAGGGGAGGCACTCCACCGCGGCAAGGTATGCAGGTCTTCTCAGCAAGTCCAGCCATCTATGCACCTCCACTGTTAATTGTACTGGCGTCATGGATTCAGCGTAGTGGAAATGCATGTTGAGAGAACCACGAGCTCTAACGTGATCGATTTACGGATGGAGGGCTGCGCTGCGAAACTTCTACAGCATGTCGAGAGGCTCATTTTTTTGCGGCGGAGGGAAGGCGCTATCGATTAGCTTCAAGTCTTCGCCGTCCAATTCCCAGCCCGCGCCTCCGGCGTTTTCTTTCACGTGTTCGACGGTGCTTGCCTTAGGAATCGCGAATACATGCTTCCGTCGCGTCAGAAAATTCAGCGCCGTTTGACGCACGGTCTTGCCGTATTTCTCTGCGATAGAGGCAAGCGCCTTTCCCTGTTTTGTAGTCGGTGAAGGAAAGTCGTTCTGACCGAATGGCGAGTAGGCCACCAATGCGATTCCCTGAGATTCACAATACGGAATCAGGCTGTATTCCACGCCTCGCGACCTCAAATGGTAGAGCACCTGATTGCAAGCGATTTTTTCTCGCGTCAGGGCTCGTTGTGCTTCCTTGAGCTGCTTCACATCAAGGTTGCTGACTCCGATGAATCGAATTTTACCCGCAGACACCAGGTCTTCCATCGCTTGCATTGTTTCGCCGATCGGATGCGAACCGCTCCACCAATGCAAGAGATACACGTCGAGGTAGCCCGTCTTCAAGCGCCTTAAACTCTCATCGCACGCCCGCAGGGTCCCCTTGTAGGAAGCATTGGAAGGCAAAACCTTGCTAACGATGAAGAGATTCCGCCGTTGCTCACGAATGACGCTCGAAACGATTTCCTCCGCGCCGGTGTACATCTCCGCCGTATCGATGTGCGTCATGCCGAGTTCGATTCCAGCTTGCAGTGCATCCGCGGCTTCCGGCCCAATTTTCCAGGTGCCCTGGCCGATCACCGGCGCCTGCACGCCGGTTGAACCGAAGTCACGCTTGATCATCGGAGTCCCTCAAATGATTTGAAGAATTCGAATATGTCACTGTCTGAACGTTTAGCAGCCTTTATCTCTTCCCGACGCCGGCGACGGATGTCTGGAAGTTTCCTGACGGCATCCCAGAGCGACAGAAGGAATCTCGGTTTTGTGAACGGCGCCGTGACCGCCAGCAGAACAACCCATGCGATGTGAGAAGCGAAGAGCGGGCGGTCATGGAGATTGATCCAGTGGTAGATCAAGCGATTGCGATTCTGGATCCTCTTCACTCGACGCCCTTCCAATTTTCGAGTCGTCGATGAAAACTGGTGGTAGATCACGCTGCGCGGTTCGTACAGGACAACATACCCACGCTTCCACATCCGATAACAGATCTCGACGTCTTCCCAGTAAAACGGCGCGAGCAGCGGCTCGAATCCTCCGGCGGCGCGCAGTTTGTTTCGATCGAACATGGCTGAGCCGCCGCTTGCAAACATGGAATATAAAGGTCCGCCATCGTTTGTTTCTGCTGCATAGCCGCGGTGGACGCTAATGAACCCTCGAGCAAAGGATCCCAGCTGACCGTTGCCAAGGCGAGCCCGATCGTCGAAGGGGCGAGCTTGGCAATGGACGGCAAAAACCAATGGATCATCAAAGTGTTCGGCGAGAGGGACGATCGCGTTAATGTCGACTTCAATATCATTATTGATCAGAAACACGAGCGGCCAGCGCGCCGCCGCAAATCCTCGGTTGCATGTGCCGCCGAATCCAATATTTCGTTCGTTGCGAATAAACCGGAGATCAACTCCTTCAGCATTTGCGCCGCACGAGACAGCCGGGGAGAATCCCTGGTTCCTCAACCACTCCGGAGTCGCGTCGCTGCCTCCGTCGTCAACAACGATGATCTCGACTGGTGCGCCAGACTGCTCATGATATCGGCGGACAGCCACGGTGACGGAAGGAAAGAATTGCTGCAACAGGTCAAGCCCGTTCCATGTCGGAATGACGACGCTAACCGCTCGCATGAGGCGTGCTCCAATCCATTGTCAACGCCGATAGGTGATCCGGTAAATCGCGCCTGCCTTGTCATCAGCCACAAGCAGAGAGCCGTCCGGCATTACGAGAACGTCGGCGGGCCTGCCCCACGCACTGGATCCCTGAAGCCAGCCATCTGCGAAGGTTTCGTACTTAACGGCTTTGCCGTTTTCCACGTGGACCAAGGAAATCCGATAGCCGATCGGGGAACTTCGATTCCACGAACCGTGTTCCGCAATGAATATTTGATTGCGATAGGACGGCGGAAACATAGAACCCGTATAGAAACGCATGCCGAGAGCAGCGACGTGTGGGCCGAGAGGCATTGCGGGTGGAGCGAACTTGCTGCACGGCTCCCGCCCCAATTCCGGATCCTTGATCGTTCCCGCGT
The DNA here is from genome assembly GCA_964541075.1 of uncultured Solibacteraceae bacterium. GTDB lineage: Bacteria > Acidobacteriota > Terriglobia > 20CM-2-55-15 > 20CM-2-55-15 > CAZIPZ01. Next base: position 27,507 of record CAZIPZ010000015.1, on the reverse strand, counting down.
GGCAGTCAGGATATCCAAAATGCATGCCGGGGCCGGCGACACGATTCAGCTCATCCGGAGGCACGTTGTCGCCAAGGTTGTCCCGACCGTTGTCGGTGAACCACAGATCACGCGTTTGCGGATCCCAATCAAAACCCACCGAGTTGCGTATGCCGCGGGCAAACACTTCAAGGCCGGAGCCGTCCGGTTTCATCCTCGAGATGTTGCCATGGCGCGCTCCTGGATCGCAGATGTTGCAAGGTGCGCCCACTGGAACATAGAGCATACCGTCGGGACCGAACGCGATAAACTTCCAGCCGTGATGGGTTTCGGTAGGTAGATTTGCAGTAACTACTACGGGTTTCGGCGAATTTCTGAATTGAGACTCGATGTTGTCAAACCGCAACACCCTGCTAATGGCTGCGACATAGAGGGCGCCGTTGTGCACGGCTACGCCCGTCGGCATCTGCAGACCGCGCGCGATTGTGATAACCTCGTCTGCGCGATAATCCTTGTCGCGATCTACTACAGCGTAAACGTTTCCAGCCTGCATTGAACCGACGAAGAGCGTTCCATTCGGCCCGAGCGACATCGCCCTGGCGTTTGGAACATTGGCGGCATAAACGCTAATACTAAAGCCTGGCGGCAGGCGAATTTTATCAACCGGCAATGCCTGACTTGCGCAAGCAGACGTGGAGACTAGTCCGATCAATAAGAGAGCAGCTATCGAACGGGCATGTCGAATCATGGTCTCTCCTTGGTAAGGCGATTGCAGTGCGTTAGTGCATTCATCGTATGACGAAAATGGGAGGAAATGAATGGCTTCCGAAGGATTTCACGAATCCGATTCAAGTCTAACTCCGTTCACCCGGGACTTGCACCGTGCAATTACAAGCCTGATGGAAGAACTAGAGGCCGTAGATTGGTATCAGCAGCGCGTTGACGCTGCACACGACGACGAACTCCGAGCTATCCTCGCCCACAACCGGGACGAAGAAAAAGAGCATGCAGCAATGGTCCTCGAATGGATTCGCCGCAAGGATCCGACGTTTGATGAGCAGTTGAAGAGGTATCTTTTCACTACAGCTCCGATCACTGACAAGGAAAAGGCCGACAACGAACACGCAGTCGCCCGAACCGCAGTTTCTCCCGGAATAGGAAGCTTGAAAGGAGGTCGATAATGGACGAATGGCTTCGCCGCAGCGCTGCTCCCCTGTCCCAAAAGGTCTGGAATGCGATTGACGAAGCAGCAGCCGCAATGTTCAAGCAAACTGTCGTCGCCAGACGTGTCGTCGATTTCGACGGTCCCCGAGGGTGGAATCATGTCGCTACGCAATTAGGCGCGTTTAAGCCGCTGCCCTCCGGGGCCGAAGGCTCTAAAGTGAAGCTCTCGATTCCTGACGTAATGCTTCTTACGGAGATTCGTGCGGAATTCAATCTCACCTGGGAAGCCATTGACAGCTTTGAACGCGTAGGACCAGCTCTCGAAGCTGATCCCGTTGAAGAAGCGGCAAGAAGCGTTGCGCTGGCAGAGGATCGATTGGTGTTTTTCGGCAGCTCCAACGGTCCGGGCCTGCTTACTTCTCACGAATCGCCTCGCGTTGCATTGTCGGATTGGTCCATTCCCGGTCGAGTTGTAACGGATCTCCTCTCCGCAGTACAAAGACTGGACGAACTCGGCGTGAAGGGACCTTATGAGGCGGTGCTCTCTGCTCAACATTATTATTCCTATCTAAGGCAGACGACCGAAGGCGGGATCTATCCGGCGGCAAAGCAGCTTGGCATTTTCATCCAGAAAGTCCACAGTTCACCTGTTGTGAACGGCGCCGTGCTCTTCTCCACTCGTGGCGCTGATTTCCTCATCAGTGTGGGCGGCGACTTCACGGTGGGCTATCGCTGGCACGATGAAAATGCGGTGTATCTCTTCTGTGTGGAAACCGTGACTGCGCAGCTTGTGACCCCCACCGCTCTCTGCCTTATTCGCGCTGATTAAGTTTGCGGCTATAATACGCCCGCCTAAAGGGGCGCGAGAGGTCATCATGGTGATATTGCAGCGAAGTGAGATGAGCCGGATGAGGATTCTGCATTTCCTCACCATTGCTCTGGCGGCCGTGTTCTTGATCGGCCTGATTTTCGGCCTTTTCAACCGTAGCGAAACCAGGCCGCTGTTCTCAGTGATCCTTGCCATCATCACAATGATTGCCGTCGTTCTGACCTTTATTCAGCTATACGCACATCGCGGTCGAAGCCAGGTTCTACTCTTGCATAGGGATGCAGAAATAGTGCTGGCAACGAACGCGCTGCACGAAGGTTTTAAGTTGCGGTTCTTGCGCGATGTCCTGAATGAAAGCGTCTTTTCCCTTAGCGACGATGAGAGGGCGCGATGGAAAAGTCTTGAAGCAGACGGCTTTTACGCGACGCTGCACGTCCGAAATGTTCCTCGACCGAAGATGATACGCCTGTGCACTATGATTTTTGATGACGTGTTCGTCGCTGACCGGAACGAGCGGTGGGAACACTATGACTCCGCCAACACTTCCGAGCCGTCATATACAAAACGGGAGATGCCTCGACTGAAGCACTGGAAGGGTATTTCCAATATTTCTGCTTGACGGAAACTTGGAGAGCGAGATAACTTGTCTCCGGTTAGAGTAGTTCGCTTTGTTATCTAGGTAATCGTACGTGGCGATTTAAGGCAACTTGCTCCACGTAAAAAACTGCTAAACAAGCCCCGTAAGGCTCTAAAAAAAGCCCCGTGCGCGTTTGGCACGGGGCTTTTTCTTGGATTATCCCTTGCCGAGGCTTAGAGGAGAAAACGTAACATGAGCTTCGTAAAGGGCCTGAGATGCCGGGAATGCAATCGCGAATTCCCCATTCAACTGCTCGCCTGCTGCGATACCTGCTTTGGACCCCTCGAAATCGAATACGAATATGACGCCATCGCCGGCGTTTTAAATCGAAATGTCATCGCCTCCAGACCAGAAACCATTTGGCGATATCGAGAACTCCTTCCGCTGGAAGCGGATCCCGTTGTGGGTCAAACCACAGGCGGAACGCCTCTGGTTCGCGCTAACCGGTTGGCGAAAAAACTGGGCCTCGACAATCTTTACATCAAAAATGACAGCGTCAGTTCGCCAACACTTTCATTCAAGGATCGTGTAACCGCAGTCGCTATCAACAAAGCGATTGAGTTCAAACTTGAAGCTGTTGGGTGCGCATCCACCGGCAACCTCGCGAATTCCGTTGCGGCAAATGCCGCAGCTGCTGGACTTCCTTCTCTCATTCTCATTCCGGAAAGCCTGGAAAAGAGCAAGATTGCTGCGACATCCGTGTATGGAACGAAACTGATTGCTGTCAAAGGCAGCTATGACGATGTCAATCGCCTTTGCAGCCAGATTGTGGATCGATATCCGTGGGGCTTTGTGAACGTCAACCTTCGACCATTCTATGCCGAAGGATCGAAGACAATGGGATATGAGATCGCTGAACAATTGGGTTGGCGAAGCCCCGATGCAGTCGTGATTCCGATGGCTGGGGGCGCTCTCATCGGAAAGACGCATAAAGGCATGATCGAGTTGCATCGCATTGGTGTTTTGAAGGAGCCAGTCAAAACCCGTATGTATGGCGCGCAGGCCGCCGGGTGCAATCCAATAACGGACGCCGTCAAGCGAGGAACGCGTGAAATCCGTCCCGTTAAACCCAAAACCATAGCCAAGTCATTGGCCATCGGAAATCCGGCAGACGGCTACTATGCCGCCGGATTAATCGCCGAGAGCGGCGGGCATGGGGAAGACGCAACGGATCCGGAAATATCTCAGGGAATTCAGCTTCTCGCCGAAACGGAAGGAATCTTCACAGAGACCGCCGGCGGAGTGACCATCGCTGTTACTAGAAAACTTGTCGAACAAGGACGCATTCGTCCCAGCGACCTCACCGTTGTAGTGATCACAGGCAACGGTCTGAAGACGCTTGATGCACTCAATCTCGAACCGCCCCTGACGATCGAACCGAAACTGGCGGCCTTTGAAGAAATTTTAGGAGGTGTTTATGTCGCTTAAGGTCGTCATCCCCACGCCGCTCCGAAAGTTTACATCCGGCGCAGAACTCGTCGAAGTTGAAGCCCAGACGATCCAGGAAGTGCTCGATCGGCTGGATTTGAAGTACCCCGGCTTTCGTGCCAGCGTCTGCGACGATAGCGGTTCACTCCGGCGCTTCATCAACATCTACCTGAACGGTGAAGATGTTCGATTTCTCGAAAACCTCTCGACGCGAGTGGACGACGGCTCGGAAGTCGCCATTGTTCCTGCCATGTCAGGGGGACGCAACTGACCTAAAACGCGCCTGCATGCATGGTGCCCGTCATTATGAATGGACTTGCAGGCGCTTCCTCTGCCAACTAGATCAGATCACGCACAACGGAATCAGGCTCAACCAAAGTCTTTTCAATGATGTTGGAGCCGCACCGCGGACACGCCACAGGTTCAGTGAGGAAATAATCGGTTTTTGAATCCTTGCAACCGGTAATTTCGTCAAGTATCCAGTCAAAGGGAAGTTCCGCATCAGCGTTGCAAGACTCACATGAAAGAATAGCCTTTTGCGCTCGACGGATCGTAGCAGAACTAAGTGCAAGGATTGTTAGACTCATGGCAGAAATAACGACGCTCAACGAGCCGGATGAGTCATATTACCGCGAACGGTGCGGGCGTCAACCGTTTTGTTCAATCGCTCCTGAGCCTAACCAACGACCCTGATCCACCGCAATTCGAAGTTCCGGAAGTCCCGCACTCCGCACGATAAAAGACGCACATCATCAACCAAAATTTCGAACAGGTCCGGCAATGCGGCAACCGATCTTATGGACCGGAGCGGGCTGCTGAAGAGTGCGCACACACTCCGTTCGAAAAATGCAAACCATTTTCAAGAGAAGTGCGCAGCCAGTCTGCAAAACCGCGGATCAACCTTCAAAAGAGGCCTCGGAAATTTTAAAAAAGTACACGCTAACCTGCAAAAGCACCGCCCCGGTGATGAAACGTGGGGAGCAATTCTTGGCGAATGCGATGTCAGGCGCCATCTCGGAAAGCCAATAGCACATTAGTGAAACCGCATTTTCAAAGGGAGAAAGTGAAGTCTGTAACAGCAAGAACCAACTCTTCAAGCCCCAAAATGGAAATCATCGTCCGAAAAACCGCCGCTGAAGCGAGCGCAACCTAGTACTGATCAAAAATCCGTTGAATCTCGCGCGCATCCTGCGTCTTTGTGAGCGCGAGCATCAAAAGAATGCGCGCATGAAGAGGAAGCATATGCTGAACGGCGACCACCGGAAATGCTGCTTGCTCGTCACTGGGAGAGCCCACGTTTTCACCGGAAGGGAAAGTGGTTGCGACAATAACTCCCTTTTTCAAAAGAGCGTCATACTGAATTCGCTCGCCTGGTGTCAGCCCTGTGGTCGCAACAATAATTCCCCTGGCGTCCTTCGGAACAGCTCCCTCGGAACCTGCATAGGAGTACTGAATGTCGACGCGCGGTAATGTTGAAATGTTTTTGATATCGAAGTCGGAGTTCACAGTATGTTTGCGGGTCGGAGTATAAAAAAATTCCACGCTCTGAGTGGCGACAATGCCAAGCACACCCATTTCAGATCCACCAAAACCACCGCTTCGCGCAAAAGCCTTCTGCGCATCTCGAGCGGACAGGATGCGTTCGTCCATGACAATCACGACGCCCTTTCCCCTCGCCGCTGAAGATGCGGCTACTCGCACTCCCGCCAACAAATTGATTGGTCCATCAGGGCTGATGCCCGTTGGAGGACGCTGTGCTCCGACCAGAACCACCGGTTTATCGGATCGAACGGTCAGGTGAAGGAAGAAGGCGGTTTCCTCAAGCCGGCTGGTTCCATGGGTCAAGACGATCCCTGAGATATCCGGACGCTCGGCAAACAGTGCATTGATGCGCCGAGCCAAGCGCAGCCAGTGATCCGGACTGATGTTTGGGCTCGCCAGGTTAATGAACTGCTCGGCCTCAACCTGCGCGTACTTCTTGACTTCGGGAACCAAAGCGATGACTTCGTTAACTGTCTTCCGAATTTCGTATCCACCCAATGTCCCGGGCTCCTGCTGTTCCCCAGCTATCGTGCCGCCGGTGGCCATGACATAGACTTTCGGGAGTTCTCCAGCAGCCGCAACGCTCAAACCCAACGACATCCAGAACAGGGCGAAAACGAGAACCGCTGCTTGGCGAATACACGCCCTAAAGAGTTCGGTAGTTAACTGAAACATTTCGATTTACGGCATCGCCGCAGCTCGGATTTTAATCTTATTGCCGATGCCACGTCTAAAAACTTTCTAAGCACATTTCCAAACGTGAGGAGTCTTAAAGTAATGAAGTTATTGATTCATCGAGCGTTAATGTGTCTGCTGGTGCTGTCTGCGCTGGGTTGCGACCGCAGCGCGCTCCCGAATAAACCGGTAAGCGCCAACGCAGACCAGACGACCAATACGGCGCCGACAAAAGAGGCGCAGCCCCAGAACTTTACCGACAGACAGGCGACCAGTCAGCAGCAGCGAAATGTAACAGCAAAGTCCGAGAGTTCAAGCAAACCCCTTGGACAGGCTTCTCGCGCCGTGACTCAGCCTTCACCGCGGCAGGCGATGACGGTTCCAGCCGGTACGGCGCTCACCATTTCTCTGTTGGACCGAGTCGGCACTGACGTCAGCCAGGACGGCGAAGCGTTTACAGGAACACTCACCGAGCCCCTTGTCGTCAACGGCGCTGTCGTAGCGGAAAAAGGAGCAAAGGTGCGCGGTGAAGTACAGAACGTGGAACAACCCGGAAAGGTGAAGGGACGAGCGCACCTTCAGTTAGTGCTCACCGAGATTACTCCGGGGAACCGGACTTACAGACTCAACAGTGAGCCGTTCACCGTGGTCGCCGATGACAACAAAGGACGCGACGCCGGAATGATCGCCGGCGGCGCAGGCGTCGGCGCCGCGATCGGCGCCATCGCCGGCGGCAAGAAAGGCGCCGCTCTGGGTGCAATCCTGGGTAGCGGCGCCGGAACCACTGCGGTGCTGATGACCAAAGGCGACCATGTGAAGCTCGAACCGGAGACGCGTCTCAATTTTGTCATTGCGGACGACCTCGCTTTGCCTATCCTGCGTCGATTGACCACCTAAGGCGCGATCCATGTAGCCGCGGCGGCGCCGCGGCTACATCCACTCTTCGTCCTCTTCATCGCCTGCTTTTAGTCCCGTCCAAACTTTCTCAACAACGGCGCCAAGACCGCCTCCAACGAGAAACCATTGAACGGTTCCGATAAGATATGTAATTCCGAAAGCCACGATGAGAAGCCCGGGAGGGTTGACGCCTGCCTGGTCCATGAGAGAAAACAACGCAAGTATGACCAAGATGGGGGCGGTGTCCAGAATCGTCAACAATCGCCAGAATTCCGAGCGGTTGAAGACAAATCCTCCGAACGAAGACGCCACGACATCCGAACGCATCGCCGTCCTGAAGTCGAGATAGAGGAAAACAATAAACCCTGTGAACAGAATTACGTGAGAAATGGCTGAAGCCAACGCAACTCTCTTCCAATAGACACGTGAGTTGATTTGGAGAACATCAAACCACGTAAGGAGATGGTAGACCCCGAAGACGAACAGCGGCGGCAACAAGATCGCCGTTAAGACAAACGTCATGACTTCATTCTCACAGTCTACCGCTGAACCTGGTCAGGGCTTGTGGTCGTTGCATAGATCGGGGCGTTTTGTTAGTGTCGGCTCGTGCCGCATTCCTCTTTTCAACGTATAGCTATCCTAGCCGCTGCCTTCGCGGTGACTACTATTGTCATACCAGCCTCAGCCGAAGAATATGGCATACAGGCCCACCAACTGAGAAATGGGATGAAAATTCTGGTGCAGGAAGACTCATCCATACCAAATGTCGCACTGTATATTTTCTACAAGGTCGGATCACGAAACGAACGGCCGGGAACTACGGGCCTGTCGCACTTTTTCGAGCATATGATGTTCAACGGCGCGAAGAAATACGGCCCGAAACAATTCGATGAGATCATGGAAGCTGCGGGCGGATCTAACAATGCCTACACCTCCAATGACGTGACCGTCTACCAGAATTGGTTTCCGAAGTCCGCGCTCGAGACCATCTTTGATCTCGAGGCCGACCGCATTCGCGATCTTGCATTCGACGGAAAGATGATCGAGTCTGAACGCGAAGTAGTCGCGTCCGAGCGAAGAAGATCCGTGGAATCCAACAACGTTAGATTGCTATCGGAACAACTGAACGCTACCGCGTTTATCGCACATCCTTACCAATGGCCGGTGCTTGGCTGGATGTCGGATATCGAAAGCTGGACATCCGCTGATCTTAAGCATCACTTTGAAATAGGCTACGCGCCCGCAAACGCAACAATGGTCATCGTTGGGGACGTAAAAGCCGATCAGGTGTTCGCACTCGCAAAAAAATATATCGAACCTATCCCCTCGAGATCGCTGCCTCCGAAAGTCGCGACACGAGAACCTGTACAACTTGGCGAGCGCCGAATCGTCGTTCGGAAATTTGGACAGCTTCCGATTCTGATGTTCGGATACCACGCACCGGAGGCGACTCATCCCGACTACTATCCACTACAGCTGCTGCAAACGATCCTTTTTGAGGGAGAAAGCTCGCGGATACATCGGCGGCTTGTGGACAAGGAGCAAACGAGTATTTCGGTGAGATCCTCCTATTCTCCAAGCCTTGATCCGACATTGTTCGAAATCACGGTCCGACCCAGAGAAGGCATAGATTTGCAGTCGATAGAAAAAGCGCTTTATGAGGAAATCAACCGCGTTCAGAATGCGACAGTTGACGACCAGGAACTCGGAAAGGCCCGGAATATCCTACTTGCCGACTTCTATCGAGAAATGAAGACGATTAACGGAAAAGCCTCCGCACTGGGTGATTATGAGGTCCTGTTTGGCGATTTTCGAAAACTGTTCACCGCTGCAGATGAATATCAGAAGGTGACGAAGCAAGATCTTCAGCGCGTTGCACGTCAGTATCTGACCGAAACGAACAGGACTGTAGCGACTCTCATCCCCGTCAAAGAGGAAGCGAAATGATGATGAAGGCTGCAATGCTTGCCGCCCTCGTTGTCGTCGCGCTCGCCGCACCGCTTGCATCTGAAGGCGAGGATCTATCGATCAAGCTGCCACCGTTCTCGAAGGTTCAACTCAAGAACGGAATAACCCTGTTGTTGATGGAGCAGCACGAAACGCCAATCGTCAGCCTTACTTTTGTCATAAAAGCCGGTTCTGAAATGGATCCGTCAGGCAAGGAAGGTTTGGCTGCCCTGACGGCGGAACTCCTTCGGAAGGGCGCTGCGTCGCGAACGAGCGAGCAGATTGCCACTGAACTCGCTTTCATGGGCGGTGCGTTCGACATCAATGTCGCCCTGGACTCGACCGAGGGCAGCGCCGAGTTTCTTAAGAAAGACATAGCCGAAGGCCTGGATATTGTTTCGGACATCATTCTGGCCCCGGCCTTTCCGGAAGATGAAGTCCGGAAAGTCATTGAGCAGAGCATTGACGACACGAAGTCTCTGAAAGACCAGCCAGGCCGGGTCATTGACCGCTACTTCAGCAATTATCTTTACGGCGAACACCCGTATGCCCGTCCGGTAAGCGGCGATGAGCGATCCGTAGCGGCGATCACTAGGGACGATATTCGCGACTTTTACAACCGTCACTACTTTCCCGCGAACACCATCATCGCAATTGCAGGCGACTTCCAAACAAAAGAAATGCATGCCCTGATCGAATCGCGCTTTTCTTCTTGGACATTGGAACGCGCGCCTTCGCGCCAAGTCGAGCCCCCATCGCCCGTCAAAGGCCGGCGGTTATTGCTGATTGATAAACCTGACGCCACTCAAACTTACTTTGATATTGGAAACGTCGGAATCAGCCGCACGAACCCGGATCGCGTCGCTATCCGGGTTGTGAATACGTTGTTTGGAGGGCGTTTCACCTCTCGCCTCAACACACTGTTGCGCGTCGATTCTGGACTGACCTATGGGGCTAGAGCATCCTTCGAGCAACATAGACTTGCAGGACCATTCCGCATTTCCTCTTTCACGCGGAACGCAGCCACAGAACGAACAATCGATCTTACGTTGCGGGCGCTCGAAACTTTTCGTGAAAAGGGCGTCACAGACGATGAACTTCGTTCCGCAAAAGCGTACTTGAAAGGCCAATTTCCGACGAGCATCGAAAGTTCCGATCAGCTTGCAGCAACGATTGCAAGGCTCGAACTCTACGGACTGGATGAAGGCGACATCAATTCCTATTTCGCCAAAATCGACCAAGTGACAGCCACTGACGCGCGACGCATCATAAAGCAGTATTTTCCGTTAGATGATCTCGTGTTTGTGCTCATCGGAAAGGCGAGCGAGATTCAAACCACCGTCAAGAAATACGCACCGCAGATCGAGATAAAGTCCATCAGCGAGCCCGGCTTCTGATGCGTTCGACGATTCGCTTCTCGGTCGATTCCGGAATTGCGACTCTCGCCATGAATCGTCCGAAGAATCTCTTTCGGAAGGTCGACGCCACCTGATCCGAAACTACGAACGGTGCGGACACTCGCCTTCACGGATGTGGACTTCAAACTCGTCCCTAAAGAGACGCAGCGCACTCAGTACTGGAGCGGCCGGCATGTTGATCAGTGCGCAAAATCCCTTGCCTCGATTGAAGTCGATGACCTTCTGAAATTGGTCGAACAATGCGGCGTCCGCCTTCCCTTGATCGATGCGTTCGAGCATGCTCGCCAACATGTTCGTCTCCATCCGGCATGACGGACATTGCCCGCACGACTCCCGAGCGAAGAACCTTGCGATGCCGAGCGTCTCTTCCACCATGCAGGCGTTTTCAGGAAAAAATCGCATAACCCCGCAGCCGAGTGCGGAACCTGCCTCGTGCATTGATTCCGGATCAAGTAAGACATCCAGCCGTGAGCCGCTCAAAAATCCGGATGAAGGGCCCCCCGGCAGAACAGCCTTCAACCCGGCGTCATTTCTCAGCCCGCCGCCAATTTCTTCGTACAGCTTACGAAGAGGTGTTCCCAACGGCAGTTCGTACGCACCGGGACTGTTCATCTCTTCTCCTAAGCAGAAGATCATCGTTCCCGGGCACTGCTCCGAGCCAAAGGTTCTGAACCACTGTGCTCCGTTCCGCACGATGGATGGGACGTTCGCCAGCGTTTCGACATTGTTCACAACAGTCGGCATTCCAAAAAGCCCCGAAACTGCTGGATAAGGGGGCTTTTGACGCGGCAGTGGAGGCCGACCTTCGATTACTTCGAGAGCGGCGGAGTCTTCTCCTGCGACGTAAACCACGGGAGCTCGTTGAATCGACACTCTGAGTCCGTCCAAACGGTGCGCGGCTTCGCTCAATGCCTCGCTAAAGCGAATGAAGCACTGATCGTAAGTCTCATTGAGGTACAGGTAGGCGTCTTCAGCTCCGATCGCTTGAGACGCGAGGATCATGCCTTCCAAGACAAGGTGGGGCCGGTATTCCAGAAGAAGCCGATCCTTGAAACTGCCAGGTTCGTCCTCGCCGGCATTACAAACCAGAAACCGTCTTTCTGCCGGCGTCTCCGCCGCGATCGTCCACTTCTTTCCAACGGAAAAACTCGCTCCTCCGCGTCCACGAAGGCCGGATAGTGAAACCTCTTTCAGAATTGCACGCGGGTCTGTCGGAGTTGACTGGTAACCACCATTGAGAAGGTAGTCCGCGAATGTTTCGAGCTTGGTGGGTTTTCCCTCTGGAAACAGATGCATAGCCGCCGCGAGTTGCGCCTTCTGAGAATGCGTATCAAAACAAACCAGCATCCAGCAGTTGGTAAATCAGCTCTTTCAATGGACCATCCACGCCTTCGGTCAGGCGTTCAACGGCTGGACCGCCGCGTGCGTGGCCGGCAATTTCCGGAATGTCTTTCTTTTTGACGCCGCAATACCAGACTTTTTGCGGATACAACACTATGTTCGGACCTGACTGACAGGCGCCGAAACACATGTATGGCCTGACATCGATTTCCGTCGAATCTATTAAGGATTGGGTCAATCCTTCCAACAGTTCACCGGAGCCGCGAGATTTGCAATCGGCATTTTGGCAGACCAGAACATGAGTCGTAGCCATGTCTAGACCGCATGCACCCAGTCGGGCTCTTTGAAGATCTGCAAAAGTCGAGATTTGTCGCTAGCGTTGGGCAAAGCTTCTTCCAGGTGAGCAGAGTATTGCTCGCGCGCCAGCAACTCGCCGTAAATGCTATACGGCATATCTGCGTACTCTCCAATTGAGCGGTGAAATTTGATATCGGGAAGCGTCAGCTTCTGCTGACCGTCAGGAATGAGTCTGTTGAGCGCCGACACTAGGTCTGTGACTTCCTTAAGATAGTGTTGCCGTGAAAGTTCGTTCAGCCGGTCTTTGTCCGGAGCTTCCTGCGTGCTGCCTTCGTCGTAGCGACCCTTCAGACCCCACACATAAAACCAATATGCGGACGACGATGCGTCGACGCCGAACAGATCCAAAGCAACGGAAAACCACTTATTGATGTGTTTCTGGATGAGATCAATTGGCGTTTTGCCAGCCTTGATGACGCGCGCCAGACCGGTGTGTCCCGTGAGCAGGTGATAGAACTCTTCCTGCAACATCGGCTTCATACTTGACGCCAGCGGCTTGAAGCCTGAATGGCTCAGCATGGTCAGCTGATACTTTCCGTCCCGATCAACCAGCTCCGTATAGCAGTAAAAATCCAGCCAGTCGTTCACGTCCTGATTGAATGCTCCTAGAAGCCTGCTGTTATCAAACGCGCGCCGTTCGAGAAGCTTCTGCGCTTCAAGTTTCCCGGAAGATCCAAAATACTTCACGAGCAGATAACTCATTTGCGTGCCGTGTCGCATCTCTTCACGCATGATCTTGACGGCGGAGTTCAGGTCATATTCCGTTGGAGCGGTGTTCAACAGATTGCGCTGCTGCTCAACGGATGCGAATTCGGTATCGCCTTGATAGGTGATGAGGTGAAGCAGAGCATCTCGTACGCGCTGATCGGGAATCTGGAGAACCGTCTCCCACTTCGGTCTACCCTGGTAATCCCCGAACCCAATGGCGTCCGAATCCAGCCCGCCGAATTTCACATCGAGAGAGTAATCACCAAACTTTGACAGGTCCAGACCGATGTCCTTCTGCCATTGTCGAAAATAATCCTTCCAATCATCAAAAGTTGTGATTTTAGCCATCTCAGACTCCCGATTACTTCCCCTGAAACCTCGCCACCCTCTTCTCCCGATAGGCGGTCAATCCCTCCGCGGCGTCGCTGCTGGCAAAAGCTTGGGCCAGCAATTCGCGCTCGAAAGCGAGGCCTTCGGTCAGGCTTGTCTGCAAACCGGTCTGGATGGCCCGTTTGATAAGGCCCACCGCCCTGCTGGGTTTGTTGGGTGCAACGAACTGACGTGCATAGTCCAGCACCTGATCGAAAAAATCTTCGCCTTCGAAGATTTCATTTATCAGGCCAAACTCGAGCGCCTCTTCGAAGGCGATCATTCGGCCCGTCGTGGCCAGATCAATGCCGCGGGCCTTTCCGACCAGTCTCGGCAGCCGTTGCGTTCCTCCCATTCCCGGAATCACACCCAAATTCACTTCGGCGAGACCGGTGCGGCCGGCATTTTTCTTGGCTATACGAATGTCGCAAGCCATTGCGATTTCCAGCCCGCCACCGATGCAATGACCGTTGATCGCGGCGATAACAAGCTTTGGAGTGTTCTCGAGACGCGCGAGCGTTTCGTGTCCAAACAATGCAAATTGGTTCCGGAATTCCGTGGATTCCTTCGAAAGCATGTTGATGTCGGCGCCAGCGCTGAAAAACTTCTCGCCGGCGCCCTTCACCACAACTACGTGGACCGCCGGAGCAAACCGAGCTCCCACTACCGCTTCATCGAGCTGCTTCAAGCTTTCTAGCGTGTAAGCGTTTGCTGGGGGGTTGTTGATTTCGATAATCGCTACGCCATCTTGTTCCCGATAGTCGATCAGCGCCATGGCTTCTCCTATCCCCGAATCTCTCTCGCTATGACGACGGATTTTGTCTCCATGTAGTGGTCCAGCGCTTCAGATCCATGCTCCTTACCCAATCCACTTTGCTTCAATCCTCCAAACGGCAATTCATCGAAGATGATCTGGGGAGAATTCACCCACGTATAGCCTGCTTCGAGCCGATTGATCGCCTCATTCGCTTTTTCCAGATCACGCGTCCAGATGGAAGATCCCAGACCGTAAATCGTGCTGTTCGCCTTGTCTATCGCTTCATCCAGGTTTTTGACACGCATAATCGGGAGCACCGGCCCAAACACCTCTTCTTGAAACACCCTGCTTTTCTCGTCGACATCCGCAATGAGAGTCGGCAAAAAGAAGTTTCCTTTGCCGAAAGCGTCTCCTTGCGGCCGCTGACCACCGATCAGGATCTTTCCACCACGCGCTACGGCATCGTTAACCTGTTCCTCGATCTCCTTCAACTGGGCGGCTGAATGAAGCGGACCGACCGTGACGTCCTGGTCGAGACCGTTTCCAACCCGAAGCTTCTCGACTTTGCTGATCAGCTTTGAAACGAATTGGTCATAGATTTTTTCGAACAAATACAACCGCTTGATCGCGAGGCAGGCCTGCCCGCAATTGAAGAATCGGCCGACGGAGGCAGCGCTGACGGCCTCATCGACATTCGCGTCGTCGCAAACAATCATGGGATCGCTGCCTCCGAGTTCCAATGTCACCCGCTTTACATTCTGCGCCGCGACTTCCATGACGCGTCTGCCAGTGGCGGTCGCGCCTGTGAAGCCGATTTTGCGCACTCGCGAGTCTTTTAATAGTGCTTCGCCCACAATCGAGGCGGCACCGGGGACCACATTAAGCACGCCGGGAGGCACTCCCGCATCATTCATAATCTGAACCACTTGAATGTCGGTAAGAGGTGTTGTGCCTGCGGGTTTGATTACGAAGGTGTTTCCTGTCACCAAGCCGGGGCCAATCTTGTTTCCAAGAAGAGACACCGGAAAATTCCACGGAATGATAGAGCCGCAGACGCCGATCGGCCGCTTGACGATCAAACCGTAGCGGCGCTCGTCCAAACCAGGAACGAACCCACCGCGAATACTCTTGGCCATTCCCGCATAGTGTTCGATCGTGTGAATGAACCGGCGTATTTCCAGGACGGCCTCTCTCAGCGGCTTACCCTGCTCGCGTGTCAGAAGACGTCCGAGATCTTTCTCCTGTTCCCTCAGCTTGTCGCATGCGATCGACATAATTTCGGCGCGCTTTGGTGCGGTTAGAGCAGCCCATCTCTTGAACGCTGTCAGCGCTGCGTCAACCGCTCGATCGAGGTCAACCTGCGTTCCAGCCGCAACCGGCTCCACCACCTCTCCGGTCGCGGGATTTCGAATATCCGTGGTCGCGCCGTCCGATGAATTGCACTGTTCTCCCGCTATGATCAGTTTGGCCATTGCATGACTCCTCAGGGCGTCGCAACAACAACTCCCTTCGTCTCCAGGTAATAGTCGAGGGCTTCAGGACCATGCTCCCGACCGATGCCGCTGTGCTTGACGCCTCCAAACGGCATCTCGTCATATCCGATATGCAGTGAATTGATCCATACGTTCCCAGCCTGCAGCCGTTCTGCGGCTTGACGCGCCTTACCGATATCTTTGGTCCAAACGGAAGCGCCCAATCCATATATTGACCGATTTGCGCGTTCAATTCCTTCGTCAAGATCTTTCACTTGAAACACCGGGAGCGCTGGACCGAATGTTTCTTCGGTCACAACCCGCGAGTCATCCGGCGCATTCGTCAATACGGTGGGAAGATAGTAGAAACCCTTTTCGTACTGCGCTCCCTCAGGGCGCCTGCCGCCAGTAACCACTCGAGCCCCCCGACGCACGGCATCTTCAACCTGGGCTTCGATCTCGTCACGTTGCATCTTTGTATGCATCGGTCCAAGACGTGTATCCTTGTCCATCCCGTTTCCTACTTTAAGCCGCTGCACCTTTCCCACAAGCTTCTCGATGAATTGATCGTACACGCGCTCCACAACGTAAAGCCGCTTGACTGCCAGACAGGCTTGACCACAGTTATAGAAACGGCCAACCGAAGCTCCAGTTAGCGCCTTGTCGATATCTGCGTCTTCGCAGACGATCATCGGATCGCTACCGCCAAGTTCCAACGTTACTCGTTTCATATCGCTGCCCGCGACCGCCATGACATGCCTGCCTGTCTTTGATTCGCCGGTAAATGCAATCCGCCGCACCTTCGGATTTCGAAGCAACTCCTCTCCTACGACGGAACCGGGTCCGCTCACCGCGTTCAGCACTCCTTTCGGAAAACCGGCCAGATTCAATAGCTCGACAATACGAAGCGTCGTCAGTGGAGTCGTAGAAGCCGGTTTCACCACGACGGTGCAACCGGCAGCTAATGCCGGTCCGACTTTCGTTCCCATAAGTGTTATGGGAAAGTTCCATGGCGTTATCGCCGCCGTTACACCGACGGGTTGCCTGAGAACCATGCCATACATCTTGTTATCCGGCAGTGGGACGTAGGATCCTCGAATCTTCGAAGCAAGCCCCGCGTAAAAGTTCATTCCATGCAGAAAATGCTCTATCTCACGCTGCGAATCGCCGAAAGGCTTTCCTTGTTCGGCCGTCAGAAGCGAGGCTAGAGTCGACAGCTCCTTCTTAACCATTTCGATGCCCTTAAGGATGAGTTGTGCGCGGGTTTCTGCCGCCGTCTCCGCCCACGCACTAAACGCTTCACCAGCGGACTCAACGGCTTTGCGGGCATCGCTTTCATCGCCCTTTGGGGCCGAGTCCACAACCTCGCCGGTCGCGGGATTGATGACGTCGTATGTTTGCCCGGAACCTGCGTTGACTGATTCGCCAGCAATGAACATTCTCGACATAGTCTTTTCTCCCAAAAGGTGTTGGACGCGGATGAAGTAAAATATATTGCACGTTGAGCGGCAAATCAATATGCAATATATTGCTTGTCATGGATCACCCTGAACTGTTGATTGAAGTCGGGAGTCGCGTTCGCAACCGGCGCGTACGGATGGGCTGGACTTTGAGGGAAGTTGCTGAACGCTCTGGCGTGTCCTCCCGTTTTCTTTCTGACCTTGAAACCGGCAAGGGCAACATTTCGGTCGCGCGCCTGGCCGATGTAGCCAGAGCTTTGGATGTCCCACTGGCTTCCCTGTTTTCGTCGGACGAGCAACAAAAGCCCATAGTGGCCCTCGTCGGCCTACGAGGGTCGGGAAAGTCCACCATCGGCAGCGCGCTGGCCAAGACCCTGAAGTCGACATTTATCGAACTCGACTCCCTTATTGAGAAGGAGGCGAACCTCACACTGGGCGATCTGTTTTCTCTTCACGGTGAACCTTACTACAAGCGCATAGCGTACGATCTTCTATTAAAGCTGCTGGCACAGAACAAACCGATGGTGATCGCGGTCGGAGGTTCGATCGTCACCGACCCTGAAAGCTGGCAATTGTTGAAGAGGCGAACGCATACCGTGTGGCTGAAAGCCACTCCCGAGGATCATTGGAAACGAGTGCTCAAGCAAGGCGACACGCGACCGATGGCAAATCGTGCTTCCGCAATGTCCGAACTCCGATCCATACTCTCACTCCGAACGTCGCTGTACTTGGAGGCTGCTCAAACCATCGACACGAGCAGTATGCGGGCGTCGCAAGCAGTCAGCATGATTGCCGGAAGTTTTCGGCAGAAAGGAGAAAAAGTTGGCCGGAAGAATTAGAAAGCCTGTAACAGAGGCGCCGAAGAAGCCCGCCCGCCGATATCGTCAATTCACCGACCGCCGGCTTGAAATTCTTCGCTCGGCCGCGGATGCCTTCACGCGCAGTGGATTCACCGGGGTGACGATGGAGGAGATCGCAGACAAGGTTCACATGGCCAAGGGAAACCTCTATTACTATTTCCCCTCCAAGCAAGACTTGCTGTTTTTTTGCCAGGAGCAATCTCTCGGGAGGCTTATAACGGAAGCCGCCTCGATCTCCCAGTCTGGTCTGTCTGCCGAGGAACAACTACGTTCTTTGATCAAGACGCACCTTAGAACGATTCTGCAGGAACTGCCAGGATCCACAGCTCATACGGACTTCCGATCGCTTCCCGATCCTTTGCTAAGGAAAGTGATTCAACGCCGAGACGAATACGAAAAGGCTTACCGTAGAGTGATCCAGAGAGGAATGAAGAGGGGCGCGTTCAAGAAAGCCAACGTCAAGGTCGTTGTTTGGGCCATTCTCGGCGCCCTCAATTGGAGCATTCAGTGGTATTCGCCAAAAGGAACATTCACAGTCGACGAGCTAGGTGAACAATTCGCAGAGCTTTTTCTTGCATCACTTCGAAAATAACCAACGATCCTGAACCTGCTCCAAGGTTCGCCTCACCCACACTTCAACCATGTTTCGCCTCCAGGAAAAATCGAGGTCGGTGTTGTCTAGAGCGCGAGAGTCGCGTTTGGCCGCCAATGCAGCTTCGTTGATGCAGTCCGCTGACAGTTCCTTGCCTACAAGCGCCAGGCTCGCCGCCTTAGAAAGAAATGGGGCGGATGCCAGGCCGCCGATTGCGATTCTCGCGTCCTCTATGATTCTGCACTCCTTGGAAGGCCGGAGCCAGGCCGCGACGTTCAGGATCGGGAAATCGATTGAACCCCGTCGGCGCAGTTTCTTAAAAGCCGTAATGTCGCCGTTTATAGGCGGCAACTCGACAGAAGTAATGATCTCGTCTGGACGTTTCACCATGTATCCGACGCCATCATTGCTGTACATCTCAGCAGCAGAAAGTGTCCGCGACTCGCTTTTGGAGGCAAGGTGGACCCGCGCATTGAGCGCCATCATCACCGGCGCGAGATCGGTGGAAGACACGGCCCAGCATCGCGAACTTCCGGGCGCAACCCAGCAGGCGTCCCCATCCTTCTTAAGGCAGAAATGGATCGCCCGACGCCATTCATAGGTTTGATCATAATAGAAGCATCGCGTGTCCACGCAAAGGTTCCCTCCGAGCGTACCCATCGTTTTCAGGGGCGGACTGGATATCGAACGAGCCGCCTCAACAATGGCGGGATAACTCTCAATCAGCATCGGATTCCGCTCCAGTTCACGGAGTGTAAGATTCGCTCCGAGCATCAACCCTTTAGAAGGCGATCCGGTAAAGGTCCGCAAATCCGTCAGGCGTCTCAAGCCGATGACTACGCGCGGCTCCATTTGACGGCGTTTCATTTTGGGCCATAAGTCGGTTCCTCCTGCCACAACCTTGGCGCCTGGACCTTCACTGGCAAGCATTTCCAATGCTTCCATGGTGTTTTGGGGCTGATAAAACTTGAATTGAGGTAGGCGCAACATAGGTTCAGAGTCCCTTCCGCGTGTAGTCGGGTTGATTTACAGACCTCCCATCACCCCCCTCCCACGGAGGCGGGATGAAGGTGGGATCGCGATATTCGACCGATGGAAATTGCGTGGGACCAAACCGACTATCCTTACCCGACGCCTTCGCTTTCAGGGCCTTGAGAATTTTTTCCGGAGTGATCGGGATTTCATCGATCCGAACGCCAATCGCATCGTACACAGCGTTTGCAACGGCCGGCGGAATTGGAAGCAGAGGTCCTTGGCCGACTTCTTTTGCTCCGAATGGACCCATCGGGTCTGGTTCTTCGACAAGGATTGTTTCGATCGGACACATTTCCATCGAAGTCGGGCTTTTGTAATCCAACATGCTTGGCGTCTTGTGCACCCCAAGCCGAAACTCTTGTTCTTCCATCAGTGCTTCCCCCAGCCCCATGTACACGCTTCCTTCAACCTGGCCGACAGCAAGCAACGGATTGATCGCGCGCCCAATGTCATGCGCCATCCAGACTTTTTCAAGATGGATTATTCCGGTCGCCGGATCGACCTGGACTTCAACCACACCAGCAGAAAAGCTATACGTCGGGCTTGGGCCGACGCCGCCTCCCTTGTACCTCGCAGCGGACGTTGGAGGCGTGTAGGATCCGACAAAGCCGAGGGCGCCGAATTTCGCTTCTGTCATCTGAACGGCCCTTTCGAAATCGATTCCTTTCGAAAAATCTTCCGAATCAAACATCCTGCCCTGGGCTGCGACAACCCGGTTTTTCGGAATCTTCAGCTCTGCAGCGACAACATCGTCGAGCAGTTCACGCGCGCGTTCCGCAGCCTGAATAGCGGCATTGCCCGTCATCAATGTCACTCGGCTCGAGTAGCTACCGAGATCCACGGGCGTGAGGTCTGTGTCGCCAGTGACAACGCGGATGCGAAGCGGATCGACGCCAAGAATCTCAGCCACGATGTAGGCCAAGATCGAATCCGAACCTTGACCGATGTCCGTGCTGCCGCAAAAGACGGTCACCAGACCCGAGCGGTCCAATTTAAGCTGCACACCGGATTGAGGCATGTTGTTCCAGTAAATGGGAAGTCCTGCGCCAGTCAGATAGCAACCGCACGCAAGCCCGATTCCTCGTCCATACTCCAGCCTTCGGAACTTCTGTTTCCATCCGGACGCTGAGACGACTTTTTCGATGCACGTCTTCAGTCCGATCGTGTGAATAGTGAGCCAATTCGCCGTCACCGAATCCGGTTGCACCAGGTTCTTAATGCGCAAATCGGCGGGATCCATTCCGACAAGTTCCGCAGCTTTGTCCAGCTGAATTTCGAGCCCGAATCGAGGCTGCGGAGTGCCATGTCCGCGCTTGGGCCCGCAAGGCGGTTTGTTCGTGAAAACGCGCGCTCCCTCGAATTTGTACGCAGGAAGCTGGTAGGTCGTCGTCTGAAGGGCGCCGGTGTAGTACGTACTGGCGACTCCGTAGCTTCCATACGCGCCGCCGTCGAGAATGGTTTTGAAATGCAACCCTGCTATAGCTCCGTTCTTTGCAATCCCCAGTTTCGAGCGCATCAGAACGGGGTGCCGGCCTCGATGACAATAGAACACCTCTTCGCGAGTAAGAGCGATTTTCACGGGCCTGCCCGTCTTCATTGCGAGCTTGGCGACAGCCACCTCATGGCTGAACGGATCGCTCTTGCCGCCGAATCCGCCTCCATTAGGACACGCAATGACTTGAATCTGGTCCGGGCGCAGTCCAAGCACGCGCGCAAGAGCGCGGTGAACGTAGTGAGGAGTCTGTGTCGCAGACCACACTGTCAGGCGACCCTCAGGTCGCCAGATCGCAACTGCGGCATGCTGCTCGATGGGCAAGTGCGTATTTCCTTGATAGAAGAATATGTCCTCAAGAACCACATCCGCCTCGGCCAGAGCTTTTTCGGTGTCGCCGAACTCCAACGATACCGACTTGTGAATGTTTCCCTGCTCGGCATATCCCTGAATTGGAGTTGCGGTTGGCTGGACGCCTTCAAAAATCGACATCACAGGATGAAGGTCTTCATATTCGACATTGATCCGACGGATTGCTTCCTCCGCCGTCTCCTCATCAAGAGCTGCGACAGCGGCAACCGGCTCGCCGACGTATCGCACCGTATGAATTGCGAGGGTGTGTTCATCCTGGGAGACTGGAAGAATTCCAAACGTTATGGGAAGCTCGGATCCGGTCAGAACCGCCTTCACGCCTTCCATCTTTTCAGCGCACGAAGTGTCTAGACTATGAATTCGCGCATATGGCCGCGTACTCCGCAGCATTTTTGCGAACAACATTTGCGGGAGAAAAATGTCGTCGGCGAACACTGTCTGGCCCGTGCATTTTGCAGCCGCATCCAATTTTTTCAAAGAACGGCCAATAACATTCAGCGCTCTGTCAGACATCGGCCAGTTCCTTCTGTTTGGCTGCCATTTCGATGGCTTCGAAGATCTTGAGATAACCGGTGCACCGGCAGAGGTTCCCTCCAAGAGCTTCAGCAATTTGACTTCGTGTGGGCTCCGGACGTTCATTTAACAGGGCTTTGGCGACCAGCAGCATCCCAGGCGTGCAGTAGCCGCATTGAGCTGCGCCAAGCACTGCGAATGCCTCCTGAAGCGGATCCAGTCTCCCTTCACACGCCATACCTTCAATGGTGGTGATATTGCGTCCTTCGAGTTCGAGAGGAAGCAACAGACATGATAGGGCGGGATCCCCGTCGAGCAGCACTGTGCAGGCTCCGCATTCACCTACTTCGCAACCATGCTTCGTTCCTGTAAGACCAAGGTCTTCACGCAGGACTTCCAGCAGCGTGCGAGTCGGCAGGCTCGCAATCTGTAAGAAGTCCCCGTTGACGTTCAGCCTCACGAGTTGTTTCGATGTCATAACAGTCCATCCTTATTTTGAACAAGGAGTCAGACTTAGACCGCACGGTCAATTTATCATGGTGGACACGATGGCAAACGAGGGAAAAAGATAAAGATATAAGCGCCGTGGAAGTCTCTTGTTACTCAACCTTTGGCGCGTGAGTGGTTAGCCAGTCCAAAACCAAGGCCCGGTGAGAGGCCGTCATACGGGGCGCCGTCTTTTCAAGCAGACCAACGAACGCTTGGATTTCTTCGACCGTCACGGGATAGCCGATATTGCCTTCCTTAGGCATAACCAAAGAGTGTCCTATTCTCTTCCCGTCCTTATCGAGAACAATAATCACCGGTATGCCCGAATCAGAAGCCTGTATCTCGGCGAGGAGGTCGTCAGCGCCGGGATTTTCCAGATCCTTCTTGTCGTCGGTTTCCTGAATTGTCAGATTGACGATGACAAAGTTTTCTTTAAAGAAAGGTTCCAACTCTGGTGAATGCAAAGCAGCTTCAAGATGGTGGCACCATTTGCACCACGACGCGCCGAAATCCAGCATTACCGCTTTCCCCTCTTTTCGGGCGACCTTCAAAGCGCCGGCAACAAGGATTTTTGCATGCGGCGCCTTGCGGGTCTGCGTCAACTCGCGTGACGGAAGAAACAGCAAAAAGACTAGAGCCAAGAGGACCAACCTTCGTTTCTCAATGAACTGGAGCATGCGCACCCCCGGTCATGTTCAATCTGTTTCTTAAACGATATTTTTGCATCTTCTTGGCGTCGCGCAGTCCCCGAGCCGCATTCGTCAAGCACCTGTGCAAAACCTGCCAATGCGAGCTCGCCACAAAGCTCCGGGACTAGAAATCGCTATCTTCGTCAAGGAATGGACCTGCAAATTCTAGGGCCGTCTCCGGCTTTTCTCCAAGCAGAGTGTATAGGTTGATATTTCCAAGGGCTGCCATTAAAGAATCCGTTATTCCTACATGACGGGATTTCATGATTTCTAAAAACTCGCGAATCTCCTTTCGGACGCTCTCTTTTTCACTGCAAATGCAGGCAATCGGCAAGAACCCTTGCGCCTTCGCGTACTGGGTCGAAAGATCTTCCGAGACGTAGACGAAAGGACGGATCAGCCTGACATTTCCTTTCTGTGATGTTGCTACCGGGGGCAAAGATGCTATCCGGCCGTTGAAAAGGATGTTGCGCAAAAGGGACTCCGCGCAATCATCGGCGGTGTGTCCGAGCGCAAGAGCCGTACATCCGACTTCAGAAGCGATTCTATAGAGGTTGAAGCGGCGATGGCGACTGCAGACATCGCAACCGTGGGGAACACCATCGGCGATGAGCCGCAAGGTGGCCTGGTCGTCACGCAGCACCCACTCGACCCCCAATGATTGAATCTTTTCTCGAAGAATAGTAATTGGAAGCTTGAATTTCCCCTGCTCGAGCGTCACGGCGACCAATTCATAAGGAAACGGAGCGCGTTTCTGGTAGGCAACCATGGCGTGCAGCAGCGATAAGCTGTCTTTGCCGCCCGAGACCGCAACCGCCACTTTATCGCCCGGTCGCAGCATAGAAAAGCGTCCCATGGCGCGCCCGACTGCATTAAGAACCTTTTGCTCTGTATCCATGAATCTGCGGGAATTCACTCCTCTTTGGAAACCACTTTCGCATCCAGAGTTCCGCGATGCAGACGGACGCTTACACTGGCGCCGACGTCCACTGATCCGGCCGATCTCAGCAAGCGGCCGTCGGAAGTAAAGCAAAGTGCATATCCACGCTCCAATACGGCTAGCGGGCTAAGAGCATCGAGATTGTGCGCCAGTTTCCCGAATGAATGCTGTCCTTTGCTCAGCCGCTGCTGAATGGCGTTTGAAAGGCGCTGATCAAGAATCGCAACGTTATGGGAACGAGAACGTGTGAATCCCTCTGCCCTGCCGGTCTGCAACAAGCGAAACGTCAAATCATCCACGCGCTGGACCATCCGGCGAATTCTCGTTTCAGCTACGATGAAACCGCGGCTTCCCACCTTTGCGGCAAGGAAGTGTTTCAGTGAGCTGATGCGCCGGCTGACGCCGTTTTCGAGGCGGACTTCCAGCTGATGTAGATGCTGCAGAAGTTCTTCCTTAGACTTGATGACCAGTTCGGCCGCGGCGCTTGGGGTTGGAGCCCTTAAATCGGCGACAAAATCACTGATCGTAAAATCCACTTCGTGACCAACAGCAGAAATCACCGGCTTTTGTGAACGCACAATAGCGCGGGCCACGCGTTCCTCATTGAAGGCCCATAAATCTTCCATCGAGCCCCCGCCTCTCGCGATGATAATGACGTCAACATCCGTTTGCCGGCTCAGAAAATCGATGCCCGCCATGATTTGGAGAGACGCGCCCTCGCCCTGGACTTCGGCTGGATAAATGAGTACGTGAACGGCGTTATGCCGCCGCTTCAGAACCGTGAGAAAATCACGAAGCGCCGCACTCTTCAGGGAAGTCACAATGCCGACCTTCTGCGGAAGCTGCGGAATGCGGCGCTTGCGCTCGGACTGAAAGAGGCCTTCCTTCTCCAGTTTCTCCTTGAGTTGTTCGAAAGCCAATTGAAGGGCGCCGAGTCCGGCCGGTTCCAGAATCTCAACCACAAGCTGGTATTCTGCGCGAGCCTCATACGTCGTCATTCGGCCGCGAGCCCGAAACAACTTTCCGTTCTCCGGACGAAAACGCAGAAGCCGCGCCGAATTGCGAAAGCAGACAGCAGACAGCTGCGCACGATCGTCTTTCAGGGTGAAGTAAACGTGGCCGGCCGTCGAAGTTTTAAGGTTTGAAATCTCGCCTTCCACCCAAACATCGACGAATCGACGTTCAAGCATGTCGCGAATCTGCGTGCTCAGCTCCGAGACGGTGTAAATCTTCCGCTGAAAATCGAGGCCCTTCACAGGGGCAGTATAGTTCATAAAAGACGAATCAACTTCAGCTGATGGAGCCCTCCGCAGCCTGAAATCCGGCTAACCGAACGGTTGGAGTTGAATATGTCAAAGGCCCTGCAACTGCATTCGGTTTACCGTGCACGTCGCGCCGGTCTCCCTCGAACCGAGCCGCCGGTCCAGAAGGTGGCTTAAGTGGATGATTGTTTTGGCGATTATCGCTGCCGCCTTTACGGTGGCGGCGATACGGTCGGTTGGATCGCTGACTCGTGAGAGCGTTATTGCCGCCCTGGAAGAACGCTTCGAGGCGCGAGTGGAACTTCGCGACCTTCGTCCCTTCCTTTTCCCGACGCTTGGCGCTGAAGGTCTGGACCTTACAATCCATCATAAAGGGGATGACAGCTTGCCTCCGGTCATCAGGATCAGCAGCTTCAGAATCAATGCCGGATACTGGGGACTGCTGCGCAATCCCAAATGCATTGAGTTTGTGCGTTTGGACGGCTTGGAGATTGTGATTGCGCGAAGATCGAAAACATCAGATTCAAATAAAGACGGGTCGCAAGATGAACCAAGGCAGGACACTCTTCAAAAGCATCCCTTTGAAATCGAAAATATCGTTGCCGACGGGACCACGCTTACAATTCTTCCCAAAAATCCATATAAGGAACCGCTCATATTTGAACTCAAAAGGATGGCTTTGCATTCCGTTGGAATCAACAAACCATTCGAATTTCAAAGCCTTCTCACGAACGCGAAACCGCCGGGCGAAATCGAAACAACAGGTGAATTCGGACCGTGGAACCAGGACGACGCAGGCCTGACACCGCTTTCAGGACAATATGTTTTTCAAAATGCGGACCTCTCCGTGTTCAAGGGTATCGGCGGAATTCTGTCATCGACAGGAAGATTCAGAGGCGTCCTGGAACGAATTGCGGTAACCGGAAAAACGGACACTCCCGATTTTGTAGTGGAGATCGCAGGCAATCCCATCCACCTGAAAACAGAGTTCACCGCGGTGGTTGATGGAACGAGCGGTGACACGGAACTACGACCCGTCGTGGCGAAATTCGGGGAAACGGAACTTGTTGCCAATGGAGGAGTCGTCGGCACACCCAACGTCAAAGGGAAGACCGTTTCGCTTCAAATGCAAGTGACCAAGGGACGTGTGGAAGACGTGCTCAGCCTGGCGGTTAAGTCGAAAAAGCCTTTGGTTGTCGGCAAGATCGCATTCAACACGGCGTTCGTCCTTCCTCCCGGAGATGAGGATGTCATCGAAAAACTGCGCCTGCATGGAAGATTCGCGATCGACCGCGCCCGATTCACGAGCATCAATATCCAGGAAAAGATCGATGAATTGAGTCGTCGAGGAAGAGGCATTAAGGAACTCGATAAAGCTGATCAAAACGTCATATCCAGCTTGAAGGGCCGATTCCAATTCGGCAACGAGCGGATCAGGCTGGATGAGGTTTCGTTCGCGGTTCCAGGAGCCGGTGTGGAGTTGGCAGGAACCTACATGCTCCGGAGTGAAGAACTCGCCTTTACCGGAACACTGGAAATGCAAGCCAAGCTTTCTCAGGCGACCACCGGAATAAAGTCGTTGTTCTTAAAAGTGGTCGATCCTTTTTTCAGACACGATGGGAAAACGGTTCTCCCAATAAGGGTGACAGGGGTGAAGGACCGTCCAGCAGTCGGACTGAATCTCAGGAACAAAAACAAGAGCGGAAATTAACCTGAAAGAATTCGCGCACCTGCTATGCGATCGTGACCTCCTTCGCCAGGTAAACGTCCTGGATTGCATTGAGCAACCCCACACCTTCCTGCATGGGACGCTGGAACGCTTTTCGTCCGGAGATCAGCCCCATACCACCGGCCCGCTTGTTGATAACCGCCGTTTTGACAGCTTCTTTCAAATCGCTCTCGCCCGCGGATTCCCCGCCTGAATTGATCAATCCGGATCGTCCCATGTAACAGTTGGCGACCTGGTAGCGAGTCAGGTCGACTGGATGATCGGTGGTTAACTCCGAATAGACCTTCTTATGGGTCTTGCCGAAATTCAAAGCCGAGAATCCGCCGTTATTGGTGGGCTGCTTTTGCTTGATGATGTCGGCCTGGATCGTTACGCCCAGATGATTCGCCTGTCCGGTGAGATCCGCCGAAAAGTGATAATCAGCTTCCTTTGTTTTGAAGGCGGAGTTCCTCAAATAACACCAAAGAACCGTATACATGCCCAGATCGTGCGCTTGTTGGGAACACGAAGAAGCTCTCGAACGCGGCGAAGCTGGTGACGAACAGGAAGCTCAT